>CAIXXP010000232.1 GCA_903923465.1 uncultured Sphingomonadales bacterium | reverse complement strand
GAACATCGCCCAGCGTGATCTTGTCGCCAGCGTCACCCGCCAGCTTCTCGACCGCGATCTTGTCTCCGGCGGCAACGCGATACTGCTTGCCGCCCGTGCGCACGACTGCGAACATGATACTTATCCAATCCAAACTGCCTGCCGCCAACCACACCCTGCGAAGCCCATTCAGGCTGCCACACGACAGGCAAAGCGGAAAACCGCCCCACACCAGCGGGGTCGGAAGAAAGCGCGCCCTAATCGAAGCGCCCGCTTCTGTCAACGCGAGGATGGGCGGTTTGGCGCCGGCCGGGGCGCAAAATCCCGCGCATGCCGCATATGGGGAGACTGGCGCGGCGCGGCGGGCATGCTATGGCACGGCCCATGCCCTTTTTGCGCACCCCTTCGCCCCGCCATCGCCCCGTTTCCCCCTGGCTTGACCGGTCCGGTGCCCGGCACCGATTCGCGGGAGCCTTGCGATTCGCGGCAGTCGCCGGGGCGGTGCTGGCGCTATCGGCCTGCGCGGATGAGAAATATCCCTCGCTGGCCCAGCGCCCGGCGGAACGCAGCGCCCGCGCGCAGGCTCCCGCCGCATCGCCCTCGCCCATGGCCGCCGAGCCGGTGAGCCCCGCGCTGCGCGCCCAGCTCGACGCACTGCTCGATTCCGCCCGCAAGGCGCACAAGGCCTTCCTCGCCCGCCGCGCCGACGCCGGGCGGCTGGTGGATGCCGCCCAGGGCGCCGCCGTGCCCAGCAACGCCTGGGCCGCCGCCAATGAAGCGCTGGCCGAACTGGATACCAACCGCACCGACCTTGCCGTGGCGCAAGCGCGGCTGGAGCAGATCTATATTGATGATCGCCTCAACCACGCGCTGGTGGATGGCGGCGCCGACACCATGCCCGTCAGGCCAGTGGCGACGGCCATCGCCACCGCCCGCGACGAGGTGCTGGAACTGGTCGGCATCGAGGACACGGCGCTGGACGGGCTCAAGGCGAGGATGCCGGGCTAGGCGCGCGCGTTCTGCCAGCGGCTGAGATCGGCATGGTCTTGCGCGCGCGGCTCGACCCAGCGCCACAGCCCGCCCCGCTTCTCGCGCTTCCAGAACCAGCTTTCGCTCTTCAGATGGTCCATCGCGAAATCGGCGGCGGCAAAGGCCTCGCGGCGGTGGCGCGCGGCGGCACACACCAGCACGATCGGGTCGCCCGGCAGCATCACGCCGATGCGGTGCACAATCAACAGGCCGGTCAAGGTCCAGCGTGCCAAAGCCTCATCCGCCAGTGCCCGCATGCCCGGCAAGGTGAGCGGGGGATAGTGGCGCAGTTCCAGCGCTTCGACGTCGCCAGCGCCAGCGGGGCCATCGACGCGCACCTGCCCGGTGAAGCTGACCAGACCGCCCGCTTGCGGTTGCGCCCGGGCAAAGGCACCGATCTCGGCATCGGGCACGAAGGGTGCCTCGGCCAGGCGAACATCGGCCGGCACCTCAGCCTCCGCTGACCGGGGGCAGGAAGGCCAGCTCGTCGCCATCGGCCAGCACCGGCTCCGCGCCGGGCGGCAACAGCGCGCCATTCAGCGCCAGCTTCACCTTGGGCCCCTGCAACGCCGCAGCCAGATCGGCGGGGAGCCCCGCGAGTATCGCAGGCAGCGCTTGCGGTTCATCCAGCGGCAGCAGCATCTCGCCCGCCCCGGCCAGATCCTCCAGCCGGCCCAGAAACACCAGCTTGATTGTCATAGAACTTGGGGCATGCCGTCAGCCCCCGGTCATCGACATATGGCGCGGCAGATGCGGGGCCTCGCCCGCCCGGTCGATGGTGAAGTGATGGCGCTCGGGCTTGATGCGCATGGCGGTATCCAGCGCCCGGGCAAGGGCCGCCTCTGGTTCCCCCGAACGCAGGGCCGCGCGCAGATCGACCTGCTCGTGCCCGCCAAGGCAGGGGTAGAGCTGGCCCGTGGCGGTGATGCGGATGCGGTTGCAGCCCTCGCAGAAATTGTTGGTCAGCGGGGTGATGAAGCCGAGCCGCCCGCCGGTCTCGGCCACGTCGACATAGCGCGCCGGGCCGCCGCTACGGTGGGCGGAGGGCGTCAGCGTCCAGCGCTTATCCAACCCCTCGCGCACCGAAGACAGCGGCAGGTAGTGGTCGAAGCGGTCCTCGTCGACCTCGCCCAGCGGCATCACCTCGATCAGGGTAATCTCCATCCCCTGCCCATGCGCCCAGCCGACCAGATCGGGAATCTCGGCCTCGTTGATGCCCTTCAGCGCCACGGTATTCAGCTTCACCGTCAGCCCGGCGGCGCGCGCGGCGGCGATGCCCTCCAGCACCTGCGGCAGCGAATTGCGCCGGGTGATGCGGGTGAAGGTGGCGCGGTCCAGCGTGTCGAGCGAGATGTTCACCCGGCGCACCCCCGCCTCGCGCAGCGGTTCGGCGAATTCGGCCAGGCGGGTGGCGTTGGTGGTCAGCGTCAGTTCTTCCAGCCCACCGCCGGGTTCCAGCTGCCGCCCCAGTGCCCGCACCAGATCCAGCATGTCGCGCCGCACCAGGGGCTCCCCGCCGGTAAGGCGCAGCTTGCGCACCCCGCGCGCGATGAAGCCCAGGGCCAACTGGTGCAATTCCTCCAGCGTCAGCACCTCCGCCTTGGGCAGAAAGGTCTGCCGCTCGGGCATGCAATAGGTGCAGCGCAGGTCGCATCGGTCGATCACCGAAAGGCGCAGATAGGTGATGGTCCGGGCGAACCGATCGACCAAGGGGGTGGGATTCGCTGGCACCGGAGAGGAGGTCAGGACGGACATGCCGATCAATCTAGCACCTCGCCCGCCCCGTGGCTATCCGGGCACGAAGGCGGGGCCAGCGGCAGCAATTGCCCGGTCATGGCCTCGGCACCTTCCAGCCAGGCGAGGGTCGCGGCAATGGCAATCGCCTCATCACCTACCATGGCGTTGACGCGGCGCGGGGCCAGCGCGCGCGCCAGCGAGGCCACCGCCGCCTCGCGCCAGCCACGGTGCGCGTGGTCGGCCGGCGGAAAAAGCAGGGTCACCACCGCGTCGCCGCTTTGCGCCACTTGCGGCGCCACCTCGGCATAGAAGCGGGCGGCGGCATCCAGCGGATCCGCCGGCAAGCCCTCCACCCGGATCAGCGCCATCAGCGCCGCTCCCGCACCAGCGTGATGCCAATCTTCTCGTTGGCCTCGCTCAGCGCCAGCTTGATGATCTTCACGCGGACCTGCTCCACCCGCTCATCCTGCATGAACAGCGTATCGCAGATATGCTCCGCCACCGCTTCCACCAGCTTGAAATGCACGCCGGTGGTCAGCGCCTCGCTGGCGGCAAATTTCAGGTCCATGTAGTTCTTCGAGGCCGACAGCGGTGTGTCGGCGGCGTAATGCTCGGCCACCCGCAGACGCGCCGCCACGGAGATGCGCAGGGGCTGCGGCCGGCCGGTCTCCTCGGAATAGATGCCGGTCAGGACATCGATTTCCAGATCGTCCACTTCAAGTGTCAGGCTATCGGCCACGGGCAAGGTCCTTGGGCAAGAGGCGGGCGGATGGCACTTCGGGGGCCAAGAGTCCAGCGCGGCGGAGGCTCAACTCCGGCGCCAGCGGGCGAATATGGCCGTGGGCAGCAGGCGGCGCGCGCCATCGGCGGCACCGGCATCCTCGCGCCCGGCGTCTTCGCGAATGGCCAGATCGCCATATTCGATGGTGCCGGGAAGATCGGCGAACAGTTCTGCCAACAGGCCCGCCAGCGCCAGCGAACTCATCCGCACGGCATAGACGGTGAGGAACAGGAAGCGGCTGTCGGCATCCAGCAGGCGGCGGCAATCGGCCACCAGCGCGGGCAGATGCTCCTCCAGCCGCCACACCTCGCCCTCTGGCCCGCGGCCAAATTTGGGCGGATCGAGGATGATGCCGTCATAGCGCTTGCCCCGACGCACTTCGCGGGCTGTGAATTTGGTCGCATCGTCGATAATCCAGCGCACCGGCCGCGCTTCCAGACCCGACAGCGCCGCATTGGCCCGCGCCTGCGCCACCGATTTCTTCGAGGCATCGACATGGGTGACTGGGCCATAGTGCGACAGCGCCAGCGTGCCGACGCCGGTATAGCCAAACAGGTTCAGCGTGCTGGCATCGCTGGTTTGGCCCAGCATTTCGCCCATCCACGCCCACACCGGTGCCATGTCGGGAAAAAAGCCGAGATGGCGGAAGGGGGTGCAATTGGCGGTGAAGCGCACCTCGTTGCCCCATTGCAGTGGCCAGCCATCGCGCGGCACGCTATGCGGCAGGGCGCCATCGGCCAGCGCCGGGCCGAACAGCCAGCGCCCGCCACCGTCCTCGTCGGCGCCGGGGACGAATTCGCCATGGGCGCGCCAGTCATTCTGGCGCGGGCTCCACAGCGCCTGCGCCTCGGGGCGGATGAAGCGCCAGGGGCCATAGCGTTCGAGCTTGCGCCCATGGCCGCTGTCCACCAGCCCGTAATCGCCCCAGCCCTCGCCGGCGAGCACCAGCGGCTGGCCGGCCAGTTCAGCCATCCGTCGCGCCCCCCGCCATGCCGTCAGTCGCGCGCGGTGGCGTGGGAGGCGATATAGGCGGCCACCGCCGCGTAGTCGCCCGCCAGATCCACGCAACGCTCCTCGCGGTCGAACAGGTCGCCGATGCGCGCGGGCAGTTCCGGGCGCTGGCCGGTGGCGCGCTCCACGGCATCGGGGAACTTGGCCGGGTGCGCCGTCGCCAGCGTCACCACCGGCACCGATTTGTCGATACCGGCCCCATGACAGGCGGCGCGCGCCGCATGCAGGCCGATGGCGGTGTGCGGGTCGATCAGCTCGCCGGCGGCATCCCACGCCCAGCGAATGGCGCGCGACATATCATCGGCATCCGCGCGGGCCGAGCTGAACAGCGCGGCGGCGCCCTCCCGCTGGGCATTGGTCAGGGTCATCGCCTTGGTCGCCTCGAACCCGGCCATTTGCGCGGCCAGCGCGGCACCATCGCGCCCGCCGAGATCAAACAGCAGTCGCTCGAAGTTCGACGAGACCTGGATGTCCATCGAGGGGGCCGCGGTTGGCGTCACCGTGCCCTGCGAATAGTCGCCGGTGGACAGTGCGCGGTGGAGAATATCGTTCACATTGGTGGCCACGATCAGCCGCTCGATCGGCAGCCCCATCTGGGCGGCCACGTAACCGGCAAACACATCGCCGAAATTGCCGGTGGGCACGCTGAAGGCCACGCGGCGGGCGGGCGCGCCCAGTTGCAGCGCGGCGGCGAAGTAATACACCACCTGCGCCATCAGCCGCGCCCAGTTGATCGAGTTCACCGCGCCGATGTTGAATCGCCCGGTCATGCCGGCATCGTTGAACATGCGCTTCACCATGGCCTGCGCATCGTCGAAGCTGGCGCCCGTCACCGCGATATTGTGCACATTGGGCGCCATCACGGTGGTCATCTGGCGGCGCTGCACGTCCGACACCCGACCCTTGGGGTGGAGCATGAAGATATCCACCTTGGCGCGGCCCGCCACAGCATCAATCGCCGCCGAGCCGGTATCGCCACTGGTGGCGCCGACGATGGTGAGATTCTGCGTGCCCTTGCTGAGAAACTCCTCGAAGAACAGGCCGAGCAATTGCAGCGCCACATCCTTGAAGGCCAGCGTGGGCCCGTGGAACAGCTCCAGCAGCCACTGCTGCTCGTCGAACTGCTTCAGCGGGGTAACAGCGGCGTGGGCAAAGCGGCCATAGGCGGCCGTGGTCAGCTCCAGCAGCCGCTGTGGCGAGACGCTATCGCCCACGAAAGGCTGCATGATCCGCTGCGCCAGCTTGGCATAAGGCAGGCCGGCCATCGCCGCGATCTCGGCCTCGCCGAAGCGCGGCCACTCGCGTGGCACATAGAGGCCGCCATCAGAGGCAAGGCCCGCCAGCGTTGCGCCGGCAAAATCGAGCGCCGGGGCGCTACCACGGGTGCTGATATAGTCCATGAGGCGCGGTTAGCGGGGCTGGGCGCTGGTGGCAAGGTTTAGGAGCGTTGAAGGCTAAAAGGGGAAGTCTTGGGGGTGTTACACCCCCAAACCCCCAATACTGTCGGCGTTGGGGCGCCATCTCAGCGGCGTGCCTTGCCGCGAAGCGGCCATAATAGCCTGCGGCGCGGCGGCCTTGCGCCAAGGGTGAGCAGCACGCGACAATGACAGGTCTGGGAGCGCGAGGGCGATGGCCTCGCACCTACCCCTTCCCCTTCAACCTTTTCCGCAACGCCAAACCATAAATCACCAAAGCCGTCGCCGCGAACAGGAACCACTGCACCGCATAGGAGAAATGGTTGTTCGGCAGATCACGCGGGTCTGGCCGGGCGTTAGCCTGCAATCCGGCGAGCGGCGGATCGGCGACGATGTGCCAATCGGCGGGGGCGTTGATCTTCTCGGGAATGATCACCCCGGTTACCGTTCCGCCGGTCCAGGCCACAGGGGCCGGACGATCAGACCAACCAAGCCGCACCTTCACCCGCGCGCCGCCCTCGACGCGACAATCTACCACATGTGCCCAGCCGCTCTGATGAGTTGCGTTCTCACCGGAGACAGCCGTCTGGCCCAAGACCACAGCGCAAACTGTTTGCACATGGCTGTAAGGGAACGGACCAAGGTCACCGTTGGGGTATGGGACCATAAGGGTAGACGCTCGCGCCGCTTCAAACTGGGCGATCATCGCCTCCTTCTGGTGCAGCCGATCAAGCTGCCAGAAGCCGAGGTGCACCATGAAGCCCACCGCCGCCGCGACCACCAGGGTCGCCAGCCAGGGAAAGCGCGGGCGGGTTTGCGGCTCGGCCATCAATCCACCCTCCGCCCCTGGCCCGCCGCGCGGCGATATTCCGAAGCCAGCAGCGCGGCCTTGGCGACGCGCAGGCCCCAGATGGTCGGGCCGAACGTGAGCGGCACCAGCACCAGCACATAGACCCACACTGGTGGATCAACCGCCAGCGCCAGCCACGCCGCGACGCATACCACCAGTGCGCCTACGCCGAATGTGAGGAAGGCCGCCGGCCCGTCACCCACGTTGAACTGGGTAAAATCAAGGTCGCAGGTGCCGCAGCGCTGGGCAAACCTGGCCACGCCGGCAAATAGCCCTTTTGCTCCACAGCGCGGGCAAAGACCAAAAAAGGCAGCCGAGACGAGACTCGGCTGCCTTTTTTCCGGGTAAGAATGGGGTGGGGGGGCACTGTCGCTCATCCGCGCGACTGATCACCCCGCCGGCATTTAGTCAACCGGGAAACCCCAGTTGCCCCACACATAGATGGCCGAGAACAGGAACAGCCACACCACGTCGACGAAGTGCCAGTACCAGGCGGCGGCTTCGAAACCGAAGTGCTGCTTGGGGGTGAAATCACCATTGTAGGCGCGCTTCAGGCAGACGGCGAGGAAGATGGTGCCGACGATCACGTGGAAGCCGTGGAAGCCGGTGGCCATGTAGAAGGCCGAACCATAGGTGTTCTTGCCAAAGGCAAACGGCGCGTGGGCGTATTCGAAAGCCTGCAGGCTGGTGAACAGCATGCCCAGCAGAATGGTGCACCACAGGCCGGTCTTCAGCCCGTCGCGGTTGCCGTGCAGCAGGCAGTGATGCGCCCAGCTAACCGTGGTGCCAGAGCACAGCAGGATCAGCGTGTTGATCAGCGGCAGATCGAAGGGGTTCAGCACCGCGGTCAGGCTCTTGGGAGGCCAGGTTCCGCCGATAACCTTCGCCGCGCTGGGAAACAGCGAGAAATCGAAGAAGGCCCAGAACCAGCCGACGAAGAACATCACCTCGGAGGCGATGAACAGGATCATGCCATAGCGCAGATGCAGCTGCACCACCGGCGTGTGATCGCCGGCATGGGCCTCGCGGATCACGCTCGACCACCACTGGAACAGGACGAACAGGATGCCCATCACGCCGGCGGCCAGCAGATACTTGCCGTTGGGACTGTCGTGCATGGTCAACACGCCGCCGCTGGTCGAGGCCAGCAGCGAAATGGAACCCGCCAGCGGCAAGATGCTGGGCGGCAGAATGTGGTATTCGTGGTTCTTGGCTCCAGCCATGTTCGTCAAGCTCCCCGCTTAGAAATGTGCCGCGGCCGGCATGCCGCTAGGTAAAACTGAATTGCGCTAACCTCCTGGCCGCCTTGGTGCCAGAAGTTTTGATAATCAGCGGCCATGAACCCGGTCATTTCGCCGCTCCCCGTGCCACACCATCCGCGCCCACCGGGTGGAATGTATAACTCAGCGTGATCTGCGTGACATCCTTGGCATCCGGGTCGGACAGCAGCTTGGGGTCCACATAGAAGATCACCGGCATGCGCACCTGCTCGTGCGCCTTCAGCGTTTGCCGGGTGAAGCAGAAGCACTGGATCTTGGTGAAATAGCGCGCCGCAGACTCGGGCTCGATATTATAGCTGGCCGCGCCGGTGATCGCATGGTCCGACAGGTTGGTCGCATCGAACAGCGCCAGCGAGCGCGCACCGATCTGCACGGTCTGGGTGGTGCGCTCGGGCCCGAACCGCCACGGCATTCCGGGGTCGATGTTACTGTCGAAACGGATCGAAATGGTCTGGCCGGACAGCGCGCGCACGCCGCTGGCCTGCGCTTCGGTCACCCGCGACGGGGTGCCACCATAGCCGGTCGCCTGGCAAAACAGGCGATACAACGGCACCGCCGCATAGCCGAGCGCCAACATCCACAGCGCCACACCAGCCGCCATCAGCCCCACGCGCCGATTGCGCGGGCCGGTGATCGAGGCGGATGAGGACACCGTCATGCCCCTAGATCTTGATCTTGACGATGGTGATGGCGAAAAACAGCACCACCAGGCAAGCGAGCAGCAGCCCAACCACGCGATTGCGCGCAGCGATAACCCGGGCGCGATCCTCGGCAGGGTTCAGGGGGGCCGGGGTCAGGGGGGCCGGGGTCAGGGGCGGTGTGTCAACGGGGTCGGTGGCCTTGCTCATCGACGTTACCCCTGAATCCACTTGGCGGCCACGAGGGCGCCGAACAATGCGAAAAGATAGATGATGGAGATCGCGAACAGCTGCTTCTCCGGCTTCATCGTGTCGGCCTCACCGTTCCGGCGGCGCAGGCCGACGCGGATGGAAGCGGCCAGAAACACGGTGGAGCAGACGCCCGCCACCCAGCCATACAGCGAACCCGCGCCACCCAGCCGCGCCGGGATAAAGCAGGGCAACAGGCTGAGCGGCAGCAGCAGCGCGGCATACAGCATGATCAGCCGCCGGGTCACGGCCTCGCCGGCCACAACCGGCATCATCGGAATGCCCACCTTGGCGTAGTCCGACTGGACAAACAGGGCCAGCGCCCAAAAATGCGGGGGGGTCCACATGAAGATGATGAGAAACAGCAGCACCGGCATCGCAGTGATGTGCCCCGTCGCCGCCACCCAGCCGATCAGCGGCGGGAAAGCCCCGGCGCCACCGCCGATGACGATGTTCTGCGGCGTGCGCGGCTTCAGCCACACAGTGTAGATCACCGAATAATAGACGATCGAAATGGCGAGGATGAGCGCCGCCAG
This sequence comes from uncultured Sphingomonadales bacterium, assembly GCA_903923465.1. Taxonomy (GTDB): domain Bacteria; phylum Pseudomonadota; class Alphaproteobacteria; order Sphingomonadales; family Sphingomonadaceae; genus Novosphingobium. Next base: position 1,370 of record CAIXXP010000232.1, on the reverse strand, counting down.
CCAGCCGATTGCCAGCCCCATGACGAACACCGAGGTGCCCGAGAGCGCCACGCCGAAATCGCGGGCGCTGGTCCGGTCCATGCGTCCGGCGGGCAGAGGGCGTGAGGCGGTGCGGCGCATGCCGGCGTCGATGTCGGCTTCCCACCACTGGTTCAGTGCGGCAGCGCCGCCGGCGCCGATGGCGATGCACAGGATCGCGGTGAAGCCCAGCACCGGGTTGATCTGTTCAGGCGCCGCCAGCAAGCCGCACAGGCCGGTGAAGATCACCAGGCTCATCACGCGCGGCTTGGTCAGCGCGAGGAAGTCGCGCCATTCGGTGGGTCGCCGCCCGGCGGCAGACCGGGCGCCATCCATGGGGCGGGGAAGGGTTATGGTGGTCATATTATTGCGATGCCCCTCCCCCACCCGGCGCCGGCACGCGGCAGCCGAAGCGCAGGAGGGGCATGTGTCCGATCAATGGTGGTCGTCGTCGCCGATGATCGGCAGCGTTTCGAACTGGTGGAAGGGCGGCGGGCTGGACAGGGTCCACTCCAGCGTATTGGCGCCTTCGCCCCAATAGTTCCCTTCCGCCTTCTTGCCGGCGATCAACGCGTAGGCGATGTTCACGAAGAAGATCACCATCGAGGCAGCCATCACCTTATAGCCATTGGTGGCGATATGGTTCCAGTGCTCGAAAGCCGGGGCATAGTCGGGATAGCGGCGCGGCATGCCCTGCAACCCCAGGAAGTGCATGGGGAAGAAGATCATGTTCACACCCACGAAGAAGATCGCGAAGTGCAGGTAGGAGAGGAACTCCGAGTGCCAGCGTCCGCTCATCTTGGGGAACCAGTAGTAGAAGCCCGCGAACAGCGAGGTAACGGCACCCAGCGACAGCACGTAGTGGAAATGGCCCACCACATAATAGGTGTCTTGCAGGTTGTCGTCGATGCCGCCATTGGCCAGCACCACACCGGTCACACCGCCAACGGTGAACAGGAAGATGAAGCCCATCGCCCAGACCATCGGGCTGCGGAACGAGATCGAGCCGCCCCACATCGTGGCGATCCACGAGAAGATCTTGATGCCGGTGGGCACCGCGATCACCATGGTGGCGGTGGTGAAGTACATCTTCACGTCTTCCGACAGGCCGGTGGTGTACATGTGGTGCGCCCACACGACGAAGCCAACCACGCCGATGGCGACCATGGCATAGGCCATGCCGAGGTAGCCGAACACCGGCTTCTTCGAGAAGGTCGCCACGATCTGCGAGATGATGCCGAAGCCGGGAAGAATGAGGATGTAGACTTCCGGATGGCCGAAGAACCAGAACAGGTGCTGGAACAGCACCGGATCACCACCGGCCGACGGCACGAAGAAGGCGGTGCCGAAGT
>CAIXXP010000231.1 GCA_903923465.1 uncultured Sphingomonadales bacterium | reverse complement strand
GTTCGGGCGGATCGGCGATCTGGTCGGCCGCCGCTACACCTTCATCATCACCCTGCTGGTGATGGGCCTGTCGACCTTCCTCGTCGGCTGCCTGCCCACCTACAAGACGGCCGGTGTGGCCGCGCCGATCATGCTGGTGGCCCTGCGCATGTGCCAGGGCCTGGCGCTGGGCGGCGAATATGGTGGTGCCGCCACCTATGTTGCCGAGCATGCGCCCGACAACAAGCGCGGCCTCTATACCAGCTGGATCCAGATCACCGCCACGGCGGGTCTGGCCATGGCGCTGCTGATCGTCATTCTCGTGCGCTCGCCGGATACCGGCATTGGCGAGGAGGCGTTCAAGGCCTGGGGCTGGCGCATTCCCTACCTGCTTTCGGGCCTGTTCCTGTGCGTTGGCCTGTGGCTGCGCCTGAAGCTGCACGAATCGCCGGTGTTCCAGAAGATGAAGGACGAGGGCACGTCGTCGAAGGCGCCGCTGACCGATGCTTTCGGCAAGTGGAGCAATCTGAAGATCGTGCTGCTCGCCTTCTTCGGCGCCATCGCCGGGCAGGCTGTCGTGTGGTATTCGGGCCAGCTCTACGCGATGTACTTCCTGGAAAAGATGCTGAAGGTTGACGGGCTGACCGCCAACTCGCTGGTGATCATGGCGCTGCTGCTGGCAACGCCGTTCTTCCTCGTCTTCGGTTCGCTGTCGGACAGGATTGGCCGCAAGCCGGTCATCCTCACCGGCTGCGCACTGGCGGCGCTGACCATGTTCCCGGTGTTCGAAGCGCTGACCGAAGCCGCCAACCCGGCGCTGGCCCATGCGCAGGCGACCGCCCCGGTGACGCTGACCGCCAATCCGGCCGAATGCTCGTCACAGTTCGACCCCGTCGGCACCAACAAGTTCGACACCACCAGCTGCGATATCGTCAAGAACGCGCTGGCCAAGGCCGCAGTGAACTACAAGAACGTGGCCGCGCCCGCCGGCACGATTGCCGCCATCACCATTGGCGACAAGAGCTTTGTCGCGCCCGATCCTGCCAAGCTGAAGGGCGATGACAAGAAGAAGGCGATTGCCGCCTTCACCGCGCAGGTGGTGGGTTCGCCCGCCGTTGCCGCCAAGGCGGCCGAAGCGGGCAAGGCTGGCGAAGCGGGCAAGCCGGCCGTTGCCGCCAAGCCCGCCGTGGTGGGCGAGCTGTCGCGGGTTGGCTATCCGGCCAAGGCCGATCCCAAGGCCATCAACAAGCCCAGGGTAGTGGCGCTGCTGTTCTGGCTCGTGCTGTTGGTGACCATGGTTTACGGCCCGATCGCGGCGCTGCTGGTGGAGCTGTTCCCCAGCCGCATCCGCTACACCTCGATGTCGCTGCCCTATCACATCGGCAACGGCTGGCTGGGTGGGCTGCTGCCGGCCATCGGCTTTGCCATGGTCGCGGCCAATGGCAATATCTACTACGGTTTCTGGTATCCCGTGGTGGTGGCCGGCCTGACGGCGGTGTTCGGGCTGTTCTTCCTGCCCGAGACCTTCCGCCGCAAGATCGACGACTAAACTTCCCCCTGGGAGCATCCGTCGTGCCTTGCGGGGAAGGCAGGGCACGGCGGATTGATCTGGCGCATTGTTTTGCCGGTTGCATCGTTTAATCGCCCGCATTGTCTCGCCGGGTCCGCCGTTTCACCGGGGCCCAGAGCCTCTACCGCCCGCCGGACCACCCGCCCCGACCACCCGCCTCCACCAACAGCCCCCCACCACCAGCCCCCCACCACCAGCGAGGATTTGTCATGACCGACCCCAGCGTAACCCGGCCGCATGGAACCCGTCTGGCCACCCGTTCCGGGGTTGCCCTTGATATCCGCCCCACCACCGAGGCCGACGAAGCCGCCCTTGCCGCCTTCTTCGACAAGGTGAGCGACGAGGACCGCCGCTTCCGCTTCTTTACGGCGGGCGCCCATGTCAGCCATGAGCAGCTCGACCCGTTCATTCATGCCGACCACATCCGGTCGGAGAGCTTCCTCGCCTTCGATGCGGCCAATGGCGAGCTGGTCGCCTCCGGGCTGCTGGCCTGTGACGGCAAGCGCGAGACCGCCGAGGTCGCCATTTCCATCCGCCACGATTACCGCGCCAGGGGGCTGGGCTGGGTTATGCTCGGCTTCCTCGGCGACGTGGCGCAGACCATGGGCGTTCGCCAAGTCATCGCCATCGAGAGCCGCGACAATCACGCCGCCATCGAGCTGGAACGCGAGAGCGGCTTTGTGCCCCAGGCTATGGAGGGCGACCCCACCACCATCATCCTGACCAAGCGGTTTGCCTGAGAGCCGGTGATGAGCGCATCCTACGAAGCCGCCTTTGCCGAGAGCATTGCCGACCGCGAGACCTTCTGGCTGCGCGCGGCACAGGCGATTGACTGGGCGGTGCCGCCATCCACGGCCTATACCGAGGGTGCGGGCTGGTTCGCCGGGGCCAGCCTCAACACCTGCCACAATTGTCTCGACCGCCACGTGCAGGCCGGGCGAGGCGAGACGGCGGCGCTGATCTATGACAGCCCGGTGACCGGCGCCCTGCGCACATGGTCTTACGGCGAGCTGCTGGAGGAGGTGGGCCGCGTCGCCGTGATGCTGGCCAGCCTGGGCGTGGTGAAGGGCGACCGCGTCGTCATCTATATGCCGATGGTGCCCGAGACGCTGTTCGCCATGCTGGCCTGCGCGCGGCTGGGGGCGGTTCATTCGGTGGTGTTCGGCGGCTTTGCCCCGCTGGAGCTGGCCAAGCGCGTCGACGACGCCACGCCGAAGGTGCTGCTCACCGCCTCCTGCGGCATCGAGGGATCGCGCACCATCCATTACAAGCCGATGGTGGACGAGGCGCTGGCGCTGGCCGCTCACGCGGTCGATCATGTCGTGGTGGCGCAGCGCGATCAGGCCCCGGCGGATCTCGCCGGCTCGCCCTATCACGATTGGGCCACGCTGCGCGCCGCCACCGCCGCCGATGCCGTGCCCGCGCCGGTGCCGGTTGCCGCCACGGATCCGCTGTATATCCTCTACACCTCCGGCACCACCGGCACGCCGAAGGGCGTGGTGCGCGAGAACGGCGGCCATGCCGTGGCTCTCGCGTGGAGCATAGCCAATATCTATGGCATCGGCGCGGGAGACCCGTTCTGGGCGGCCTCTGATGTGGGCTGGGTCGTGGGCCACAGCTACATCGTGTATGCCCCGCTGCTGGTCGGGGCCACCACCGTGCTGTTCGAGGGCAAGCCGATCGGCACGCCCGACCCCGGCACCTTCTGGCGCACCATCGTGCGGCATGGGGTGAAGAGCTTTTTCACCGCCCCCACCGCGATCCGCGCGATCCGCAAGGAGGACCCGGAAGGGCACTTCCTGCGCGAAATCGGCACGGGCGACTGCCGCGTCATCTTCCTCGCCGGTGAACGCGCCGACCCCGACACCATCCTGTGGGCCGAGGCAAAATCCGGCCTGCCGGTGATCGACCACTGGTGGCAGACCGAGCTGGGCTGGCCGGGCGTGGCGAGTTGCTTTGCGCTGGGCGATCTGCGCCGCAAGCGTGGCAGCGCCGGCTTTCCGGTGCCGGGCTATGAATTCGCCATTCTGGGCGATGATGGCCAGCCGGTGCCCGCCGGGCAGAGCGGCACCGTGGCCATCGCCACGCCGCTGGCCCCCGGCGCCTTCCGCACGCTGTGGAACAACCAGGCCGGCTACGAGAAGAACTTCGCCGCCTTCCCCGGCTATTACGAGACGGGCGACGCCGGCCATTTCGACGCGGACGGCTTCCTCCACATCATGGGCCGCACCGACGACATCATCAACGTCGCCGGCCATCGCCTTTCCACGGGGCAGATGGAGCAGATCGTTGCGGCGCAGGACGGCGTGGCGGAATGCGCGGTGATCGGCGCGGACGACGCGATCAAGGGCATGATCCCGGTCGCCTTCGTGGTGCCGCGCGTCGGGGCGGAGGGTGATGCGACGCTGGGCCCCCGGGTGATCGCGGCGGTACGGGCCGAACTGGGCGCGGTGGCGGCGCTGAAGACGGCCTTCGTGGTGCCGGGCCTGCCGAAGACCCGCTCCGGCAAGACGCTGCGCAATCTGCTGCGCAAGATCGCCAATGGCGAGCATTGGGACGTGCCACCCACCATCGACGACCCCGGTATCGCCGCGCGGATTGCCGCCGCCGTCGGCTGAGCGGCGCATTCGTCATGGACGGGCAGGGGCACTGCCCGTACCAAGGGGCCATAAGGCTGCCTTGGGAGAGGGCGATGACACTCGATGACCTGCTCGTGCGCGAGGAAATCAAGCACCTCAAGGCGCGCTATTGCCTGCATATCGATTTGAAGCAGTGGGACGACTACGCCGCGCTGTTCGCCCGCGACGCCACGATGAACGTCGACATGGCCGTCACCACCCGGGGCGGCGACCCGCAGGCCATGCCCGAGGTGCGCGGGCGCGCGGCCATTCGCGCCTACATCGCCAATCTGCTGGCCGAGGCGGTGACCGTGCACCAGTGCCACACGCCGGTGATCGCGGTGACGTCCCCCACTACCGCAAGCGCCATCTGGGCGATGGAGGATGATGTCGAGATGCCGGGCTTTCACCTGCACGCCCGCGGGCATTATCGCGAGACCTATGTCGTGGAGGATGGCCAGTGGCGCATCGCCACGCTGCACCTCACCCGCACGCGGATCGACATGCTGGAAGGGCTGGCGACCGGCTGAGCGCCCGCCGTCTTTCCAGCATCAGGTGGCGATCTGCCCGCCATCCACCAACAGCGTGGTGCCGGTGACATAGGAGCTGGCATCGCTGGCCAGAAACACCAGCGGGCCGTCGAGTTCCTCGGCGCGGCCAGCGCGGGCCATCGGCATTTGCGCCGCGACAAAGGCGCGCCCGCGCTCGGTTTCGAACATGGAGGCGGTGATCTCGGTGTTGAACCAGCCGGGGCACAGCGCATTGACGCGAATGCCCCGCTTGGCCCATTGCGTGGCCAGATCGCGGGTGAGGGCCACGAGGCCACCCTTGGATGCCGAATAGGAGGCGCAGGGCGACTTTTCGACGCCGATAAAGGCCAGAACCGAGGCGATGTTGATGATCGAGCCGCCGCTGGGGGCGGTCATCAGCGGGGCAATTGCGCGCGACAGCAGGAAGGGCGCCCGCACATTCACGCCCATCGTCTGGTCGAAAATGGCGAGGGGCTCATCGGCGACGGGCGCGGTGTGGTGCATGCCGGCATTGTTCACCAGCACATGCACGGTGCCGAACCGGGCAGCGATGGTCTCGGCCAGCGCGGTGATCTCGTCGGGCTGTTGCAGGTCACAGGCCAGCGCCATGTGGCCGCTGCCGGGCAGGGCCGCGATCTGGGCCTCCAGCAGATCCAGCCGCCGCGCGATGCCGACCACCTGCGCGCCGGCCTCGGCCAGCGCGACGATCATGCGCGCACCGAGCCCGGCGGAAGCACCGGTTACAATCGCCACGCGGCCGTCCAGTCGAAACAGTGCGGGCATGGGGTCAGTCGATCTCGTCAAAGAACACCGGCTGCGGCGGGCTTTCCAGCAGCGCGTTCAGCCGGGGGCCATAGGTGGCGATATGCGGGCTGGTGGCATGGGCCCGGAACGCGTCCTTGTCGGCATAGCGTTCCAGCATCACCACCGTATCGACATCGGGGCCGGGGCCGAAGACATAGAGGTGGCATCCTGGTTCCGCCCGGGTGCATGCGGCGAGGTCGCGCAGCAGATCCACCACGGCGCCGGCATTGCCGGGCCTGGCCTTCAGCGTGACGGACAGCGCGAGCATGGCGTCTCCCCGGAAGCAGGGCCCTTTGGTCGCCCGCCCCGTCATGCCACGCCCGTCTGGTCTCGGCCGGGGCCGGGTGCCAGACGGGACGGGCGGATTGTCAGGCGGCCGGAGCCGCCGGGTTTCAGTAGCCCTTGAATTCCGGGCGACGCTTGGCGGCGAAGGCCTCGATGGCCTCGGCGTGATCGTCGGTCTGGCTGGTGATCATCTCCAGGCCAAAGCCGGCATCAACCTGCGCCCACAGCGCCTGGATGAGGCCGAGGTTGACGGCCATCTTGGTGGCCTTCAGCGCGCGTGTGGCGACATTGTCGGTGAAGATCTTCACCCACTCGTCGACCTTGGCGTCCAGCTGGTCGGCCGGCACGGCATCGGCGATCAGGCCGATTTCGGCGGCTTCCTTGCCGGTGATGCGCTTGCCGCTGAGCAGGTACTTCTTGGCGCGGGCATAGCCGAGCATCTGCGGCCAGATGATGGCGCCGCCGTCACCCGCGGCCAGGCCCACGCTGACGTGCGGATCGGCAAAGCGGGTTTCCTCGGTGGCAACGCAGATGTCGCAGAACAGGGCGATGGTCGCGCCCAGGCCGATGGCATCGCCGTGCACCTTGGAGATGATCGGCTTTTCCGAGGTGAGGATGTTGTGCAGGATCTTCTTGCCCTGGCGCACGCCGCGGGCAAAGTTTTCAAGAATGCGGGTCTGGCGCATATATTCGATGTCGCCGCCGGCGCTGAAGCTCTTGCCCGCGCCCTGCACCACCAGAACCTGCGCGGTCTGGTCGAGATCGAACTCCCAGAACAGGCGCATCATGTCGAAATCGAGCTCGTTGTTGAACGAGTTGCGCGCCTCGGGGCGGTTCATCGTGGCATAGACTGCCCCGCCGCGCCGCTCGATCGTGATATGCGTGAAGTTTTCGAGATACATCTTTTCATCTCACCCTGTGTTATGGAATCTGTCGCCGCCCAAAGGCGCGGAACTATTGCACGCCCTTCGTGGCCGACAGGCATGTGCCCCAGCTGTGTATCCCATGCGCATGCAGGCTGCCAGTGCCGCCCGCCACAAAAACCAACACATCCATGGGTGTTGGCGTCAGATAGACCCGCCCGTCGGCCTGAACCCGGCCGGTTTCGACGATTCTATCGGCCAAACGCTTCTGAAATGCGTCGATTGGCAGGCTGGAATGGCGCCAGATCAGCTCCTGCACATCCATGATATCGGGCACGTCGCGCCCGATTATTGCGGCCCAGACCGGGTTTATCGCCACCATGGACTCGCCAAAGGCCACCGAGGGGCAGAAATTATTGGCGCCGGGATAGGCCAGCGAGCGGCCGATGGATTCGAGAAACTCGGGCCCGGAATGCGAGTCGATATCGAGAATATTCATCGTGCCCATGGCGCCATAGACGGTGACCGCATTGCCGGGCACGCCGCGCCGCTGCGCCAGCGGCGCCCATGGCGATCGCTCCTCCCACTCGCCCAGCACGATGCCGGCGATGCGGCCGGGGTTGCCGAAAACGCTCTCGCAGGAGACGCCCAGCTTCTGCCCGCCGACATTGCGCATCAGCAGGCGCAGCGTGCGGCCGATGGCCGTCGCCATGGAAGGGGCGCCGCCGAAGCAGCCGTGTTGATAGGGAATGCCGAGCTGGTCGCGGATGGGCCCGTTGACCACGACCAGCGGCACGACCGAGCCGGTGGTGGCATTCAGCCCGCCGATATCGAAACGCGGGTCGCAAATCGCCTCCACCGCCGCGCAGATCAGCGGCAGCGATTCCGCCGGGGCGCCGGCCATCACCGCGTTGATCACGATCTTTTCCACCGTGCATTCGGTGTTCATCGGCGGGATCACGCCGATCAGCTCGTCCGGGTAGCGGCCGCCGACCGCGAGGAATTCACGCACGCGCTCCACCGTGGGGGGGATCAGCGGCAGGCCGTCGCCCCAGTCCTGCTCCATGGCGAAGCGGGTGAAGTCGAGGACATCATCCACCTCGGTTTCGATCGGGCGGCTGGTCAGCCAGTCGACCTCGCAGCCCTCGGGGCCACAATCGCGGATGATGGGGGTTTTGACTGTTGCTTCGGTCATTCTGCTGCCTCCTGGGCGGCGGTGTGATGCGCGCCAAAGGCGGCCATCATCGGCAGGTAGTGTTCGCGGCCGACGCCCTCGACATCGGCCTGCTCGCGCTCGTTCAGCGGGTGGGGCAGGATGTGGAGGCGAAGCCCGGAGCGCCCGCCGCGCCGCGCCAGCGTGTGGCCGAGTTCCTCGAAATTCTGCGTGCAGATGGCGATGGTCGGCACGCCTCTGGCCGCCGCCGCCAGCGCGTCGTGGATGGTCCAGCCGGTGCAGGAGCCGCAATTGCCGAGGCCGACGATGGCCGCGTCGATCTGGCCGACGAAGTCCTTCAGCCCCTCGGCCATGCGCGCGCCCTCGTCGCCGGTGCGGCCGCCGGCGCGCCAGAAGACGACCTTGGCCCCCGCCGCTTCCAGTTCCTTTGCCCACAGCGCGCTGATCCAGTCCCACGAGCGCCACATGATATCGACGCGAAAGCCGATGGTCTTGCCGCGCAAATCGCCGAGGTCGGGCCCCGGGTGGGTGATGTCGTCGGCGCGCACGGCGGTGGGGTCTAGGATTGTCCCGAGTGCCATTGGTCCTGCTCCTGCATGGTCGTTGTGTCGGGGATAGGCGCAAACCGTCATACGTCAAATCGATTCTTATTGCCCATGCGATAGGCTTGGCTTATCGCAAGCCGATGGAATTGCGGCAGCTCAGATATTTCGTGGCGGCGGCGGAGCTGTTGCACATGAGCCGGGCGGCGGCGCGGCTGGGCCTGTCACAACCGGCGCTGTCGCAGCAGATCCGCGATCTGGAGGGCGGGCTGGGCCTTGCTCTGTTCGAGCGGCTGCCACGGGGCCTGAAGCTGACCGAGGCGGGGGCGGACCTGCTGCTGCAATCGCGCCGCATCCTGGCCGATGTCGAGCACATGACCGAGCGGCTGCGCTTTGCCGCGCTGGGCGAGATCGGGCGGCTGCGCATTGCCATCAACGAGATCGCCGGGCAGCAGCGGCTGGTGGCGCAGGCCTTCGGGGCCTTCCGTGCCGCCTATCCCAATGTCTCGATAGAGCTGAGCCAGCTCTCGACCTTCGAGCAGCTGGAGGCCCTGCGCGAGGGGCGGATCGACGCCGGCTTTCATCACAACCAGCAGCAGGATCTCGACCTGCTGGACTGCGTGACCCTGCGCGAGGATGGCTTCATGCTGGGCCTGCCGCGCGAAAACCCGCTGGCGGCGCGGCCCCGCCTCGTCATTGCCGATCTGGCCGAGGAGCCGCTGGTCTGGCTGCACCGTTCGGTGAACCCGCTGGTGATCGATCAACTGCTGGCGGCGCTGCAGGCCAAGGGGGTGACGCCGACCATCGCCATCGAGGCCAAGAGCGATATCTCGATGATGAACTTCATCTCGGTGGGGCTGGGTTGCGGGCTGGTGGTCTCGGCCGAAAGGTGGGGGGCGAGCAGCAATGTCGTGTTCCGCGCCGTCGACGACCTGTCGATTCCGGTCAACTTCGTTTTCGCCAGCCGCCGGGGCGATCCCTCGCCGCTGCTGGGCAATTTCACCGCGATCGTCCGGCAGGTGCATGCCGCCGGGCCATCTCTCTAGCGTTTACAGGAGTACCCGCATGGCCCCCCTCTCCGGCGTCCGCGTTCTGGATATCGCCAATTTCTATGCCGCGCCGCTGGTGGCCTCGCTGCTCGGCGATTTCGGCGCGGAGGTGATCAAGGTGGAGCCGCCGACGGGCGATCTGTTTCGCGGCAACACGCTGTGGCCGATGATCATGCGCAACAAGAAATCGGTGACGCTGGATTTTGCCAACCCGGAGGATTGCGCCACCCTGCGCGAACTCATCGCCACCGCCGATGTGGTGGTGGAGAATTATTCCGACGCCTGGAAAGAATCGCGCGGGCTGGATTGGGCGGCGCTGTCGGCGGCGAACCCGCGGCTGATCATGCTGAGCCTGTCGTGCTTCGGGCAGAGCGGGCCCTATGCCGGGCGGCCGGGCAATGGCAGCATGGGCGAGGCCTTTGGCGGCGTCACCCATATGACCGGGCCCGAGGATGGCACGCCGGTGATCCCCTCGCTGCCGCTGGGTGACGCTGTGGGGGCGTTAAGCGCGGCTTATGGCGTGGTTATGGCGCTGTATTGGCGCGATGCGGGGGGCGGCACGGGGCAGCGGATCGATGCCACGCTGTATGAGCCGATATTGCAGATGATGGCCCCAGCTATCGCCCGGTGGACGCCGGACGACAGCCCCCGCCGCCTCGGCAACCGCATGCCCGAGAGCTTCCTGCGCGGCATCTTTCCCACGCGCGATGGCCGCTATCTGCTGATGGCGCTGAGCACCAGGCGCAAGCTGCTGGAGTTTCTGGAACTGGCCGGTGCCGCGCCCGATGCCGACCCCGAGGCGACCGCCGAGGCCTGGACCAGCGCCCAGAGCCTGGACGAGGTGATGGCTATTTGCGAGGCGCGCGGCATGCTGGCCATGCCGGTGAATTCCATCGACGATCTGCTGGCCGACCCGCATATCGCCGCGCGGGGCAATCTGCTGCATTTTCAGGATGCCGTGCAGGGGGCCTTCATGCTGCCCGCGCCCGCGCCCGGCCTGTCGGCATCGCCCGGCGCGGTTGGCTGGACAGGGGCGGCGGCGGGTGCCCATAATGCCGAGATTTTGGGCGCCTTGCCCTCGCGCCAGGGCACACCGGCGGCGGGCTGAGGCGGGCGAAGACACGGGCACCCTCGGCAAACGGGG
>CAIXXP010000230.1 GCA_903923465.1 uncultured Sphingomonadales bacterium | reverse complement strand
TACCATTCGAACACGGTGCCAAGCGACGAGGCGGTGATAATGAGTCTCTCACTATGCGTTGCCGGGTGGTGCTTGGGCAGGTCATCATAGGACGTTGCCATGGCTCTCTCTCCTTTCGTTATTTTTCTTAGAAGCTGTATTTCGCGGCAAATTCGACACGGTCTAGCGTGCCCGATGCGTGGTTGACCAGATCGCGCTCACCATGGCGATATTCGAGGCCAAGGTCGATCTGCTTCACCGGCGAGTAGAACAGGTTTCCGGCCACGCTCCAGGCGCGCTTGCTGAACAGCCCGTCCTGCGCGAGGCTAAGCCCCTTGGCATATTGCACGTTCTGATAGCTGCCCATCAGATTGGCGCGCAACTTGTCGACCAGTGGCACGCGCAGGGCGGCAAAGGCGGCAAAGACATTGACGTTGCTAAGGCTGTTGCTGCCGGGAACATAGATCGCGTCCGGCGCGAAATTCAGCCCGACATAGCGACCAATGTTCTGGCCATAGGTGGCCATGAAGCGCAGGTCGGAGCTCTTGTCCTCGTTGAGGTAGAGCTTGCCGGCAAGGCTGCCACCAAGGCCGGTGGCGGTGATGCCGGTGCCATTGTTGACCAGCTTGCCGGCGTCGCTTTCGGCGCGCACCTGCCGGGCCAGGCCGGCCAACGACACTTCGCCATGCTTGCTGGCCCACACCAGCCGCGCGGTGAAATCGGGCAAATGGTCGGTGCCGTTTTCGGTGACGGCGGAGGCCGTGGTCGAGTTAGCCTGAGCGGCCGCAACCGCGCTTTCGGCATTTTCCATGCCAAGGCTCAGGGTCAGCCCCTTGTCCAGCGGCGCGGTATAGCGAACCATCGGCTGGCGCACGAAGACGGTGCCTTCGGTCGCGCCCACATAGTCGGTGCTTTCCGGCAGGGCGGGGGCATATTGGAAGGTCGTCCAGTCCTGCCCGAAGGTGAAGCGATCCACCTGCATATAGGCGCGGCGCAGTGCCAGCGTATAACCATTGGTGGTGCGCTGCGAGCCGCCGGCGGTGACATTGGCCGCCGCGCTGGCGGTGGTCTGGAAGTCGGTTTCGAGATAGCCCTTGACCGTGTGGCCGGCCACCTGCGTGTCGAGGTTTAGCCACAGTCGCGTCTGCTTGGCGGTAAAATCGGTCGAGCTGCTGGGGTGACCCGTGGCCGATTTGGTGGGGATGGTCTGCGGCAGATAGAAATCGCGGCCCAGCGTGTTGCTGGCAACGGCGCCATTGTTGAAGTGGCTGTTGGCACCCTCCAGCTTCAGATAGCCGCCAATCTTCAGTGTGGTGCTGCCCACCCGCATGCCTTCGGGCTGCGGTTTGGCGGCGAGAACGGCCAGCTTGGTGGCGGTTTCGCTTGATTTGGCATTGGCCGTTTGCGCCGCGGCATTGGCCTGCGTGGCAGCAAGCTCGGCGCTGGCGACAGCCTGGCTGGCCACTTCGGCGCTATGCGCCTCGGCCTCGTGCGCGGCGGCCAGATCGGCATCCATACGCGCCAGTCTGGCTTCAAGCTTGGCGATGCGCGCTTCCAGCATGGCTTGGCGCGTGGCGGCATGGGCCACCTTGGCATTGGCGGCTGGCGGCTGGGCCAGCGCGCTGGCCGCCAGCAACAGGCCCACATAGGCAGTTTTGCCCTTGAACATAGTCCCTCTCCTTGATCCCGATGTTTCTGGTTTTCAGGCAGGGGACACTT
>CAIXXP010000229.1 GCA_903923465.1 uncultured Sphingomonadales bacterium | reverse complement strand
CGACCACCATCTTCCATTCTTCCTTGGTCGATCCGTCGTCGAGGAAGACATCGATATGCGGGATCACGTTGAACGCGATCTGCTTGGTGAACTTTTTGGGTTCGACCTGGTCGCCGACGAAAATGCCGCGGCTCTGTTCGAACAGCTCGTCCATGCCGTCCTTGCCCGCGCCCGAAACCGACTGGTACGTCGCCACCACCACGCGCTTGATCGTGGCGCGGTCGTGCAGCGGCTTGAGCGCGACGACGAGCTGCGCGGTCGAGCAGTTGGGGTTGGCGATGATGTTGCGCCGGGTATAGCCGTCGATCGCCTCGGGGTTCACCTCGGGCACGATCAGCGGCACGTCGGGGTCCATGCGGTAAAGCGAGGAATTGTCGATCACCACACAGCCGGCGGCGGCGGCGCGGGGGGCGTGGATCTTGGTGGGGGCAGAGCCCGCCGCAAACAGGGCGATATCCCAGCCGGTGAAGTCGAAATTCTCGACATTCATCACCTTCAGCATGCGGCCGGTATCGCCAAATTCCACCTCGGTGCCCTGGCTGCGCGAGCTGGCGACAGCCGCGATCTCGTCGATGGGAAATTCCCGCTCGGCAAGGATGTTCAGCATTTCGCGGCCCACATTGCCGGTGGCACCCACGACGACGACCCGATAACCCATGTTACTTCACTCCACTGGGCGGTTGGGGCACAACCCCGCGCACGCCGCTTCCGTTAGCGGCCGAGACGCAGACCGCAAGCTTTTGATGATCAGGCCCCCTAAGGAGCAATTCCCGGCCCGGATTGCGGCGGCGTCACGCCATGCCGGGCAAGAAAGGCGAAAATGCTGTTCCACAGATGCGGGCCGACCTTCGGCCCCGAAACGCGATGGGTGTAGCCGGGATAGAGCATCATCTCGAAGGGCACCGCCTCGGCCTGAAGTCGCGCGATCAGTTCCGAGCTGTTCTCGAATACCACATTATCGTCGGCCATGCCGTGAATCAGCAGCAGGGGGTCGCGGATCCTGGCGGCGTCCGCCAGCGCGCCGGCCTTGGCATAGACCTCGGGCACGGCGCGGGGGTCACCGAGATAACGCTCGGTGTAGTGGGTGTCGTAAAGCTCCCAGCGCGTGACCGGGGCGCCGGCGATGCCCGCCGCAAACACACCCGGATGCGCCTCCATCAGCTTCAGCGTCAGATAGCCACCATAGGACCAGCCATAGGTCGCGATCTTGGCCGGATCGACGAAGGGCAGCGACTTGAGATAGTCGGCACCGGCCAGTTGGTCGGCGACTTCCACCGTGCCCATGGCATGCGAAATCTGCCGCTGGAAGGCGACCGACCGCTGGGCGCTGCCCCGGTTGTCCAGCTCGAACCAGATGTAGCCGCGCGCGACGATGGCCTGCGCCAGTGCCCCGCTCCAACCGCGGTTGACCACCTGCACGCTGGGGCCGCCGTAATGCTCGAAGAACACCGGGTAGCGCTTGCCCGGCTCCATCGGCGGAGTGATCATCCGCCAGTGCAGCGTGCTGCCATCGTCGGCCGTCAGCGTGCCATAGGTGGCCGGGCGCAGGGCGCCGAGGAAGGGGGCGTAGGGGTGCGCGCCGTCCAGCCGGTTTTCCTCCACCCACTCCAGCCGGTGGCCCGCTGCATCGGCGATATAGACCTGCGGCGGCTGGGTGGCGGAGGAGCGGCTGATCACCAGCGTGTGCCCGGCGCGATCCATGCTGGCGGCATTGACGAAGCCAGCGTCGGTCAGCCGGTCGAGGTGGCCCGGGGCGGCAAGGCTGAGCGCATAGACCTGGGTGCTGAGTTGATCGTCCCTCGTGGCGGTGAAGAACACCCTGCCCACGACCTGATCCACACCGACCAGCCCGGTCACCTCCCAGTCGCCATGGGTCAGCTGGCGCCAATAGCCGGCGCCGCCATTCGCATGGGTGAAGTGCCAGAGGTGCCCATGCCCATCCCGCTCCGACCACCAGATCAGGCTGCCGTCCTTCAGGAAGCGGTAATTGTCGGAGAGGTTGATCCAGCTGCCGGGTGCCGCCTCCTCGCTGAACAGCACGCGCGACTTGCCGGTGGCGGGGTCCACGGCGAGCATGTCGAGACGGGTCTGCGCGCGGTTTTCGCGCTGCACATACAGCGTGCCACTATCGGGCGACCAATCCACCCGGGCGAGGTAGAGGTCGGCATCGGGGCCCAGATCCACCTGCACGCGGGCGCTTCCGTCCGGCTTCATCACCCACAGCGAGACCAGCGCATTGGCACTGCCCGCCACCGGATAGCGCTGCTCGAAGGTGGTGGTGCCCGTGGCGCCGATCGCCGCGCGGGTGACCACGCCGACTGGCGCCTCGTCGAAGCGCTCCACGGCAATGCGGTGGGCATCCGGCGACCACCAATGGCCGGCCATGCGCGCCATTTCCTCTTGCGCGACGAATTCAGCTTCGCCCCAATGCACGGTGGGTGCGGATTCTGCCGGCGAAATCGCGCTGGCGGTCGCCTCGCCCGCAGCAACCGGCGCTACCCACAGCCGCCCATCGCGCAGGAACGACAGGTAATGCCCGCCGGGGCTGAGCTGCGGGCTGAGGGTGGCGCCACCGGTCGCCAATGGACGCACCACCCCATCCAGCCCGGCCAGAAACAGCTCGCCATCCAGCGGCACCAGCAGCGCCTTGCCGTCGGCGCTCCATTCATAGGCGACGATGCCCTTCAGGTCGCCGATCCGGGCCCGCTCGCGCTGCATCTTCTCGGCCTCGGAGAGGGCCCGCCCGCTGGAGAGCTTCAGCGAATCGACCAGCATGCGCCATTCGCCCTTCTGGCGGTCATAGCCCCACAGGTCGTAGCGCTCGCGGTCATCCGGGCGGTTGCGCAGCAGGGTCAGCCAATGGCCATCGGGCGAAAGGCGCACCCCCCGCGGGGCCGGGCCATTGACGCCGGGGCTGGCATAGACCCGCTCGAAAGTGAGTGCGGCTGGCGTGGATTCCGCAACGCTCATGCCGGCACGCTCCTGTGGCTCGGCCGCGCCCCGCGCCCACGCCCCCGCACCGCCAAAGGCCACCGCCGCCACACAGGCGGCAAGTGCCCATCGCGGCAGGCGCATTCTCGGCAGGGGGGCAATTGGCATGGCACGGTGTCCGCTCCTCGGGTTACGCGTGGGGCATGAAACATTGGCGGCGGCGGGGCCATTGGCTTGGGGCGCCCGTTTCATAATGGGCCGTGCCATGGCGGAACAGGCAGCGAGGCCTGAGCGACGGGCCAAAACGCAAAAAGGGCGCCCCGGTCTGGCCAGGGCGCCCTTTCACGGTTTTGTCCGTGGCTGGATGTTCCGTGCCCAGATTTGGGGATTAACCCTCCTGGCCGGCCTTTTCGGTGGGCCGGTTGTCGCGACGCTCGGCAATACGCGCGCGTTTGCCGGTGCGGCCGCGCAGGTAATAGAGCTTCGCACGACGCACGATGCCCTTGCGAACCACGGTAATGCTCTCGATGGTCGGCGAATAGAGCGGGAACACACGTTCCACCCCTTCGCCAAAGCTCATCTTGCGCACGGTGAAGTTGGAGTTGATGCTGCGGTTCGAGCGGGCGATGCACACGCCCTCGTACATCTGCACGCGGCTGCGATCGCCTTCGATCACCTTCACGCCAACGCGAACGGTGTCGCCAGCGCGGAATTCGGGAATGGTCTTGGCGGCCTTGGCGATTTCCTCGGCCTCGATTTGTTGAATGAGGTTCACTGACCCTCGTCCTTCTTTTCATACCGCGCGCCAGAGGCAGACTGGACCCGAACGCCGATGTGACGCTCCCAAAGGTCCGGCCTGCGTAACCGTGTGTCATCCTCCGCCTGTTGCTTTCGCCAGGCGGCGATTTTCGCGTGATCCCCCGATCGCAGTACTTCAGGGATCGCACGCCCTTCCCACTCAGCGGGCCGGGTATAGTGGGGATATTCAAGGAGGCCGCTTTCAAACGACTCCTCGACCCCACTGGAAGCCGCGCCCATTACGCCGGGAAGCAAGCGAATGCAAGCGTCGAGCAGCATCAGCGCCGCCGGTTCGCCGCCCGACAGCACAATATCGCCGACGGAGACCTCCTCGATGGAACGGCCCCCGTATTCGCGGGCGAAAATCCGCTCGTCAAAACCCTCGAACCGGCCGCACAGCAGGGTGACGCCGGGGCCTTGGGCAAGGTCACGCACGCGGGCCTGGGTGAGCGGTTTGCCACGCGGGGTGAGCGCGATGATGGGGTTGCCGGGGTGGCTTTGCGCCGCATGGTCGATGGCGGCGGCGAGGACATCGCAGCGCAGCACCATGCCCGCGCCGCCGCCTGCCGGGGTGTCGTCCACCGTGCGGTGTTTATCGGCGGCAAAGTCGCGGATGTGGACGGGGTCGCACGACCACTTCCCCTCCTCCAGCGCGCGGCCGGCGAGGGAGATGCCCAGCGGGCCGGGGAACATCTCCGGGTAGAGGGTGAGGATGGTGGCGGCGAAGGTCATTTGGCTGACCAATCACCCAGCACTCTGAACAGCACAACGAGACCGGAACCCGCTAGGGCAGCCACCGCAAGTACGGGGCCACCGAATACAATGACGATGCCCGCCTCCCCGGATTTCCAGCCAAATTGCGCTAACACCACCAATGTAACGAATATCACTAGTGTAAGAACTAGAAATCCTAGTGGAATCAGGATCGTGGCCCACACAAAGTCATGCGCCTTGGCAGGGCTCATTCCGCGCAGTCGCGTTAAAGCGCCTATGATCCCAATCATGAAGGTTGTGAGTAGCGTGAGGCTCAACCAGTCACCCATCACCCCTCCGCCCAGCCATCGTCCACCACCAGCCTTACCTCATCCCACTCGGGCACCGATTCGACGCGCATCGGCACCATGAAGCGGTGCTTCCGGCCATCCTCGCCCACCGGCCGCTCGATTTCCAGCACATCGCCCGCGCCGAAGTTATCGACGGCGATCACGGTGCCCAGCGCCTCGCCCGTGGCGGAAACGGCGGGCAGGCCGATCACATCGGCGTGGTAATATTCGCCCGGCGCCAGCGGCGGCAGGGTGGAGCGGGGCACGCTGAGCGCGGTGCCACGCAGCTTTTCCGCCGTGTTGCGGTCGGTGCTTTCGGCAAAGCGGGCGATGGCCCCGCCCTTGCCGTCATCGCGCAAACTTTGCACGGTCAGCTTGCCATCATTGAAGGCGCGGTAGCGTTTCAGGCCACCCGCGCCCTCGCCAAACAGCTTGAGGCGGACCTCGCCCCCAATCCCATGCGCGCCGGTGATGGCGGCAAGGACGACAGGCCGGTCCGCACTCAATTTTTAGCCCTCAGCCTGTGCTTCGGGGGCCGAAGCTTCGGGGGCAGCTTCGTCAGCGGCAGGAGCCGCTTCCTCGGCAGCAGCCTCGGGGGCAGCTTCCTCGGCAACCGGCTCCGGCGCGGGAGCCGGCGCGGCGGCGGCAGCAGCGGCCTCGGCCTTGGCGGCAGCTTCAGCCTCGGCGGCCTCGCGGGCGGCTTCTTCGGCCTCGACGATCTTCTTGGCCTTGTCCTCGGCGCGCTCCTTGGCCTTCTTGCCGGGCTCGCCAGCCTTCAGGTTCAGCGTGGGGGCACGCTCCTTGATGCCGGCCTTGTCGAGGATGCGGGCAACGCGATCGGTCGGCTGGGCGCCAACGCCGAGCCAGTAGTTCACCCGGTCGGTGGTGAGGCGGACGCGGTTCTCGTCGTCCTTGGCCAGCAGCGGGTTGTAGGTGCCAACCTGCTCCAGGAACTTGCCGTCGCGCGGGGCGCGGCTGGGCGAAACAACGATCTTGTAATACGGGCGCTTCTTGGAG
Organism: uncultured Sphingomonadales bacterium; assembly: GCA_903923465.1. Taxonomy (GTDB): domain Bacteria; phylum Pseudomonadota; class Alphaproteobacteria; order Sphingomonadales; family Sphingomonadaceae; genus Novosphingobium. The sequence continues at coordinate 1,084 of CAIXXP010000229.1, read as the reverse complement.
CCGCCGCGCGAAAGACGCATGGAAACTGACATAATTCTACCTTTCTAACAGAAACTTAAACTTATTTTTTCAGAAATTTCGAGAGATCGGGGCCGCCACCGTTACCTAAACCATGGCCGCCCAGGCCGGGCAGGCCGCCGCCCATTCCGCCCATGCCACCGAGCCCCGCCAGACCGCCGCCCGGGCCCATCTGGTCGCCCGCGCCCGGCATCGCCGCGCCAAGGCCACCGCCGCCAAACAGCGCCGCCAGCCCCTTCAGCCCGCCCATCTTCTTGATCTGCTTCATCGCGCGCTCCATTTCCTGGTGCATCTTGATGAGCTTGTTGATGTCTTGCACCTGCACGCCGCTGCCCTTGGCGATGCGGATCTTGCGCTTGGCGTTCAGCAGGTCGGGCCGGGCGCGTTCCTTGGGGGTCATCGAGCCGATGATCGCATCCATGCGCAGCAGCGTCCGGTCGTTCATGCCGGAGGTTTCCATGGCCGCCTTGGCCTTCTTCATGCCCGGCAGCATGCCCGCGAGCGCGCCGAGGCCGCCCATCTTCTGCATCTGGCGCAATTGCCCGCGCAGGTCGTTCATGTCGAACTGACCCTTGGCCATGCGCTGGGCGAGGCGTTCGGCGTCCTCGGCGTCAACCGCCGCCGCCGCCTTCTCCACCAGCGACACGACATCGCCCATGCCGAGGATGCGGCCAGCCACACGCCCGGGCTGGAACACCTCCAGCGCGTCGAGCTTCTCGCCGGTGCCGGCAAACTTGATCGGCTTGCCGGTGACGGCCCGCATGGAAAGCGCCGCGCCACCGCGGGCATCGCCATCCATCCGCGTCAGGATCACGCCGGTGAGGTCAACCTGGCCGGCGAAGGCCTGCGCCACGTTCACCGCGTCCTGACCGGTCAGCGAATCGACCACCAGCAGGGTTTCGCGTGGGGAAGAGATGGCGGCAACAGCCTTCATCTCGTCCATCAGCGCCTGATCGACATGCAGACGCCCGGCGGTGTCGAGCATCACCACGTCGAAGCCCTGGAGCTTGGCCGACTGGAGCGCGCGGCGGGCAATATCGACCGGCTGCTGCCCGGCGATGATCGG
>CAIXXP010000228.1 GCA_903923465.1 uncultured Sphingomonadales bacterium | reverse complement strand
CGACCGTGAATTTTTCCAGCAGGATAAATGGCACCCCGCGCGACATCGCCAGGGCCAGGTTCAAATTGCCACCGATGCCGCCCATCGGCCAGAACACCATGTCGGGCTCGCCCGCCGGCTTGGCGAGGGCACCGCGCAGCGAGCGGAATATACGCGAGGCGGGATGGAAGATGCGCTTGGGCAGGCCGGTGGTGCCGCTGCTCAGAATCTCGATGCCGCAACTGGGCTGGCGCAGCACCTGCGCCAGATCGCCGCGCAGCTTGGGCTCCATTGTCCGGAAGCCGTCCTCGGGCAGCGCGCCGAGCAGGATCACCGGCGTGCCGGTTTCCTCGGCGGCGGTGGCGACGGCATCCGACCAATCCTGTTCGTCGAGCACCAGCACCGCAAAACGGGTGCTGGTGATGTCGCGCGCCAGCGATTCGGGCGCCTGAAAGGCATAGAGCATCGAGACCGGGCGTTCCCCGGCCAGCAGGGTCAGGACGGTGTAGCAATGGTTCGGCCGATTGCGCGCCGCCACCGCCACCGCCATGTCGGGGGTCACACCGAGCCGGTCGAGTTCCTTGCCCAATGCACCCGCAAAGGCGCTGAGCGAGCCTCGCGTCCACCACTTGCCTTGCCATTCCATGACGTTGCGTTCGGGGTCGGCGATCAGAATCCCCCGGATGGTTTCGGAAACGTCCATAATCTATTCTCTCCCAGAGGCTTCCATTGTGCCAGAAACCGCGTGCTTGCCAGCGGGCCGGCGCCATTCTCCGCGCCAACGCCCTACCCTATCAGACGACAATCAAATCCCCACCAAACCACGGTCTCAGCCCGGCATTCAGTTCCGGCAAAGCCGGTTCCTTACCGATGCGCATTGGATCTACTCCCGTTTTCGCCCGCGCGCGGGGCCCGGTGAAGACGGGAAACACCGCCCGCTATTGCGCCATTTTTCAATTTCTCGATTTCTCCGGGCCAGCGACGCCACGTGTTTGTTTCGCCCGTTGCCGTAACCGCCGGTTCCAGGGAGCAGAATGTGAGCGGCGGGCCCGCACGGTCAATACGGCAATAGCGATTCCCGGCCTGGCTGCGCGTCTTGCGTAATTACGTAGAACCTTCGCTTATTTTGCTTTGGCAGCATTCCATGCCTCAATCGCGCCGGTAGGCGGCGTTTTCGTCGGGCGTCTGTGCGGCGACACCGCCGCGCGAGTGCGTGAGGAAGGTCGAGGTCCAGCCGCCATCCACGGCGACGGTCTGGCCGGCCATGTAGCTGGCCAGATCCGAGGCGAGGAACAGCGCGCCTTGCCGATCTCGTCGGGCACGCCCGTGCGCCGCAATACCGAGGGGTTGGGCGGTGTTGCGGCTGCGCGACATAGTCTCTGGTGGGCGCGAAAGGGCGTCCTTTCCGGCGACAATAGCCCAGCGTCTCTGGGCCGAAACAGCAGCGACGGACTTGAAAATTGGCCAAACCGGCGGGCGGTTGTCGCCACCGTAGCTGACCTTTAAAAAGTCCAGGCGCGCCCGTCGGAACCTTCCGTTGGTTCACAAGACGATTGCCGGCCCACCAGCGGTGCGATGGGCCAGCAATCCGGTCAAAGCTCCGTTCGCCAGGAGAGGGTCAAAGCGTCAGCGTTGTCGACACCGGGATAGCGCGCGGTGTTCTCAACATTGGCATGGCCACCAGTGTGTGGATGGCGCGCAGGTTCACCGTCGCCTTGTCGTTCAGCGAGGCCTTGGCGCGGCGCATGGAAGGGGTGTCATATTCGCGCCTGTCCTGGTCGACCGTCGGGACTTGCCCTTGCCTCGGCTTTCCGGCCGGGCATGAGCACATCAATAGCTGCCAATACAATATACCGCGTAATGTACCGCGGCTGGCCTTTGCCCGAGACCTACAAGAGGTTCTGCACAAGCTTCCCCAAGGTCTCCTTCAGCCGCTCCTTGATCGAACGGTGGCGCCATGGCTCCAGGGTGACTTGTCTGGATCGCAGGCGATCGGCAGCAGCCATGGCTTCCAGCCCGTTCGCAACGTCGGAGCCGATAACGATCGCATCGACCTCATCATTGAACACGATGCTGCGATGGTCGAAATTTGACGAGCCGATCGCCGACCAGACGCCGTCGATGGTCACTGTCTTGGAGTGCAGGACCACGCCTTCCCGCTCGTAGATCTTGACGCCCGCCTTTACCAACGCGCCATAGTGCGAGCGCCCGACTGCCAGCGCCAGACCCGAGTCACTCTTGGCCGGAACGATAAGAACCACATCGACACCGCGTCCCGCGGCTTCAACCAAGGCCTGTGTCTCGTCAGGCGTAGGGACAAAATAGGCAGCTTCGATGGTGATGCTGCGCTCGGCACTGCGCAATGCCGATACCAGCGTTATATAATAGCGGGGAACGGTATGGTCCGGCGTGCTGCCGATGAAGCGAACAACCGAATTGCCCTTTGCGGCGGGAACACCTGGCGGTTGCACGACATCGGCCAGCGGGGGCCCGTGTTGGGCGCGCCAGTGCGCGATGAAAATGGCTTCGAGCTGGGACACCGCTGGCCCCGCAATCTGCACATCGGTATCGCGCCAGGGCACGATCGGCTCGCCGGGCACGTTGCCGGATTTCGCCAGACTGTTCGACTGGTATTCTGTGGCGAGATTGACCCCGCCGACAATCGCGGTGGTGCCATCGGCGATCAGGATTTTGCGGTGATCGCGGTTGTTTGGCTTGTAGCCAACCTTTGTCTTGAACGGATTCAGCGGATTGAATTCAACCACGTTGACGCCGCCCTGCCGCAACCGTTTAAAAAACTCGCCATGGGTGACGAGCGAGCCAAAGTCATCATAGATGATGTTGACGGTCACGCCCTCCTTGCGCTTGGCCAACAGAAGGTCGCCGATGCGCACGCCGTCGCTCTCAATATCCTGAAATATATAGTATTCCAGATCGATGCGCTGCCTTGCGCCGGCGATGGCCGCGAACATCGCGCGGAAGGTCGGCGGGCCATTCTTTAGCAGTTGCGTGGTTTCACCTTCGACAAGCGGGCCACCGATCACCGCCTGCTCAATGGCAAGGTGATGGCGCAGCAGGGCGTTTTCGCCCGGAGCCAAAGTGACCGCAGCGATGACCTTTTTGATTTCGGCGGATGACAAAGGCCCCTTGCGTGTGTCGATCTGGGGGGCTTGCGAAACGGCGGCGTGGCCGACTTCAGGGCTGACCCGCGGCACGGTTGCGCAACCACCCAGCGCGCAAACAATCAGCAGTGGTACCGGGCGTGTGACGCAGGATTGTAAACTGGGCAAAGGAGGCAATCCGCTCGCAGGTTGAATTGACGCCGGGCCGCTCTCCAGCGGCATCCGCCTTACCGGTTATGGCACTAAACATGGCCACAAGGCAAAGTCTGTACGCGATGGCAAGGTGCGGACGGCCTGGTCCCTGCCCAGGAGGATGGTCGGCCCCCTGGCAATAGCCGCGAGGATAGCTGCCTTACAGGCTCTGGAGCGGCCAGCCTGTTGCCTGTCGATCCTTCAGCGCAACCGGACTGCCCCCCGAACAAGTGCAGGGCGGTTGGGGGGATCCATCCGTCAGCATAGCCGGGCCACGATCTGAAAGAGCATTCGGGGATTGACGAGCAGGTCATGTTGCCACAGTCGCAAGACAACTTCATCGCCTACAGGGACGAAACGGGGAAAAATGACCGCGTCTATCACAATGCAGGACCCGCAGGATCAATTTGCCCATTGCGTCCAGGTGTTCGGGGGTATCCCGGCGACCTCACGGCGCCTCGGTATCGACGAGCGGGCCATCCGGCGGTTTATCAACGGGGAGTTGCCGGTTAGCATCCGCCTCCTGCAAGATACCGCGACAGCACTGCGCCTGCTTATCGCTGAAGCGACAGCCGCAGAAGGAGGCATCGCGGCGGCTGTTGGCTCTGGGCCGAACGCTCCGTAAACCCAAGTGGCCCAAGCGGGATGCCGACGCCGTCGTCGGTCGAGGAAAAGAGCCGCAATGCGGGTCCCGGACCCATCAGTTCGGCGGTAGGCGCTGACGGAGCGGCCGTTCGGGAGGCAGCACGGGCCCGCCGAAACTTGCGGTACGTTCACCGGTGCTGTGGGCGCGCTGGCCGGGGGCGCCACCTCGGTCGAGGGGGAATGGGACAGAGCAAGCTGGCAACATTGCCCTCAGTCGAGGTGGCGCTGAAACCTATAGGTCTCGAACCTGACGCCAGGGTGAACCGCCAGGCTGGGACACGATCGCCGCGCATTGCCCGGACCATTGCTGCCGGAGGCTTGCCACTTCCTTCCCCATTCCCCTACAGGCCATTCCTGAGGAGGCCGGCGGGGTGGAATCTGCCGGGACACGGAGAGGTTTACCTATGCGCAAGCTGCTTGCGCGGGGGCTGGCGTTTGCTGGCCTTTGCGCGCCCACAATCGCCCATGCGGCCAGCACCATCACCAGCCAGCCCAACGGGGCCGATACCGTCTGGATCCTGATATCATCGGCGCTGGTGCTGATGATGTGCATGCCGGGGCTGGGCCTGTTCTATGGCGGGCTGGTTCGGGCGAGGAATTTTCTCAGCGTTCTGGTGCAGGTGGGCGCCCTCGCGGCGGTGGCCTCGGTGCTGTGGATGGTCTGCGGCTATACGCTGGCTTTCGGCACTGTGACCAATGGCTGGCTGGGCGGCACAAATGCCCTGATGTTGAAGGGGCTGGCGCCGGTTCGCGGCGGTCTGACCCTGCCCGAAAATACATTTGCCCTATTCCAGATGTGCTTTGCCGCCATCACCCCGGCGCTGATGGTCGGGGCATGGGTTGATCGCGCTCGCTTCGGCTGGGTGGTGGCATTCTGCGCCATCTGGGGGCTGGTGGTCTATGCGCCAGCGGCCCACTGGCTGTGGGGCCATGGGTGGCTGGCAACGCGTTTTGGCGCGCTGGATTTTGCCGGCGGCATCGTGGTGCACACCACCGCGGGCGTCTCGGCGCTGGTGGTGGCCGCCATGATGGGCAAGCGGCAGGGCTTCCCCAAAACGCTGATGCTGCCGCATAGCCCCGCCCTGACCATGGCCGGTGCGGCGCTGCTGTGGGTCGGTTGGTTTGGTTTCAACGGCGGCTCTGCGCTGACGGGCAATGGCGCCGCCGCCGATGCGATCATCAACACCCATCTGGCGGCCTCGGCGGCAGCGATGGCCTGGCTGCTGATCGAGTATTTCGCGGTGGGCAAGCCGACCAGCGTGGGCTTCGCCACCGGCGCGGTGGCGGGTTTGGCCACGGTGACGCCGGCTGCGGGCTTCATCGCGCCGGGGGCGGCAATCCTGTTCGGGCTGGCCGCCGCCTCGATCTGCTATCCGATGATCCAGCTGGTCAAGCAGCGTTGGGAGATCGACGATTCGCTCGACGTGTTCGCCGTGCATGGGGTGGGCGGCATGATGGGCTCCCTGCTGCTGGGTGTGTTTCTGTCGAGCGCGCTGGGCGGCCATGGCTATGCGCCGGGCATGAACATGGGGCGCCAGCTGATCGCGCAGGCGATAGCGGTCGGCTCGGTGGCCTTGTGGTCGGCTGTGGCCAGCACGGTTATCGCTGTAGCCGTGGCGCGGCTGGTGCCCATGCGGGTGAGCGAAGACGACGAACGCGAGGGGCTCGATTATGCCAGCCATGGTGAGCGGGCATGGGAGATGGACTAGCCGGCTTCGCCAACATAGCTGCCGTTCGTGGCGCCATGCGCGGCATCCTCCATTTTGTAGGGTTCGAAGCCGCCGATGGTCATGCCGCCATCGACGATGAGATATGCCCGAAGAGGTAGCTGGCGGCGTCCGCGCTCAGCCCTGGGGCGGCGGCGGCAAGCTCTTCCGGACGCCCGCCGCGTTTGGCCGGGGTCACGGTTCGGGCCAGCTCGGCGAAGGCGGGGTTCTGTGTACTGGTGGGATGGCCATGCCGAAGTGCGGCAGGTTGGGGGTGACCGAGAACAGCGTGGTCTCTTTCCCGCCGCGCTGTGTCGCCGAGGAGGAGAAGGCCGCGCCGACCTTGCCGTTGAGCGCACCGCGCGCCCAGAGGCCGCCCGCCTGTAATCGGCGATCGCCTGGGTTTCAGAGTACCGGGCCGACCGCGGGGGGGGCGTGCGCCGGGCAATTCCCACCCCTATTGGCTCGGCTTCTCCGCGCCACATGCTCGACCAGTCGGCAGTCACGGCGCGACTGACAGGCTGATTTCGATCGCCGGGTTCCCCGAATTTTGCGCTGCCCATGGCCCTCCCGTGCCAACTGTTGCCTAAATGCCTCATATCGCGGCAGAGCTGTCGTGCTTTGCCGTCTCTCACTTGTTATGCGTAGTAGACCTAGTTATATAACTCGACATCCTGAAGGGCGCGAATGGTCGTGCTGGGGGAGAGGAGCTGAACACATGGTCTCGACAGCCAAGATCCGTAATGCGCGCATTCTTGCCGGCGTTTCGCTGGCGGCGATCGCACTGGTCGCAACGCCCGCCATGGCCGAAAATGCCAATGCACCGGCCGATGGGGCGACGACGGCCAGCCCTGCTTCGGACGGCGGCGACATCATCGTTACCGCGCGTCGCAAGGAAGAATCGCTGCAGTCCGTGCCGATTTCGG
>CAIXXP010000227.1 GCA_903923465.1 uncultured Sphingomonadales bacterium | reverse complement strand
GAGGCGGGGACGCGGGGGATTTCCCGACCTGTCGCCCGGGCGATGGCGCCGGACACATGGCGGGCGAACCCGCGGGGCGTGCGGTGCTGGGGCGGATGGACAGCTTCAAAGAGCGGTGGGCACCGGGGCGCCCTGGGGAACAGAGTAGGGGTGTTCCATTGCCCAATGGTTGACGGGGGTGATCGCCGGGCTGGCCGATCAGGACTCTGGGCGCTCGGCGATGGGGCGGGGGTTCGACCCGAAGCGGTCGTTTGGGCAGGACGCCGCTCCAGCGTTGCCTGCTTCCAGGTTGCGTGCCGCGTCGCCGCGTGGTTCGTTGCGTTGCGCGAGGCTGCAGCGGCCGGTCACCGGGGCATGCCGGCGCGAGGGCGCGGGGTTGGCCAACCGGCCCACGCCAGGCCAGGAGGATTCGGGTGACACGGAGCTTGGCCCTGGTCGGCGCAGCCATCCTGCTGCTTAGCGGTTCATGCGGGCCTTCTTTCGCGCAAGCGACGGACGGCGCCGAGGCGCGGCTGAAGGCGCGAAACATCGCATTGCCTGCGCTGCGCCCGCCGCTCGGCAACTACGTCTACGCCGTGCAGACCGGCAGCCTGTTATTTGTTTCAGGCACCGTGTCTTTGGCGAAAGGCAAAGTCGGCAAGGACCTCACCGCCGATCAAGCCTATCAGGCGGCAAGACAGGCGGGGCTGATGTCCCTCGCGCGGGCGCAATCCGTCATTGGCAGTCTCGATCGGGTCAAGCGGGTCGTCAAAGTGACCGGCATGGTCAACTGCGCCGAAGATTTTGGCGACCAACCCAAGGTGATGGACGGCGTCTCGGACCTGCTGGTCGAGGTATTCGGCGACGCCGTGGGCAAGCATGCGCGTGCTGCGGTCGGCATGGCGGCACTTCCCAATAACGGGGCGGTTGAGGTCGAGCTGATTCTGGAACTCGACTGAGCCCACGCGGCGGGCGACCGCGCCCGGAGCCGCTCTCGGTGACGGCGGCCTCGCATGACGACAGGCTGACCGGCGAGGGGTCGCTCCGGATCGACGAGGCGCTGCTGCCGCGGCTGGGCTATGGGCCACCGCGGAAGCTGGCGGTCGGGGCCAATACGCTGGTGATTGCCGATACCTCCGGATTTCATCGGCGCGGCATTGCCGAGGGGCAGGCCTGCCGTATTTCCATCTGGGCCTATGCGCGAGGCAATCTCTTCTCGCCCTGGCCGCTGCCGGGGCTGCGGGTGCCGGGGGCGGTGCGGGCCTTCTGGGCGGCGCAGGATGCGCTGGCGCGGCTGACGGGGCGGGGGAATGGCTGGGGCTGGGCCGGGGTGCGGACGCCGGCGGCGGCGCCCCAGGTGGAGTAAGCTGGGTGGTTTCGGACAAACCGCTGAGGTGGGGCTGCCCGGACATACGCTCGAGGCGGGGGCGATGCGCGTTTCGGACATATCGCCGAGGGGGAGCGCGGGGTGTTTTCGGACAAACCGCGGAGGTAGGGCCGCGCGGACAAACTCCCGAGGCGGGACGAGGCACGTTTCGGACATAACGCCGAGGGGCCGCGCGGGCTGTTTTCGGACAAACCGCAGAGGTGGGGCCGCGCGGACAAAACCCCGAGGCGGGGGCGAT
>CAIXXP010000226.1 GCA_903923465.1 uncultured Sphingomonadales bacterium | reverse complement strand
CGACGCGGTGGGGCCGAACCCCAACGACGCCACCGCCGCGCTGATCGGCCAGATCACCGCCCAGTTGTGGACGCTGCGGCAAATGTCGATGTCGGTGGCGGCCAAGCTGGCCGGCGGCGAGGACCCGGTGATCGAGGCGGCCATCGTCAAGGAAATGGGCAATTCCTTCGAGCAGGCCATGCCCCGGCTGGTGCAGGCGGCGGTGGATCACACGCTGGAGCTGGGCGACGAGGCCCTGCTGGCAAGGCTGATCTCGCATCTGCTGGTCGCCTCGCCCAGCTTCTCGCTGCGCGGCGGCACACAGGAAATTTTGCGCGGCATCGTCGCGAAGGGATTGGGACTGAGATGAGCGATTCGCGCAACCTGCTGACCGACATGGCCGAGGGCCTGTTTGCCGAACTCACCGGCAAGGGTTTCGCCGAAGCCTGGCCCGCCATCGAGGAAGCCGGCTTTGCCACGCTGCTGGTGCCGGAGGATCAGGGCGGCTTCGGCGGCGATTGGGGAGACCTGTTCGCCGTGCTGCGGCTGGCCGGGCATCACGCCCTGGCGCTGCCGCTGGGCGAGACGATCATCGCCCACCACCTGCTGGCCACCGCCGGCATCGAGCGCCCAGTCGGCGCCATCACCTTCTCCGCCGACGGCCAGCGCGCGCCCTGGGGTCGCGATGCCAGCCATGTCGTGCTGGTGGTCGATGGTCAGCTCAGCCTCCATGCCGCCGGGCAATATACGCTGGCGCAGGGCGAAAACCCGGCCGGCGAGCCGCGCGACCGCGTAACGCCCACCGCCGCGCCACTGGCCACCGCGCCTTGCAATGCCGATCTGGTGGCGCTGGGCGCGTTCCTGCGGGTGTCGCAGTCGGCCGGGGCGCTGGATGCCGCGCTGGCACTGAGCATGGAGCACACCAACGCCCGCGTGCAATTCGGCAAGCCGCTGTCGAAACTGCAGGCGGTGCAGCAGAATCTGGCCATTCTCGCTTCCGAAGCGGCCGCGGTGAATGTGGCCGGGCAGGCCGCCGCCGCCGCGCTGGACTACGGCGACGCGGATTTCGAAATAGCCGCCGCCAAGCTGCGCACCAATCAGGCCATCGGCATCGGCACCGCCATCGCGCATCAGGCCCACGGCGCGATCGGTTTCACCATGGAGTACAGCCTGCACCCGCTGACCCGCCGCCTGATGGGCTGGCGCAGCGAGTATGGCAACGACGCCTATTGGTCGGTGCGGCTGGGGCGGCAGGCGGCGGCTTGCGGCGGCTATGGCCTGTGGGCGGAATTGACCCGCCGCAGCGACCGGCTGGTGGCTAACGCCTGATTCAAAAAAGGAAGAGGGAAAGTCGCAGGGGCTAGCCCCTGCACCCCTGAACGTCTCCTGGCGAGAGGGTGGGAGCGATGGCACTCCCCCAACCTCACCGCGCCGCAGGCTGCTATAGCCGCTTCGCGGCAGGCATCACGCGGCGAGGGAAGCGCTGAGCCCGACAGTAATGGGGGTTTGGGGGCGTATACCCCACGTCTACCCCTTCGTTCTCTTGCCTTCATCCCAACAAAAAGGCCGGAGCGGATCATCATCCACCCCGGCCCTTTTCGTTTCAGCGGCCCCGCCTCAGCGCGGCGGCGCCAGTTGGCCTTGCCTCAGCGCGGCGGCATGCGGATGGCGCCGTCGAGCCGGATGTTCTGGCCGTTGAAATAGCTGTTGCGCACCAGTTCCACCACCAGGCTGCCGAATTCCGACGGCTTGCCGAGGCGCTTGGGGAAGGGCACCGAGGCGGCGAGCACTTCGAGCACCTTGGGCGGCACGCCGAGCATCGGCGGGGTGGCGAAGATGCCGGGCATGATCGAATTGCAGCGGATGCCCAGATCCATCAAGTCGCGGGCGATCGGCAGCGCGAGGCCATTCACGCCCGCCTTGCCCGAACCATAGGCGACCTGGCCAACCTGCGCGTCCTGCGCGGCGGCCGAGGCGGTGAGGGTGATCACCCCGCGCTCGCCATCTTCCAGCGGCTCCAGCGCGGCCATGCCCAGCGCCGAGAGCGAGGCGAGGCGATAGCTGGCAACCAGAATGCCCAGGATCGAGAATTCGAAATCCTCGGTCGAGAAGCGCTTGAAGCCCCCGGTTTCCTTGTCGCGGGCCACGGTCTTGCCACCGCGGGTAACCACGGCGCAGTGCACCAGAATGCGCTCCTGACCGAACTTGGCGCGGGCGGATTCGAAGCCGGCGACAACAGCGGCCTCGTCCAGGATGTTGACCTTGACGAAATGCCCGCCGATTTGTTCGGCAACCTGCTGGCCCACTTCCTCGTTCAGGTCGAAGATGGTGACCTTCACGCCGGCGGCGGCCAAAGCCTCGGCGCTGGCACGGCCCAGGCCCGATGCGCCGCCGGTAACAACAGCGGAAGTTCCTTCAGTAATGATCATGGTAAAGCTCCCTTTCGGCAGGCTCGATATGGTGCGGCACGCCCCAGCGCAAGCTTGTATGTGCAGAATTGGTTGCTCAGGTTGTTTTGCCACTGGTCAGCCCGGAATTCGGTGGCTACCGGAATTTGGGTAAGCTGTAACGCATTCCGTTTTGACGAGGGATCTCCATGACCAACGCCGTTATTCTCAGTGTTGCCCGCACCCCGGTCGCCACTGCCTTCAAGGGCAGCCTCATCACCACCGCGCCGGAGAAAATGGCCCTCCACGTGCTGAACGCCGTTCTTGAGCGTGCAGGGGTCGCCGCCTCGCAGATCGACGACGTCATCATGGCCGAATCCATGTATGGCGGCGGCGCCGTGGCCCGCCATGCCGCAGTGGAAGCGGGCATCATCGGCGCCGGCGGCGTGGCGCTGAACCGCCACTGCGCGGGCAGCCTCACCGCGCTGGGTTTTGCCGCTGGCTCCATTCTGGCCGGCATGGACGATGCGATCATCGCCGGTGGCGTGCAGTCCACCTCGTCCTCCCCTAAGATCACCTACCGCGTGCCCGACACCGGCGAAGTGATCGAGGGCTGGATGCCGGCGACGCACCCCGACAGCCCCGAGGCCCCCAACAAGGACATGTCGATCAGCGTGGGCTGGAACACCGCGCAGGCCGCCGGCCTCACCCGCGAGGAAATGGACGCTTGGGCCAAGCGCTCGCACGACCGCGCCATCGCCGCGATCGACGCCGGCCAGTTCGTTGCCGAAATCGCGCCGATCGAGGTGACCCTGCCCGATGGCACCACCCGCCTGTTCGCGGTGGACGAGCACCCGCGCCGCGGCAGCACGCTGGAAAAGCTGGCCTCGCTCAACCCCATCCACCCGGAGATCGAGGGCTTCTCGATCACCGCCGGTAACGCCAGCGGCATGAACGACGCCGCCGCGGCCATGCTGGTCACCAGCGAGGCCTTCGCCGCCGCCGCCGGCAAGCAGCCGCTGGCCAAGGTGCTCGGCTGGGCCGCCACGGGCATCGAGCCCCGGCTGATGGGCATGGGCGCCCTCGAAGTGATCCGCAAGATCCTGAAGCGCACCGGCAAGTCCATGGAAGACGTGGCCCTCTGGGAAATCAACGAGGCCTTCGCCTCGGTGCCGGTCGCGGCCTGCAAGATCCTGGGCCTGGCCGAGGACACGGTGAACATCTCCGGCAGCGGCTGCTCCATCGGCCACCCGGTGTCGGCCTCCGGCGCCCGCATGATTTCCACCCTGATCTACGATCTGCAGCGTCGCGGTGGCGGCATTGGCGTGGCCGCGATGTGCGCGGGCGGTGGCCAGGCCGGCGCGGTGATGATCGAAGTCTGACAATCCAACCACGCCGGGCCCACCGCAGGCCCGGCCACCTTACCGGGAGATACCTATGTCCTTGATCCTGTATGAAGCCAGCGAAGGCGTGGCCACCATCACGCTCAACCGCCCCGAGACGAACAACGCGCAGAACCCGCCGCTGCTTGACGAGCTGGACGCCGCCTTCACCCGCGCCTCGCGCGACGACGCAGTGCGCGTTATCGTGCTGAACGCGAACGGCAAGCACTTCTCGGCCGGCCACGACATCAGCGACGGCGTGCGCGCCTATGATCCGTGGAAATCGATGTTCGACGATGTTGAAGAAAACGGTTTAATGCGGATGTATCGCTGGGAATCCGAGCATTTCCTCGGCTATTGCCGCAAGTGGCGCGATCTGCAGAAGCCGACCATTGCATCGGTGCAGGGCGCCTGCGTGGCGGCGGGCCTGATGCTGGCTTGGCCGATGGATCTGATCGTGGCGGCCGACAATGCCCGCTTCTCCGATCCTGTGGCGCTGATGGCCATCGGCGGCGTGGAATACCACGGCCACACCTGGGAACTGGGCCACCGCAAGGCCAAGGAAATGCTGTTCACCGGCGAGTTCATCTCGGCGGAAGAGGCGCACCGTCTCGGCATGGTCAACCGCGTGGTGCCGCTGGCCGAACTGAACGACCATGTGCGCACGCTGGCGCTGAAAATCGCCAAGATGCACCCCCACGGCTTGATGATGGCCAAGCGCGCCGTCAACCAGACCATGGACATCATGGGCCAGTACGCCGCCATTCAGGCCGTGTTCGACATCCACTCGCTGGGCCACGCCAACGCCTATGCCGCTCGCGGCCAGGTGACGCTCGCCAATCTGGCGGAAATGACCGCAGCCAACAAGGCGCAGAAGTAACCTCCCGGCTTTGGGCCGAACGGACGGCGGCGGGCTTCGGTTCGCCGCCGTTTTTTGTTGGGCAGGCCGGGAAGGGGAACGGGAAGGGGAACGGGAAGGGAAGTCTTGGGGCCTTAGGCCCCAAACCCCGTTACTGTCGGCCTCAGCGCCGCGTATCACTGTCGCGCCCGCCGCGCAGCGGCCCTAATAGAGCCTGCGGCGCGGTGAGGTTCTGCGCAACGCCGCCTCCCCGCCACCTCGCGCCGGAAGACGGCAAGGGGTGCAGGGGCTAGCCCCTGCTTTCAATCCCTTTCACCCATCTTCCTCACTCCGCGTAGCTGATCACCGACCGCACCGCTTCGCCCGACCGCATCATGGCAAAGCCCCGGTTGATCTCGTCCAGCGCCAGCACATGCGAGACGATGGCATCCATCGCCAGTTCGCCGCTTACGCACATATCGACAAAGCCGGGCAGGTCACCACGCTTGGCCCCACCCATGAAGGAGCCCGTGAGGGTGCGCCCGCTCAGCAGCGCCGATGGCCGCGCCGGGATGCGGGCGTCGCTCGGCATCACCCCCACGCACATCGCCACGCCCCACGCCGGGTGCACCGCCTCCAGCGCCAGCTCCGCCAGCTCCGGTCGGCCCACGCAGTCGAAGGCGAAATCCAGCCCGAACGAGCCCGACAGGGCGATCAGCGTGGCGATCATGTTATCCACCGCCGCCGGCACGAGGAAATCCGTCGCGCCGCAGCGGCGGGCGAGGGCCTCGCGCGCCGGGTTGGTGTCTATGGCGATGATGCGGGCGGCCCCGGCCATCGCCGCACCCTGCACCGTGCTCAGCCCCACGCCGCCCATGCCGAACACCGCCACGGAGGAACCGGGCGTCACCCTGGCGCGCAGCAACGCCGAGCCCAACCCCGTGGCCACGCCGCAGCCGATGGAGCAGGCCTGCTCGGGGCTGGCGGCGGGGTTGATCTTCACCAGACTGTCGGCCGCCACCACGGTCATCTCGGCAAAGGTGCCCAGCGCCAGGAATTGGCGGACGGCCACGCCATCCAGCGAAAATGGCGAGGTGGGCGAATTGAACCGCCGGCCATATTCCACGCAGAGATTGGTGCGGCCTGAAAGGCAGTTGGGGCATTGGCCGCAATCGGGCATGAGGTAGGGCATCACCCGGTCGCCGGCGGCAAATTCGGTGACGCCGGCGCCCACGCGCACCACATCGCCAATGCCCTCGTGGCCGAGGATGACGGGGAAATCATGGGCGATGATGCCGTCGATCGCATGCAGGTCGGAATGGCACAAGCCGCTGGCCAGCAGCCGCACCATCACCTGCCCCGGGCCGGGGTCGGCCAGATCGACCTCGCGCACCACCAGCGGCTGCCCCGGCGCGAAAGCAATTGCCGCGCGGGTTTTCACCGCCACGCGTCAGCCACCGAGGGCTTGCGGCGCGGCATCGAAAATCATCGTCTTGTTTTCGAGATAGGCTTCCAGCCCCTCGATATTGCCCTCGCGGCCAATGCCCGATTGCTTGAACCCGCCAAAGCCGAGCTTGAAATCGGTCTTGAAGCCATTGTGCCCCACCGTGCCCGAACGCAGCCGACGGCCCACGGCATAGGCCCGCTCCAGATCGTTGGTGAACACCGAATTGTTGAGGCCGTAAACGGTGTCGTTGGCGATGGCGACGGCTTCGTCTTCCGATGCGGCCGGAATCACGCTGAGCACCGGCCCAAAGATCTCCTCGCGCGCGATGGTCATGGCATTCGAGACATTGCCGAAAACCGTGGGCTGGATGTAGAAGCCGCGGTTGAGATGCGCCGGCCGCCCGCCACCTGTGGCCAGCCTCGCCCCCTCGCTCACGCCCGAGGCGATCAGCGTTTCAATCCGGTCACGCTGCCGCGCCATCGCCACCGGGCCGATCTGGCTGGCGGGGTCGAAGGGGTCGCCCACGCGAACGGCGGCAAAGCGGTCGGCCAGCGCCGCTACCAACTGGTCATGCCGGCTTTCCGTCACGATGATGCGGGTCAGCGAGGAGCAGATCTGCCCGCTCATCGAACAGGCCGGCCCGGCAATGGCACTGGCGGCGGTGTCGATGTCATAATCGTCGAGGATGACCGCCGCCGACTTGCCACCCAGCTCCAGCGTATAGCGCCCGATGCGCTCGCCCAGCAGGCTGGCGATGCGCCGCCCCGCCGCGCTCGATCCGGTGAAGCTGACCTTGTCGACGCCCGGGTTGCGCACCAGCAGTTCGGAGACCTCGCGGTCCGCCGTCACCACATTGACGACGCCCGCCGGAAGACCCACCGCCTCGAAGATCTCGGCCATGACATAGGCCTCGCCGGGGGCCTCGGGCGAGGCCTTCAGCACCACGGTGCAGCCCGCCAGCAGCGCCGGGGCCAGCTTGTTGGCAATCAGCGACAGCGGCGCGTTCCACGGGATGATCGCGGCCACCACGCCCACCGGCTCGCGCACGATGAAGCCGGCCTTGCGCGGGTCAGACCCTTCACGCGCGAAGCTGAAGGGGAAGGTGTCGGCAAATCCGGCGAAGCGGGTGTAAACGTCGGGCGCGGTGCCGGCCTGCCCCAGCGCCTGCTTGTGCAGAATGCCCATCTCGTTGGGCCAGATCTGCCCGACATCGGGAATCCGCTTCACCAGCTCCTCGCTGATGCGGCGCAGATAGCCCGCCCGCTCGGCATGGCTGAGCCAGGGCCAGGGGCCGAAATCGAACGCATGGCGCGCGGCGGCGACGGCGGCGTTGATGTCCGCCTCCATCGCTTCGGGCACGGTCAGGAACGGGTCCTCGTTGACGGGGGAGATCACGGTGATGACCCGGTCGCTCGACGGGGCCACCCATTTGCCGCCGATGAACAATCTGTCCGGATGGCGCAGAAGCTGGTTGCCGGGCAGTTGGGTCATAGGATGGTCCCGTGGTCTGGAGAGAGTTGGTCGGCCCGCGGGCGGGGCGCGACGGGCAGGTGTCCACCCGTCGCGCCTGCCGGTCAAGCCGGGATTTGGTTGAAGGCGACGCCCTTGTCCGGCCGGTAATCCTGCGGCAGGCCGAGGATCTTTTCGGCAATGGTGTTGAGCAGCATCTCGTCGGCCCCGCCGGCGATGCGGCCGGTGGGGGCGCTGATCCAGCTCATCGCCCAATCGTCGCTGTGGCTGGCGTGCTCGTCGAAGGTCAGCCCGGCGGTGCCCATCAGATCGATGGCCAGCTCCGACAGCTTCTGGCGCGAACGCACCGAAACCAGCTTGTTCAGCGAGCCTTCCGGCCCCGGCTCCATGCCGGCCTGCATCATCAGCATGGCCCGCGCGGTGATCGATTCCAGACCGCTGCGCATCGCATAGTTGCGGGCGAGCTGCTGACGGATGCGGCCATCCTCGATCGCCGGCTTGCCGTTGATCACCGCCTTGCGCGCCACCTCGACGAAATGGTCGAGCTTGGGGCCAAAGCCGCCGGAATCGGTGGCGACATAGCGCTCGATCATCAGCGTCGCCATGGCCACGCCAAAGCCGCCGCCCACCGGCGACATCCGCTGGGTGTCTTCCACGCGCACGTCGTCGAAGAACACCTCGTTCACATGGCTGTCGCCAGCGGCCAGCCGCACCGGGCGCACGGTGACGCCGGGGGCCTTCATGTTCACCCAGAAATAGGTGAGGCCCTTGTGCTTCTGCACGGTGGGGTCGGTGCGGGCGACGATCACGCCATAGTCGGCATAATGCGCCCAGCTCGTCCACAGCTTCTGGCCGTTCAATTTCCAACCGTTACCGTCCTGTTCAGCCCGCAGACGCAGCCCGGCAAGGTCGGAACCGGCGGCGGGCTCGGAGAAGAGCTGGCACCAGATTTCCTCGCCCTTCAGCGCCTTCAGCACCCGCTCGCGCACGAACGCGTGATCCTGGCAGAACTTCATCAGCACCGGCACCGGCATGCCCAGCGAGATGCCGAAGAACACGGTCGGCATGCCGTGCTTCAGTTCCTCCGCCTCGAAAGCCACCTTTTCCAGATGGCCGAGGCCCTGGCCGCCAAATTCAACCGGCCAGTTGATGCCGGCAAAGCCCGCGTCAAAGCGTTCTTTCAGATAGGCGCGGCCCAGAGCCAGGTTTTCCGTCTCGGACAGGCCATAGCGCACCTTGGCGTTATAACGCGGCGCCACCGATTCCAGCCACGCCGCGGCCTTCTGGCGATAGGTTTCCAGATCGCTCATGCCACATCTCCCAGAATCCGGTTGACCAAGATATCCTCCCAATAAAAGCTGTTGCCCTGCTCCACCGCCAGCGACCGGGCGCGGCGCATGTGCAGGTGGATGCCCGCTTCCCAAGTGGCGCCGATGCCGCCATGCACCTGCACGCAATCGCGCGAGGAGGTGTCATAGGCCTCGCAGGCGGAAAGGCGCGCGGCAGCGGCGGCCTTGACGAAATCGGCCTCGCCATCGCGCGAGGCGGCGTGGATGCCATTGGCCCGCGACAGTTCCACCAGCGTGTACAGCTCGGCGATGCGGTGCTTTACCGACTGGAAACCGCCGATCGGCTGGCCAAAGGCGCGGCGGGTGTTGGCATAGTCGCGCGCGCGTTCCATCAGCGCCTCGCTGCCGCCGGTCTGCTCATGGGCGGTGACGACAGCCTGCGCCGCCAGCACGGTCAGCGCGATATCCAGCGCCGCTTGCCCGCGGGCCAGCTCGCTGGCGGGCGTGTCGGCAAAGTGCAGTTCAGCGAGGCAGCGGGTGTTGTCGAAAGTCGCCTGGGTGGTGCGCGCCACGCCATCGAGGGCCGCCGCCACCAGCACCGGCGTGCCACCATCGCTGGCCAGCACAATGGCCAGCCCTGCGTGTACGCCGCCCAGCACACCGGGCTTGCTGCCATTCAGCTTGCCACCGGCAAAGCTGACCGAAGGGGTCTCGGGCAGCGGCGAGGAAGCCTCGCCAAACGCCACGGTGCCGATCACCTCGCCGCTGGCCAGGCCCGGCAGCCACTGGCCCTGCAGATCCGCATTGCCGCTCTCCAGCAGGGCGCGCGCCGCGCCATAGCCGCTGGTGAGGAAAGGTGCGCCCGACAGGGTGCGCCCCGCCTGAAACGCCACCAGCCCCAGCTCGATCAGGCTGAGGCCCAACCCGCCGTGCTCCTCGGGAATGGCGAGCGCGGTCCAGCCCTGCTCGGTGGCCATGGTCCAGAAGCCGGCGTCATATTCGCCCTGCGTTTCCAGCAGCGCCAACAGCGCCTCGGGCTTGCTGCGCGCTTCGGCGATCCGGCGCGATTCGGTGGCTATGGCCTGTTGGCCTTCATCATACAGCAGCGACATGCAAAGGGTCCGTTCCGTGTTCTTCGGGGGCGACTGCGCCCCGGCCTAGCAGATTGCCCGAGTTGGGGAAGTTGATCCTGTGCACAAGCTTGTCACTCTTTTCAACATATCCATGCTGTTTTTCTGACGGGTCGTCGAGAAAAGCCGGCGGCGCTGGTTGGCGCGCGCGTTTCATGATTAGGCCAAGGTTTGGGAGGCCAACCGTGATGACAAACACACAAGACGGGGCAACGGACGCGGCGCAAACCATCGGCAAACCGGACCCCGGTGCCGGGGCGAGGCGCAACTATGTGATGGTGCTGCTGGTGCTGATCTATGCCTGCAACGTCGTCGATCGCAACATCATCAGCATTCTGGCCGAGCCGATCAAGAAGAGCCTGGCCCTGTCCGATACCCAGCTGGGCCTGCTGACCGGCCTCGCCTTCGCGCTGTTCTACACCTTCTTCGGCATCCCCGCCGGCTGGCTGGCGGATCGCCTCGGCCGGCTGCGGGTGCTCACCCTGTGTGCCGTGGTCTGGTCGGTGTTTTCGATGATGGGGGGCTTTGCCGCGAACTTCGGCCAGCTCGCCATTGCCCGCATGGGCGTGGGGTTTGGCGAGGCGGGCGGCGCGGCCCCGTCCTATTCGCTGATCGCCGGCTATTACCCGGCGGACAAGCGCGGCAATGCGCTGGGCCTGTTCAACCTGGGCTCGCCCGCCGGCACGATGGTGGGCACCTTCGCCTGCGCGTGGATCGCGGCGCATTATGGCTGGCGCGCGGCGCTGGTGGCGGTGAGCCTGCCCGGGGTGGTGTTCGCCACGCTGCTGTGGGCCACGGTGCGCGAGCCGACCAACGCGCATGACGGCGCGCCGCCGCCGCCCGTGGCGCTGTGGGCCGCGGTAAAAACCTATTTCGCCGATGGCCTGCTGCGTAATCTGGCGATTACCGCCGGTTTCAGCTCGTTCACGTCCTACGCCATGGCCGCGTGGCTGCCCGCGTTTCTCATGCGCGTGCGCGGCATGAGCCTGCACGAACTCGGGGCCTATTACGGCGTGGCCTATGCCGTCACCTTCGGCCTTGGCCTGTGGGGCGGCGGCTGGCTGGCGGATCGGCTGATCAGCCGGGGCCGGCGGGTCTATGCGCTGGTGCCGATGGGCGGGCTGCTGCTGGCCGCCCCCTTCTTCATCGCGGGGCTGATGGTCGGCTCGTGGCAGGCGGCGCTGCCGCTGCTGTGCGTTTCGGTGGCGGCGATCGGCATGTTTCTGGCCCCGGCGGTCACCTGTGTGCAGAATGTCAGCCCGGCTGCCAGCCGCTCGGTCTATGGCGCGCTGTTCCTGTTTGTGAACAATCTGGTGGGGGCCGGGCTGGGCCCAGTCTATTCCGGCAAGATCAGCGATCTGGCCAAGGCGCACCACTTCGCACCCTTTGGCATGGCGCCGCTGGGCGTGGGGCTGATGGCCTGCTTGCCGGTGCTGCTGATTGCGGCCATCATGCAGTGGCGCAACGCCGGCCGCCTGCACGGCATGGAGACCCAGTAATGCCCAAGCCTTTCTCCGTTCAATGGCCGGCGCAGGATATCGCCCGGCTGAAGGCGCAACTGGCGGCGGTGGAGCTGCCCGAGGCGCCGGCGGGCGCGGGCTGGTCGCTGGGCTGCGACACCGCCTTTCTGGAGCGTTTCCGTACCTATCTCCTCCACGATCTGGATTGGGCGAAGGCGCAGGCCACGCTGAACCGCTATCCGCAATTCATCGCCACGGTCGATGGTGTCGACATCCACTTCGTGCATGTGAAGGGTGAGTGCGAGAACGCAAGGCCCTTGCTGCTGACCCACGGCTGGCCCGGCTCGCATTTCGAGTTCTGGGATGTGATCGAGGTGCTGAGCCGCCCCTCCGCCCATGGTGGCCGCCGCGAAGACGCCTTCGACCTGATCATCCCGACCCTGCCCGGCTATGGCTTCAGCGCCCGCCCGGCACAGCCCATCGGCCCCAAGACCACCGCCGTGCTGTGGGACCGGCTGATGACGCAGGTCCTTGGCTATCCCGCCTATCTGGCGCAGGGCGGCGACTGGGGCGCGCTGGTTACGGCGCAGATCGGCCTCGCCAGCCCGGCCGTGCGCGGCATTCACCTCAATCTCCTCGGGCTGCGGTCGGAAGCGGCCCCGCAGAACGCGGCGGAGGCGGCGTGGGCGGCCAAGGCCGCGCAGGCCTACGCGCTGCTGTCGGGCTATTCGATGGTGCAGATGCGGAAGCCGATGTCGCTGGCGCTGGCCAGTGCCGGCAACCCGCTGGGGCAGGCGGCGTGGATCCTCGAACGCTTCCACGACTGGTCCGACCTGTCGGAACGCGCTTTCGAGGAGGTGTTCCCGCTCGAGCATCTGGCGATCAACGCGCTGCTCTATCTGATGCCCGATGCCGCGGGGCAGGGCCGGTTCGACTCCTCGCTGTGGTTCTATAACGGCATGGTGCGCGAGGGTGGCATCAACGTGGCCCCCGGCCAGCGCTGCGAAGTGCCCATGGGCTATGCCAATTTCCCCGGCGACGCGCTGATGCCGCCGCCGCCGCAAAGCCGCGCGGAACTGTGCTTCAACCTCGTCCACTGGACCGACATGCCGCGCGGCGGCCACTTCGCCGCCATGGAGCAACCGGGCCTGTTCACCGCCGATGTGACTGCTTTTGCCGACAAGGTGTGGCCCGCGCCCTGATCCGCGCGCGACGGCGCTGCGCCCCGGCGGCGCGGATCAAGCTAACATATATATGTTAGGGCGCGCGTGCGGGCACATGGGCCCTCACGCGGCCCCGGTTTTTTCACTAGGTTGCCCATCCGGCCAACTTCCCAAGCGGCCAGACTGTCGGAGAAGGGGCGGATATGAGCGGCTGCGTGGTGAGCGAGACTTCAGACGGCATCTGTGTGCTCACGCTGGTCGCGCCGGAAATGCGCAATGCCATTTCCGTGGAGATGCGCGAGACCCTGCGCGACCTGACAACCGCCGCCCAGGCCGATGCCGCGGTGCGCGTGCTGATTGTCACCGGACAGGGCGACCATTTCTGCTCCGGCGGGCAGATCAAGCCCGAGTTGAAGCCCGATGCCGCCCGCACCCGGGCCAATATCGCCATCCTGCACGATATCGTCCGGCTGTTCGTCGCCGGGGCCAAGCCGGTGATCGCCGCGGTGGAAGGCGGTGCCTTTGGCGCGGGCCTGTCGCTGGTGGCGGCGTGCGATTACGTGGTGGCGGGGCAGGGCGCCCGCTTTTCGGCCTCCTTCGGCAAGGTGGGGCTAATGGCCGATTCCGGCCTGCTGTGGACGCTGACCCAGCGGGTGGGCCACGGCCATGCCCGCGACCTGCTGCTCACCGGCCGCACCCTGCTGGCCGACGAGGCGCGGCAGATGGGGTTCATCAACAAGCTGGTGCCTTCGGGCGACGCGCTGGCGGAGGCGCGGGCGGTGGCGGCGGCCATGCGGGCGGTCGCGCCCCTGTCGATCGCCGCGACAAAGCAGGTGCTGCACTGCCGCTCGTCCTCGCTGGACGAGGTGCTGGCGGCCGAGCTGGATCTGCAACCCGAACTCACCGCCACCCGCGACTATGCCGAAGGCCGCGCTGCCTTCCGCGAAAAGCGCGCCGCCGTCTTCGTCGGCGCCTGAGCATGCGCCGATCAATCCGCCCGACGGGCCAATCAACCAAAACAGGATACCACACGTGGATCTAGCACTAGGCGACGAAACCGAGCGGCTGCGCGACGAGTTTCGCAGCTTCTTCGCCCAGCATTTGCCGGCGGACCTCAGCCGCAAAACCCTGCTCGGCCAAAAGCTCACCAAGGACGAGCACAAGGGCTGGCAGGCCATTCTGGCGGCCAAGGGCTGGCTGGTGCCCAGCTGGTCGAAGGAATGGGGCGGCCCCGGCTGGGGCCCGCTGGAACGCTTCGTGTGGGACGAGGAATATTCGCTGGCCGGGGCGCCGCGCGCCAATATCCCCTCGCTCGATCTGCTGGGGCCAGTGATCATCGAATTCGGCACCGAGGCGCAGAAGCGCGAGATCCTGCCGCGTATCCTCTCCGGCGAAGATTGGTGGTGCCAGGGCTTTTCCGAGCCACAGGCCGGCTCCGACCTGGCGGCGCTGAAGATGAAGGCGGTGCGCGATGGCGACGACTATATCGTCAGCGGCACCAAGCTGTGGACCAGCTGGGCCCACCTTTCCAACAAGATCTTCGCGCTGGTGCGCACCGCGCAGGATGGCCCAAAGCAGGCGGGCATTTCCTTCCTGCTGATCGATATGGAGCAGCCGGGCGTGCAGGTCAGCCCGATCATTACCATCGGCGGCATGCATGCGGTGAACGAGGTGCAGATCACCGATGTCCGCGTGCCGGTCACCAACCTTGTCGGCAAGGAGGGCGATGCCTGGACGATCACCAAGTTCCTGCTGGGCCACGAGCGGCTGGTGGGCGCCGGCATCGGCCCCAACATGGCGCTGGCCCGGCAACTGGCGGCCGCGCTGGAGCGTACCGGTGCGGATGGCCGCCTGATCGGCGATGATCCGGTGTTGGCGCAGCGCGTGGCCGAGGTGGAAACCGATCTGCTGGCTCTGCGCTACACCGCGTGGCGCGTGCTGGCCGACGAGCTTTCCGGTAAGGCGCCGGGGCCAGAGGTATCGGTGCTGAAGATCCGCGGCGGCGAGATCCAGCAGGCGCTCACCGAACTGCTGATGGAAGTGGCCGAGATCGAATCGCTGGTGCACCCGTGGAGCCTGCCCGAAGGCGCGCCCGTGGTGGCGCCAGAGGCCGCCCATATGGCCCAGCAATATTTCGACCGGCGCAAGCTGACCATCTATGGCGGCAGCTCCGAAATTCAGCGCAATATCATCGCGCGCCGCATCCTGAACGTCTGAGGG
>CAIXXP010000225.1 GCA_903923465.1 uncultured Sphingomonadales bacterium | reverse complement strand
TCATTGTGGTGGCTCCCCGAATGTGTGTGGCCGGGGGCTATGGGCCGGGCATGACACTTCCGTGACCGCGACGAAGGTGCGACAATTTAAGGCGGTGGGAGAGACCGACGCGGCGCATAGGCGCAGGCATTGCCCGGGGGCGGCGCAGCGTCGATCGGAATACAGCCATTAATTTCAGCGAATTGTGGGTCGTGGCGATCGCTGACAGCCGCAGTTTTCCGCAGGGTGGCCGGCGCCCACGCCACCCCGAAGGATCAATCCCACGCCACCGCATGGCGCGCCGCCCATGGGCGCGGCAACAGCGATAGCTCCTGCATCGTGCGGTATCGCCCGGGCCGGAACGGCCGCAAGCGAGACTGCCGGGCGGCGTTACTTCGTGGCGAACTGCCCGGCTTCGGCCTTGAAGTGATCCTTGGCGAAGGTTCGGGCCACGGTCGCGGTCTTGAAGAATTCGGCCTGAAGCGTCGACGTGACGATGGGATAGCCTTGCGAGTTGTAGTGAATATCCCGCACGGTAAGGCGGAAATTGCCATCTTCATCTTTCTTGATGAGGAAGGGCTTGACGGTGTCGCTGGACATGGAACTGTTCCTAAAGGCGTGAATTACGCTGATTTGGCCGACGCGGCCGGTGGTTGGCTGGCAAACCAGATGACATGCCGGGCGCCCTTGCCGTTTTCGCGGGCCCGCACCATTACCTCGTCGACAGCAAAGCCGACCTTCTTCAGCCGGCGCGCGAAGGCATCGTCCTTGGCGGCGGACCAGATGGCGAGCACGCCGCCCGGCCGCAGCGCCGTTCTGGCCGCCCGCAGGCCCCGCTCACTATAGAGCACATTGTTGGCATCGCGCACCAAACCATCCGGCCCATTGTCGACATCCAGCAGGATGGCGTCGAAGCTGGCCGGCGACGCGGCGATGACGGCGGCGACATCGCCCTGAATCAGCGTCAGGCGGCGGTCTTCGAGGCAGCCCGCGGTCAGCTCCTGCATCGGGCCGCGCGCCCAGGCAATGATCTCGGGCACCAGCTCGACCAGCGTGACACGGCCATCCGCCGGCAGCGCGTCCAGCGCCGCCCGCAGGGTGAAGCCCATGCCATAGCCGCCGATCAGCAGGTGCGGCCTCGCCCGGCCGGCGATGCGGTCACAGCTCATCGTCGCCAGCGCCTCTTCCGAGCCGCGCATCCGCGTGCTCATCAGCTCGTTGCGGTCGAGCACGATCATGAAATCGGCGCCATGGCGGACCAGACGCAGTTCCTCGCCCCCGGGCACCTGGGCCGTGTCGAGGGTTTCGCGCGGGATCATGCGGGCTGCCCTGCCCCGGGCTTCGCGCAGACCGTCACAGGCTTAGCCCCGGCGCCCCTTGCGCGCGGCATAGCGAGCGTCGCGGGCGGCCTTGCGTTCCGCCTCGGCGGCCAGCTTGGCGGCGGCGGCGGCTTCGGCCGATTCGGTGATGGCCTTGGCACCGTCAGCCTCGGCCTGGGCCTTGGCCAGCGCCGCCTCTTCGCGGGCGCGCTTGACGGCCTCGCGCTTTTCGGCGGCGGCGGCTTCCTTGGCGGCCTGAGCGGCGATGCGCCGGTCGAGCTCGGCCTGATCGACCACCGGCCGGGCGCGCAGCTTTTCGAGCGCGGCGTTGCGCGCACGGGCGGCCGCAGCGGCCCGCTCCTGAAATCCGGGTTCTTTATATCCTTGCATTTACAAGCCTTTCTTCGGGCAAACCGAAAGGGCCGCGGCCTTCACGCGGGCAACCCATCTGTGACAGAACACATTCGCAGCCGCGCCGCGAATGGGGAGTGGTAGGTCGCGAAACGGGCAATCGCGGCCAGGGTAGTTTCCCCCGGCTCTCAGGTGCCGCTGCGCGAAACGTCTGAAATTCGGCCGGACAATTGCCTGGCCCTGCCATACATCGAAAATCCGCCGCGCCGGAAAACAGGGCGGACCGCGACAGAAAAACAGGCGCGGCGGCGTCGCAGTGCCGCGCGCCACTCCCCTTTCACCAGCTTTGCCCGCGCGGCAAGGCTTTCCCGCCGAAAGCCCGGGGCAATCCCCTAATTATTGGCCCGCATAGGTTGCGGTCACCATGGCCTGGGCCACCACATGGCCGCCCATCGCCCCCTCAAGGTCGTTCACGCCCACGTCGGGGCCAACGTCCAGTTTGGGAATATCGAGCGCGTAAAGCTTGAACCGGTAGTGGTGGGCGCCATTCCCCGGCGGCGGGCACGGACCCTTGTAAACCTGCCCGCCGGCGCTGTTGCGGGCCTGCCGAAACGGCTGCCCAAACGGGGCGCTGGCGGTGTTTCCCGCCCCTTGCGACAGGCCGCCCGCGCGGGGGTCGATATCGAAGGCTCCCCAGTGGCCAAACAGACCCGACGGCGCGTCCGGGTCGTCGACCACAAGGGCAAGGCTGCGGGCGCTGGCCGGTGCCTGCCCCCAGCCGATGGCCGGGGAGAGGCCGGCGCCGTCACAGGTGAATTGCGCCGGGATGGGCTGACCGCTGGCAATACCGGTGATGGAAAAGGGCATGGCGGGAACGGCGGGGGGCGTCTCGGCGCGGCATCCCCCGATCATCACCGCGACGCCGGCGGCCAGCAGCAGGCCGGCCCGGCACAGGGCCGGGGCGCCAGCGAGGCGGCGAAACGGGCTTGCCGGTTTGCTCATGGCGCCAGCATACCACCGCGGCGATGCCGCGGCAATTCGCCTGTGCGGCAGGCAGCGGCCGGTTGAACCCTCAGCCCGCCCGGCGGATCGCCACGGGGATGGCGGTCATTTGCGGCATGGCGTTGATTGCCTCGGAGCGCTGGCCGGGGCCGAGCAGGCGCGAGGTGGAGGCGCCGATGCGCTGATAATCCTCGTCCTCGCCGGGGAGTGCTCCCCAGCTATGGCTCATGGAGACGACCCCGCGCCGCAAGGTGGCATCGGCCTTCACCCGGGCGGGGATGCTGCCGTCGGCCGAGGTGATTTCCACCGCGTCCCCTTCGGCCAGGCCGTGCGCGGCCAGATCCTCCGGGTGGATGAAGGCGGGGTTGAAGGTCATGCGCGCGCGGATGCCGCCGAGATCCTTGCCCAGCGAATTCATCGTCTCGCGGTGGCGGCGCACCGTCAGGCGATAGGGGAAGCGCGGGTCGGCCCGATTGCTGTGGCCATCGCTCTCGCCGAACACCTCGGCCAGTTCGGCGGCAACGTCGTCGGGCATCAGGCAGAAGCGGTCGGTCGCCTCCGGGCGGGGCGGCTGCACGGTCACCTCGGGCAGATCGAAGATGGCGCCGCCGGGGCGCGCCTTCACCTCGTCATAGGGCACGGCGCCACGGGCCGAGAGCCGGGCCAGCAGATCCTCCGTCGCGGGGGCGTGTTCCATGTCGATCGGCCGGCCGCTCATCGACAGCGACAGGCCGAGGCGCCGGGCGAGTTCCCAATAGAAGCGCCAGTCGTCCATGACGTCGCTGTCGGCATCGGGCTTTACCACCGGCGGGGTATATTGCGCGAAGGTGAAGGGCATGCTCGGCTCGTGGCCACGGGTATTGTCGGGGCGCTCGAAGCCCAGCGTGGGGGCGATGACATAGTCGGCCAGCCGCGCGGTTTCCGAATAGCGCGGATCCACCGCCACCAGCAAATCGAGCGATTTCAGCGCCCGCACCACCTTCAGCTGGTCGGGCACGCAGGCGCCGGGGTTGGAGCCGGAGCTGATCAGCGCGCGGATCTGGCCCTCGCCCGGGGTAAGGATCTCGTCGGCCAGCGTGCCCGAGGGCATCTCGCCCATCAGCAGGCCGGCGGCGTGGGGGGCAACGCGGCTGGCGGGCCCGCGTTCCCATTCGCGATATGGCCCGCGCACCTCGGCATGCACCGGGCGGCGGGCGCCCATCACCCCGGGGTTGGCGATTTTGGCCCCCTCGCGCAGATAGCGCCCACACAGCACGTTCAGGCATTCGAGGAGATGTTCCGACAGGTTCGACCACGGCCCCATGTCGGTGCCGGTGCCGCTGCCCGCCATGCCGGTGCGGGCGGTATGCGCGAACATCTCTGCCGCCGCCACGATCTGCTGCGCCGGCACATCGGCGCGGGCGGCGACATATTCGGGGGTGAAGGGTGCGACGGCCTGCCGCATCGCCTCGATGCCCCCGACGTCACTGGCAACGTAACGGGCGCAGAACTCCGCATCGTGCCAGCCCTCGCGCAGGATGACATGGATCAGCCCGGCGAACAGGCTGGCATCCTCGCCCGGGCGGAGCTGCAGGTGGATATCGGCCTGTAGCGCGGTTTCCGTGCGGCGCGGGTCGACGACGATGATCTTCATTCCGCGCGCCTTGGCATCGCGCAGGCTTTTGGTGGGGTTGTAGATGGGAAAGCCGCCGAATACCCCGCCCTGCAGCGAGACCAGCGGATTGGTGCCGGCCAGCAGCCAGACATCGGAGGTGTGAAAAGGCTGCTGCCCGCTGGCGAAGCTGCCCAGCCGGCCGAGCACGATCATCTTGGCCGACTGATCGATGGTGGCCGGCGAAAACATCGAGCGCGAACCCAGCGCGCGGAAAAAGGCCCGCGAGAAATGCAGGTGCAGCGGGTTGAAATAGGTCTGGGTGCCGGTGAACAGCGCGACCGAATTGGGGCCATGGTCGCGCACGATATCCGCGATCTTCAGGGCAATGCGGTCCAGCGCGTCCTGCGAGGCGATCGGCGCGTGGCTGCCGTCGCTCTGGCGCGCGAGCGGGCGGCGGATGCGGCCGGGGCCATGCAGCAGCTCGGGATTTTGCAGCCCCTTGATGCAGGCATAGCCACGCGTCAGCGGGTGGTCCTGATCGCCGCGCACCGCGACCACCTTGTTATCCTCCACCGTTGCCACCATGCCGCAGATGCCCTGGCAGATCCGGCAATAGGTTTTCACGTCCATAAGCCTGGCGCCCATCTTTTTGCTGTGATGGCAGGAGTAGCGGCCGGCACCCCCGTGTCAAGCGAGGCGGCGCAGCGCCCTGCTCGCGCGCGGCGGGTCGGGGGCAGGGTCGGGGTCCGGGTCGGGGCCGGCGCGCTGGCGGTTTGCGGCAAAAGGCCGAACCCCAGCAGGGCAATAATCGCAAGGGCAAATCCGCGCATCAGGGTCAACCTCGGGCGGGGCGGCCACGCCGCGACCGCTGCCGACCAGACCGGCAAAATGACCCCATTGGGGCAATGCGCGCGCATGCCGGGAATCGGCCCCCCGCCGGAAAGGTGCATCCGGCGGGGGCCATGCCGGCCGGTGGGCCTATGCCTTGCGGTAGGCGGCGTTCTCGTTGAGGGTTTGCACGCCCATGCCGCCGCGCGAGTGCATGAGGAAGGTCGAGGTCCAGCCGCCATCCACGGCGATGGTCTGGCCGGTCATGTAGCTCGCCAGATCCGAGGCGAGGAACAGCGCCGCCTTGCCGATCTCGTCGGGCACGCCCATGCGCGCCATTGGCACCTTGTCGCGATGCATTTCCTCGCGCTCCGGCGTGGCCAGAACCCGCGCGGTCTTGATGGTGCCCGGCGCCACGGCGTTTACGCGGATCAGTGGCGACCACTCCGCCGCCATCGACCGCACCAGATTGACCAGGCCCGCCTTGGCCGCGCCGTAATGGGCGTGCATCGGGGCGGAGGTAAGCCCGCTGACCGAAGCCACGGCAACAATCGCCCCCTGCCGGTTGCCGGCGTGCATCGAGCGGGCCACCGCCCGCGCGGTGAGGAAAAAGTGCTTGAGGTTGAGATCGACGATGCGATCCCACTCGGCCAGCGGCATCTCCAGCAGGCTGATCCAACCGGACATGCCGATCACCGTGACCATCACGTCGATGGGCGCCAGCGCGGCCTCGGCCTCGGCCAAGGCGCGTTCCACCTCGTCCTCTTTCGTCGCGTCGGCACCCAGGGCGATGGCCTTGCGCCCCATGCCCCGGATGATCTCCGCCACCACCTCGGCACGTTCCTTGACGACATCCACCAGCGCCACGTCGCAGCCGGCCTCGGCCAGGCGAACGGCCGAAGCCTCGCCCATGCCCTGACCACCGCCCCAGACAATCGCCGTTTTACCCGACAGCCCAAACACATCCGACATCGCAATTCTCCCGTTAGATTTTATCAGCGCCTTGCTCAGTGGCGGCGGCGCAAGGCTTGCCCGCGAAAAGGCGCGCAAGCCGCGCTGGCGGGGCATGATCCCCGAGGTGGCGGCCCGAGTAAAGCGGTTCCGATCGCACGGATCTGATGATTCGGGGTGGCCGGTGATCCCCCGCAGGGCCACGCCGCGGCGCGAAGGGGCCAGCCCGCTGGGTTGGGGCGCAAGCGGCCGGGCGCGGGCTGCGGATTACAGCCGCGGGCAGCCGATGTAGCCGCGCGATTGGCCTTGACACCCCTCCCCCTCAATCGCCAGCTTGCGGAAATCCGCCGTTCCTTGCGCGGGCGCGCAAGCGACCACCGGCGGCCGGGACCATAACGACAGACCGGCCGGACGAACACGACAGAACCCATCGGGAGAGATTTTATGGAAGCAGCCATCACCTTTCCGTCGCTCGGCGGCCGCAAGATCATCGTGACCGGGGGCGCATCGGGCATCGGCAAGGCCACGGCCGAAATTCTCGTCGCCAATGGCGCCCATGTCGCCCTGCTGGATGTGGCCGAGAACCTGTCGCGGGTCGCGGCGGAAGTGGGGGGCATCGGCTTTCATGTCGATCTGGCCGAACCTTCGGGCATTGCCCGGGTGGTGCAGCAGGTTGCCGAAAAGCTGGGGGGCATCGACGGGGTGGTGAATTGCGCCGGGGTTGTCGGTGGCGCCGCCCTGCCCCAGCTGGATCTGCACACCTGGTCGCATGCTTTGGCGGTCAACCTCACCGCGCCATTCCTCGTGTGCCAGGCGGCGGTGCCGTGGTTGGTGGAATCAGGCAAGGGCGCGGTGGTCAATGTCGCCTCTGGCGTGGGCCTGCAACCGACGATGGGGGCCGGCGCCGACTATGCCGCATCCAAGGCGGGCCTGCTGGGCCTGACGCGGGCGCTGGCGATGGAACTGGCGCCGACGGTTCGGGTCAACGCCCTGTGCCCCGGCGTGACGCGGACGCCGATGGTCGACTTCGTGCTGAACCAGGCAACCGACGAGCAGCGCGACGCCTTCGTCAGCCGCTATCCGCTCGGCCGCCCGGCCCAGCCCGAGGAGATCGCCCGCGTGATCGTCTTCCTGCTGAGCGATGCCGCCTCTTTCGTGACCGGGGCGACCTATACCGCCGACGGTGGCCGCACGCTGCATTGAGCGGCCGGGCATTGAACACGAAAGCCCCACGCCGCCCGTGAAGGCGGCGCGGGGGCCCCGCGCTTATTTGCCCATCAGGTCCTTGCCGATGGTCATGCCGGCAACGCGCCCCATGGTGATGGCATTGGCCACGCCATTGCCGCCGCCAACATAGCGCTCACCCAGCACGCCGGCGCCAGCCTCGCCCGCCGCGTAGAGGCCGGGGATGATCTGGCCGTCCTCATCCAGCGCATGCGCGCCGCTGTCGATGCGGGGGCCGACGCTGGCCACCACGAAGGTGCTGTTGCCATAGCGGAAGGCGTAGAACGGGCCCTGGGCGATGGGGTGCAACGCCTCCATGTCGCGCAGGAACCAGCGGTCGTGCCCGGTGACCATATCCTCGTTGAACTGGTCGATGGTGGTGCGCAGCCCGCCGGGGCGGGTGCCGCATTTAACCGCCAGCTCCTCGATGGTATCGGCCTGAAGGATGTCGCCGCGCGCGACGCTGTCGAGCACGAACTGCGGATCCCAGCCATGGGCATAGCCGCTGCCGGTGGGGTCCGAACGCAGCCGGGCGGCCTCGTCGAACACGCCCCAGCAGTTATAGCCCTGCGCCTTAACCAGGCCCGGCATCACCGCATAGGGCGCAGTTTCCGGCGCGAAACGCTGGCCCTTGACGTTGACATAGACCACGGATGACGGGTTGTAGCCGTGCCAGATGGGCGGGGCATTGGGCAGGAAGGGGCCGCTGGTGGCCAGGCCGCAATTCTTGCCGATAATATCCGCGCCCGCCTGCCGGGCCATGTGCACGCCGTCGCCGCGATGGCCGGGGCCGGCGGGGCCGGTGGGGTGGTAGCCGGGCGGCAGCGTTTCATAGGCATCCGGAAACCAGGTGTGGATCATCTCCGGATCGGCATGGCTGATGCCGCCGCAAGCCAGCAGCACCGCGCGCGAACGCAGGGTCTGGCCATCGGCGACCACGCCCTTCACCGCGCCGTCCTCGACGATAAGCTGCTGGACGCGGGTGTTGAGCACCAGTTCCACCCCCAGCACCGCGCGGCGGTTGTCCATCAGCGAGGTGTAGATGCTGCCACCCTCGGCCGGGCAATGGCCGCGCGGCGGATATTCAACGCCGGCGGCATAGAGCCCGCCACCATCGACCGAGCCGACCACAACCGTCTGCTTGGGCTTTTTCGCCACACGCTCGGGATAGTTGACGCCCAGCGAGATCAGCCATTCCACCGTGGGGGTCGCCTCGTCGCAGAAGGTGCGGATCAACGCGGCCGGCTGACGCCAGGCGTTGAGGGTCATGTAGTAATCGTAATATTCGTCGATCGAATCGGTGAAGCCGAGCTTGCGTTGCAGGCTGGTGTCGGCGGCGTTAAACACGCCATCGGACAGGGCGGTGGAGCCGCCGACGCGGTCTTCCGATTCCAGGATGATGACCTTGCAGCCGGCCTCGGCCGCCCAGATGGCCCCGGCCAGGCCAGACCCGCCGGCACCGATCACAATCACGTCATAGTCTACTTCATCGCTCATTTTGGCATTTCCTCTCACCATCGGGTTCCGTCACCCAGCGCGGACCCTTGTTTTCAAATTCGTCACCGAAACCTTGTAGGTGCTGCAAAGGCCGCTGTCACGGCGTCTGCCGCATTCCGCCGCATGTTTCGGCGGAATTGGGAAGACGTGCCGTTCATGGCCGCACCCACTCGATTTCGAAGCGGTTGCCACGCCGCCCGGTTTGCGGCGCGCGCCGCTCACGCGTCAGGCAGGCAATGAAGTCGAGCGCCACCGGCTCCGGCCTTTGCGCCGCCCAGGCGATCTGGCAATCGGCGAAAATATCCTCGCGCGGATGGGCGATGACCAGTTGCCGCACCCCGTCCAACCGGATGCGCAGCGCCTGTTCGAACAGGAAGCAGGCGCCGAATCCGCTGGCCGCCAGCAGCATCAGCTCGCCGCGCTCCCGGCCATAGGCCGCCACCTGGGGCACGAAGCCGGCGCTCTCGCAATAGGCCAGCTGGGCATCGTGGATCTCCGGCGACAGGGACCGGTCGCTGAGCACAAAGGGATAGGTGGCAAGCTGGGCGAGATCCACCGGGCGGTCGCTGGGGAACGGCCAGTCCTCGGGTATCGCCAGCACGAAGCTGAGCCGGGTGAACGGGTTCCACGAGAGTCCGGTCAGGTCGCAATTGATGAACTGGAACAGCCCGACATCCAGCTCGCCCGAGCGCAGCCAGTCGGCCTGCTCCGCCCCGGTGGCGGCGCGGAATTCCAGCGCGATATCCGGGTGCTGGCGGCGGAAGGCGAGGATGCCGTGATGCAGCGGCAGATCGGCGTAAATCGCGGTATAGCCGACCCGCAGCCGGCGCTTTTCCCGACTCGCGGCATCCGTGGTGCGCTGCAGCGCGCGGTTGACCTGATCGAGCACCGAGCGCGCCTCGGCCAGCAGCGCCTCGCCCGCCGGGGTCAGGGCGATCTGACGGTTGCTGCGGTCGATCAGCTCGGCCCCGACGATATCCTCCAGCCGCCGGATCAGCCGGCTGAGGTGCGGCTGCGGCATGCCGAGTTCCTCGGCGGCGCGGGTAAAGCTGCGCCGCCGGGCGAGCACCACGAACATTTCGATAAGCTGTGTATCCATGGCGTGATCAGGCGGGAGATGCCCGGCCCCCGCCACGGAAACACCCCCGCCCGGCAGGGCGCGCGCCGCCTACCATGTGCGCCGGAACTGTGCCGCCTCGCGCCGCGCGGCCAGGTGCCTGCGACGTTCCTCCGGCGTGACGACCGGCGTGTCGGCGGGAAGGTGCTTGCGCACATCCGCCAGCTTGACCCGGGTTACCACCGGATCGGGCGCATCGCTGGCCTTGTTGAAGCGCATCTGGATGACGCCCCAGACGTTGTTGGCCTTGTCCAGCCAGTTAGGCACGCCGGGATCGCCGCGCGAGATCACCGCGCGCAGCTTGCCGTCCGTATCCAGCCGGGCGGTCTTGTCGTTGATGCTCGACTGCCGGTTGAACCAGTCGACTGTGCAGAAACGGTCGTCGGCCACCAGCATCTGCCAATAGCGCACCTGCTTGGGCAGGACGGTCTCGACGATCAGCGCCTCGTCATCGTCGATCTGGTAGATGCCGTCGTAATAGAACTGGTTGTTGAGCCCGCCGATCTTGGCGACCTTCTTCGACAGCTCGAGCCCGTTGGTCGGGTGGTGGGCCTTGTACCACTGGGTCAGCTCCATCATCATGCCCAGCATGCCCTCGATCCACGCCGGCATTTCGGAAAACCGCCGGGCGAACTCCTCGGTCGAGGCCGGGGCGACCGGATCGAGCCGCTCGATCGCCATCCGTCCGTCGAGTTCGTTGCGCCAGTCGGTGGAGCACTGGCGCAGCAGCAGCTGGACAGTGTCCGGTTCCAGCAGCCACCAGTCGCCGGTGTGACCCTCGGGCCGCTTGCCGCTGAGGATCACGCTGAAATAGCCGTCCTTGCCAATCGTCAGCTCGTCGACCTCGTTGATTTCCATCGCCCCGCGCATCTTGTCGAGCGGGACGAAAACGCGCGCCTTCTGCTGCTGGATGTCGATGAACCTTGTAGTCCCGCGAAAGCCCGAGATGCGGTAGATCCCCTCGGGATCGACCTGGGTCGAGCCATAGATATAGTCCGGATTCGGGCCGCCCGAATTATACGCCATGTTCCACAGCGGCACCCACACCGGGCGCTTTGGGTCCATGTAAACGTTGCACAGATAGCCTTCGGACAGGATCGCCAGGCACAGCGCGTACATGTCCTGCCGCTCGGCCTCGGTGGGGTTCGGCCGGCCCCATTTGGCGATGAGATTATCCGCGACGGGCTTCAGGGCCTCCATCTGGTCGGCCCAGCTCGGCAGGGTGCCGGCGGGTAGGGGGGCTTTGGTCATGGAGGTGGCTGCCTTTGCTGCTGTTGCGGCCATCATCCCGCTCACGGGAACCGTGGCCATGCCCTTCAAAATATCTCTGCGATCCGGCATTGTCTCTCTCCCGGGCGTTGGTCAGATTACACGCCCCATTTTGTCAGACGCTCGTTCAGCCAGGCCAGGCTGCGGGCGATGGCCGGGCCATAGCCTTCGGCCTCGATGGCCGGCCCCAGCGTTTCGATTTCAAAATAGCCGGCAAAGCCCGCGTCCAGCAGGTGCCCGAGCAGCCATTCGAGGGGGATATCGCCGTCTCCCAGAACACGGCGGTTCATCTGGGTGGTCTCGCCAATGCGGTAATCGCTTACCTGCACCACGGCGAAACGCCCGATATGTTCGCGGAACATGGCGGGCAGATGCCGCTCTGTCCAGCAATTCTGCAGCTCCACGCAGACGGCGACGCCGGTGGCCTGGCTCAGCTCGATGGCGTCGCGCAGCGAGTGGACAAAGCCGTTGTGCCGGGTGGAGCTGTGGTTGTGTTCCAGCGCGAGGCGCACCCCGGCCGACCGCGCATATTCCACCGCCGGCGGCAGTGCGGCGGCCAGGGCGTCGAAGGCGACATCGGTCGGCATGCGCAGCGGTGTGGGGCCGGAAGTGAAATAGCAGGGCGCCCCGCCGAGCGCGGCGGCCAGGTCAATCGCCGGCCGCAACAGGCGCTGCGTCGGCGAGCCATCGGCATCGGGCGGATCGATCAGGCTGACGCCGGAGACGGCCGCTGTCACGCAGGAGGCCTTCAGCCCGGCCTCGCGGATGGCCGCCACGGCGCCGGCCGGATCGTCCCCCGCCTTGGCGGAGAACAGCCCCAGCGCGCCCACGCCCAACTCCCGCATCAGCGCGATGTCCTCGGCCAAGGGCTGGCGCAGGGTGCTGAGGGTGCTGACGGCGATGCGGGGATGGATGGGGTTGGGCATCAGGAATGCTCCGTTTCGGGCAGCAGCGGCCGCACCGGGGTTGCCAGCAGATCCAGCGCGGCGGCGGTGAAGGCGGCGGGCTGCTCATACATCGGCCAGTGGCCGGAATCCGCGACCACCCGCAGTTGCACCTCGGGCTGAAACGCGCGGATAACCGCAGTATTCAGTTCCGGGTCGGGGTGGATATAGTCGAATTCGGCCCAGATGACGTCGATCGGCACGCGCACCCGCTTCGCCACGGCGAGCAGCTTGTCGGGGATGACATGGTACATCACCCGGGTGCGGGTGCGGCGGCCGCAGAACATCGAGATGTCGATGGCGGTGTCGTCGATGCAAGCGGGATCGTGGATCATCATCGCGCCGAGATTGTGGCGGTTCACATCGCGCAGCGCCTGGCCGGTGAGGCCCTTGACCGAACGGTTGTCGGCGGTGCGCAGCGGCGTATCCAGCCCGCCGGCATCGACGATGATCAGCCGGCGGATCAGTTGCGGCGCGTCACCGCCGCATTCCGGCAGCGTCATGAAGCAGCCGAGCATCGCCCCCAGCGAGAAGGCGATGACGTCAACCGGCCCGCTGATGCCCTCCAGCGCGCGCAGCCCATCCACCATGGCGCGGGCGTGGTCCTGCGGGCTCTCGATGTCGGCGGGCGGATCGGATTCGCCGAAACCGGGCATGTCGGGCACGATCACCCGGCGGTGGCGCGCCAGCTCCGGGATGTTGCGCAGCCAGTGCATCCAGCCGCCATGCGAGCCATGCAGCAAAACCAGCGGCTCGCCCCCACCCGATTCCGGCCCCCACTCCCGCCATGTCATCACCGCGCCATCCGTGCCGACAGGCGTGCGGGTGCGCTTACTGGAGGCTGCCAGCGCCCGGATCTCCGGCGAAACTTCGGCAAGGTCGGTGTCGGACAAGGTCATCAGCTCCTGAAATGGTCGGGGTAAAGCTGCTGCGCGAGGCGCTTCAGCCCATCCTGCCACTTGACCGTGCAAGGCCCGGTGATGGCAAGCCGTTTCGTCACGTCGCCCACCGATCCCAGCGAGGCGCCGGGCACCGGCTTCACCATGATCTTCGGCGTGACGCCCAGCAGCCCGGCCATATAAGGCACCCATTGCTGCACGGCGACGGCCTCGTCGCCGCAAAAATTGACGATGGTGGCAGGCACACTGGCCGCCCCCAGCAGCGGCGCGATCATGTTGGCAATGTCGTCGACATGGATCGGGCTATAGGGCAGCGGGTCCCAGCGCGGCTCAATCAGCCGGCCTTCGGCGAGCGCCTGCATATGCATCAGCGGCAGCCCGCCCCGGGGCCCATAGGCCGCGCCCATCCGCGCGATGGTGACCGGCAGGTTGAAATTGCGCGCGCAGAACCGGGCAATGGCCTCCTCGCAATTTTTGGCGATGGAATAGGTATCGGGATCGTGGGCGATCATGTCGCCCAGCGCGTCGTCCTCGCGGAACCGGTGCCAGGGGTCGGCGGTGGGCTTGTAGACCGCCAGGGTCGACATCACCAGCGCCGCCTTGGCGCTGCGGCAATGGTCGAGCACGAAGCCGCAGGCCTCGGCGTTGACACTTATCGCCCGGTCATAGCTGCCCCGGTCGAAGCTGGCGGCGATGTGGAGCACATAGGTGAAATCGCGGGGCAGATCGCCGAAATCGCACTTCACCAGATCGACCTTGCGGGTGGTCACGCCCAGCGCCTCGACTTCGGCCTGCTGCTTCGGATCGCTGAAGCGGGCGATGCCCCACACCTCGTTGTCCTGCGCCAGCTTGGCCGCGATCGGGAAGGCGATCCGTCCGGCCGGCCCGGTGATCAGAATTTTCTCGCCCGAAAGCATAATCATTCTCCTGCGTGCGCGCCGGAGCGCTGAACGTGCCCGGGATAAAGTTGTTGTGCGAGGCGCTTCAGCCCTTCCTGCCACGTCACCTTGCATGGCCCGGTGATGGCCAGCCGCTTGGTCACATCGCCAACCGACCCCACCGAGGCGCCGGGAATGGGCTTCACGGCGATCTGCGGCGTCACCCCCAGCAGATCGGCCAGATAGGGCACCCATTGCTGCACCGCCACGGCCTCGTCACCGCAGAAATTGACGATAGTGGCGGGCACGCTGGCGGCCCCCAGCAGCGGTGCGATCATGTCGGCGATGTCGTCGACATGGATGGGGCTGTAAGGCAGCGGATCGGAGCGCGAGGTGATGGTGCGCCCCGCCGCCAGATCATGCATGTGGAACACCGGCACCCCGCCCCGGTCGCCATAGGCCGCGCCCATCCGCGCGATGGTGACCGGCAGGTTGAAGGCGCGCGCGCAATAACGGGCCACGGCCTCCTCGTCGTTTTTGGAGATCGAATAGGTCTCCTGCCCCGGCAGCATGATATCGCCCAGCGCGTCATCCTCGGCAAAGGCGTGCCATGGGTCCGGGTGGGGCTTGTAAACCGAGAGGGTGGACATGACGAGCGCGGCCTTGGCATTGCGGCAATGCTCGAGCACGAAGCCGCAGGCCTCGGCGTTGATGGTGATGGCCCGGTCGTAGCTGCCCTGCTCGAAATTGGCGGCGATGTGCAGCACATAGGTGAAGTCGCGGGGCAGATCGCCAAAGTCGCAGGTGGCCAGATCGACCTTGCGGGTGGTGACGCCCAGCGCCTCCACCTCGGCCTGTTGCTTCGGGTCGCTGAAGCGGGCGATGCCCCACACCTCGTTATCGCGCGCCAGCCTTTCGGCCACCGGGAAGGCGATGCGGCCGGCCGGGCCGGTAATCAGGATCTTTTCACCAGACAGCATGCGCTCAATCCCCCGTGTGCACGCCGAAGCGCTTGATGTAGAAATCATAGTCGGCGCGTATGCCCGCCGCGGTCAGGCCATATTGCTCGGGGGTATAGCGGTGCTCGCCGTGGGCCCCGCTGCGGTGCTTGGCCAACCATGCGGTTACCGAGTCGCGCATCGCCTGGGTCAGCTCCAGCCCGAGGAAATCATAGATGCGGGCCAGCGTGCCCAGCGGATCCCGGTTGAGATCGGGGTGGTGGATGTCGATGAAGCGGTCCTCGCCGATGCGGTCGCGCGAGGCCAGCGCCCGTTCCATGCCCACCCGCAGATGCTTCGAGATCTCCGGGCCGACCACCTGCGGCTGGTGCCGGCTGGCGGTGTCACCCGGCCAGATCGAGCTGACGAAGCTGGCGTAGGATGGCACCGACTTTGCCGGGTCACGGTGGGTCATGATGAAGCGGGCGTTGGGATAGGCCTCCATCAGCGCGTCGAGATGGAACTTGTGGTGCGGCGCCTTGAACAGCCAGAGATCTGGCGGGCGGCGCGATTGCAGCAGCTGCACCACCCGGCGATGATAGCGGAACACCGCGCGCATGTCGGCGGTGCGCCACCAGTCGAAATAGCCCCACACCGGCAGGGTCATCTGCTGCGCGCCGAAATCCAGCCCCAGCACTTCGGTGTCCTCCACCGAGGCGTCGACCTCGTGGATATGCTGGGCCACCACGGCGTCATTCGCGGCATAGAGCGCGTCGATCTCGGCGGCGGCGGCAATTCGGCGGGGGTCGGCTTCCTCGGCCCCCAGCACCGGTGGCGGCACCGGCTCGCGCTGCTCCCAGCCCCGAAGGCTGCGGAACTGCGGGTCGAGCGAAAGCATGTTGCCCAGCGCCGTGGAGCCGGTGCGGGTGAGGCCGGTGACGACAATCGGCCCGCCCACCGCGACATCGGCGGTTTCCGGGTGGCGGGCATACCAGTCCTCGATCTTGAGGCGGTTGACGAGGCGGCGGCGGATAAGGGCGATGGTGTGCTGCCGGGCGGCCTCCGGCAACAGCGCGTCGCGCTCCAGACTGGCCAGAAGCTGGGCCAGCCCCTCGCGGAACGAGCCCTCGCCAAAATCGGCAAGGCCCGTCGCTTCGCGCGCATCCTGCAGCAGCGACTCCAGCGCCGGATAGGTGGCAGCTTCGCTTGTGGCGATCACGGCATCCCCTCTCTTTTGTGGACCGATGTTTTTTCCGCCGCGATGATCGGTATGGCAGTTCGGTCTCTGGAGAGGAGGATGGGTCGCAATTCATGCCGGTTCAACCGCTATGTTGCAAATAACCCATGCGTGATTTGCATGGGTTGGCCGCGGGCCCTTGCTGCGCCGCGCGGCGCGCGCACAGAAAAACCGG
Source organism: uncultured Sphingomonadales bacterium (assembly GCA_903923465.1). Taxonomy (GTDB): domain Bacteria; phylum Pseudomonadota; class Alphaproteobacteria; order Sphingomonadales; family Sphingomonadaceae; genus Novosphingobium. The sequence continues at coordinate 4,062 of CAIXXP010000225.1, read as the reverse complement.
CCCCGGTTTTACCCGGGGCCGGTTGCACTAACCCGGCGGATTGCGACGAAGAGCCGGTTACTTGGCGCCCATGACCAGGCCTTCAAGATCATGCTCGATGGACAGCACCGCCTGCGGCAGCTTGCCCTTCAGAATGTAGAACCACACCACGCCCACCAGCATATAGGCGGTAAAGCCATAGGGCAGGTAGTTCAACGGCGGCGCCGGCACGGGGTAAAGGCTGCCGGCCGCCGAGAACAGCATCAGCAGGCAACCCAGCCCGCCCATGACATAGACCATCGGCGTGGCCTCTCCGGTCTTGCGGAGCAGCACCGGCGAGGCAACCGAGCACAGGAAGTAGACGAAGATGAAGCCATAGCTGGCGAGCGTGCCGAACCAGCCCAGCAGATCGGTGTAGGCGTGGCTGGAAAAGGCGGCGCAGACCAGGAAATTGATCAGCACGCCGATGGTCACGGCGGCATAGGGGGTATGATGCTTGGCATGCACATTGCCCATGGTCTTGTGCACGAACTGATAGCGGCCCAGCGAGAACAGGATGCGCGAGAAGGAGTTGATCGAGGCCAGCGCGCAGGCAAACATGCTGACCGCCGCGCCGATGTAAACGAGGATGGTGAGCACCTTGGCCTTGCCGGGCACGATGTCGGCCAGCGGGCCGGCGCTGGCACCCAGCTTGGTGGTATCATCGCCAAAGCCCTGCACGATGAAATAGGTGGTGATGATGAACACCGCGCCCGCCAGAATGGGGGTGAGGATCACCGCCCGGGGAATCACTTCCTTGGGGTTGCGGGTTTCCTTGCCCAGCGTGGCCGCGCTTTCGAAGCCGACGTAGGAGAAGATGGCAAAGACGATCGATTGACCAACGGCGCTGAAGCTGGCGCCCGACAGGCTGAGCTGCTTCGTATCGGCGGCGAAGCCGTGGGCCTGCCACGAGAGGAAGCAGACGATGGCGATGACGATGATCGAGACCACCTCCAGCGCAAGCCCGAGGCGCGAGGAGAAGCGGATGTCGCGCACCGCGAAGTAGTAAACCAGCACGGAAATGATCGCGTAGAGCAGCACCGGCGGCACCACCAGCGAGAAGCCCAACCCGGTGATCAGCGATTGGGCAAACAGCGCCGTGGTGGCTGTGAGTGCGATGGCCGTGGTGACATAGGCGGCCAGCATGGCCCAGCCCGACAGCATGCCCAGCGCCGGATTCAGCCCGCGCGAGATATAGAGGAAGAACGAGCCGGCGGCCGAGATTTTGCCCGCCAGCTTGCCAATATTGAAGCCCACCACGACCAGCGCGAAGGTGGCCAGCACAAAAACAAGCCAGGAGGCCGTGCCCGCGGTTGCCGCGACGACGGCCACGGCGATGGCCGGCGTAAGGGTTGGAGACACATTGGCGACGGACTGACCGATCGCCTCCAGGAAACTTAAACTATCGGCTCTTAGCTCGGACATGCGTAACCCTCCGTCAAGTTTCTCTCAGGTGAATCTAGTTTCCTAAGATGAACACAGCGGCGGCGGACTGTCAACAGAGTTTGTCGCACTGCAACAAAGGCGTATCGGGCGATCCAGAGGTAAAAATGGCGCTTTTATGGCCATTTTCCCGATTATCGCATTTCGCGCCGATGATTTAGCCGGTGGCGGCAGGAACGCACTGGCGGCGATGAGGCGCGCCGCCGCCGAATCACGGCGCATGGATTCGCGCCTGCGTTTACTAAAAGGAAAACGCGATGGCGCCCCCGGGCCGCGCTGATGGACGCCAGGTTACCGGCGCAACAGCGACACCAGCAACGCCACAGCCAGCACCAGCGACACCAGCCGCCACAGCAAAACCGGGTTCCGCTGGGCGAAGGACAGCGACGGCGGCCGGGGCGCGGCAAGTTCGCTGCCCCGCTCCAGCACATGCAGCAATTCGGTCATGTCGCCGAAACGGTCGGCGGCTTCCACCTGAACCGACCGCCGCATGGCCAGCGCCAGCCACGCCGGCATATCGGGCCGCAGTGCAACGGGATCGGCCGGACTGTCATAACCGGGCCGCTGCAGCGCCTGCAGATCGGTGAAAGGGAACTGGCCGGTGAATATGCGGTAGAGCGTGACGCCAAAGGCGAACTGGTCGCTGGCCTCGTCGCCGCGATGGCCGCGATACAGCTCTGGCGCGAGGTAGCCGTGGCTGCCGGGCACATCGCCGTTTGCCGGGTCTTCCAGCTGCGGGATGCGGGCGACGCCGAAGTCGATCAGCCGCACTCGGCCGCCCGGTTCCACCAGCACGTTTTCGGGCTTTATGTCGCGGTGGATGATGCCCATGCGGTGCAACGCGATAATGCCGCGAGCCAGCCCCACCGCGCTCTCCAACCCCTCGGCAAAACCCAGCGGCCCGCGCTTCAGCCGGGCCTCCAGCGTCTCCGACTCGTAAAACGGCATCAGCGTGTAGACCCGGCTCTGCGTTTCCGGAGGCAGCGGGATGATGCGGACGATATGCGGCGAATCCACCAGCGCCGCGATCAGCCTTTCGCGCACGAAGGCCTCGCGCGCGGCGCGTTCGCCGGTGCGCTCGGGGCGCGGGAATTTGGCGACGAAGCGCTCGCCGCTGCCGATGCGGCGGGCGACGAAGCCGCGGGTCTGCTCGCCATCGGACAGCTGGAGCTCCAGCCGCAAGCCGTCGATCACCTCGCCCACCTGCGGCGCTGGGGGCACGGCCAGCCCGGCAGCCAACGCGGCAAGCCCGGCCTCATCGGCGCTGGGGAGGCCGACAAGGTCGATCACCACCGCGCTGGCATTATCCGTCGAGCCGGCCGCCAGCGCCATCTCCACGATCTCTTCCGCCGCCCGCGCCGGTGGCCCACGCCGGTTCAGCACCGCCTCCAGCGCCTGCGCGGTGATCGCGCCATGCACGCCATCGCTGGTCAGCAGCAGGCGGTCATGGCCCTCCAGCGGGATCAGCGCATGGTCGATGCGCACTTCCGCCTCCAGCCCGAGGGCGCGGGACAGGTAGGGCGAATCGGCCAGACCCGGCGGCTTGTGGTCGACGCTCATCTGGTGCAGGCGGCCATCGCGAAAGTGCCAGGCGCGGCTGTCGCCCACATGCAGCATGTGGGCCATGCGCCCCTTCAGCACCACTGCGGTGAAGGTGCAGCCGGCACCCGCCATGTTCGGATCGGCAAGCCCCATGGCGTGCAGCCAGCGGTTATAGCTCGACAGCGCGCGTTCCGCCGCAATGGCCACGCCCAGCGTCGGCGACTGGCTGAAATAGGCATCGATGAAACTCTCGCAGGCGAGCATCGCCGCCAGCCCGCCGGCCTTTGCCCCGCCCATGCCATCGGCCAGCAGGGCGACGGCGCCATGGGTCGCCTTCTGGATGGCATCGCCCTCGTGCCAGGCGACAACGTCCTGATTGGCCTCCCGCCGCCCGGCTTGGCTAGCCAGGCCCACGGCAAACACCGCCTTGCGCGACTGTGCAAGCCAGGCGGTGGCCAAGGGCGCGACAAGTGGCGCGGCAGGGGCTGAGCCGGCGTTGGTCATGGCGATCCCCCTTGGTGCGGCACAGGCAGCACAAGCCCGCTTGCGCGCCGGGGGTCAATCCCCCCTGCCCGCAAAGATCAGCAATCCAGCGTCGTGTCGCGCTCCCACTGGGTCAGGTGCCGGGCATATTCGTTCCATTCGGCATGTTTCAGCTTCAGGAAAGCAGGCACCACCGGCCCCAGCGCCGCGCCCAGCACGTCGCTGGCCTCCAGCGCCCGCAGCGCATCCAGCAGGTTCAGCGGCAGTTGCTTCACCCCCTTCACCGTGTGGCCCTCGGTATACATGTTGATATCCAGCCGGGGGCCGGGATCGCGGGCATTGGCCATGCCATCGAGGCCAGCGGCCAGCACGGCGGCGGGCATGAGGTAGGGGTTGGTGGCGCCATCGGCCAGGCGGAATTCGAAGCGGTCGCCCTCTGGCACGCGGATCATGTGGGTGCGGTTGTTGCCCGTCCAGGTTACCGAACTGGGCGACCATGTGGCGCCAGAGGTGGTGCGCGGGGCGTTGATCCGCTTGTAGCTGTTCACCGTGGGGTTGCAGATCGCCGCCAGCGCC
>CAIXXP010000224.1 GCA_903923465.1 uncultured Sphingomonadales bacterium | reverse complement strand
TGATGGATGTCTATCGCGCCGGCGGCATCACCATCGCCAATGCGCCGGGCACCGGCATCGCCGACGACAAGGCGATCTACAGCTTCATGCCCGAGATCGTCGAGTTCTACACTGGCGAGAAGCCCATCCTGAAAAACGTGCCGACTTGGCGCTGTGCAGAGGCCGATTCGCTGAAATATGTGCTCGATAATCTGGCGGAACTGGTGGTGAAGGAGGTGCACGGCTCGGGCGGCTATGGCATGCTCATCGGCCCCACCAGCAGCAAGGCCGAGATCGCCGCTTTTGAAAAGAAGCTGCGCGCCAAGCCCGACAATTACATCGCCCAGCCCACGCTGTCGCTGTCCACCGTGCCGATCTTCACCAAGTCGGGGCCCAATGGCGGATTGGCCCCGCGCCATGTCGATCTGCGCCCCTTTGTGCTGGTCTCGCCCAATGGCATCAACATCACGCCCGGCGGCCTCACCCGCGTGGCGCTGAAGAAGGGATCGCTGGTGGTCAATTCCAGCCAGGGCGGCGGCACCAAGGATAGCTGGGTGCTGGCACAATGAGCTTGCCCGTGATGACCCGGACCAAATCGCAACCTGCCTGGGGAGGGCTCGTCTGATGCTCGGACGTTCAGCCTGGGGCCTGTTCTGGATGGCGCGCTATCTGGAGCGGGCCGAAAATATCGCCCGCCTGCTCGACGCGGGCTTTCGCATCGCGCTCACCCGTGGCGACAGCTTCGCCTCGGACGAGTGGCGCTCGGTGCTGCTCACCCTCGGGCAGGACAGCGCCTTTGCCGCCACCGGCGCCGATTACTCGGGCGTGCATGTGATCAACTGGGTGCTGCGCGCTCACGAAAACCCCGGCAGCGTGCTGTGGATGATCGATCAGGCCCGCACCAACGCCCGCATGGTGCGCACCGCCCTCACCCGCGAGGTGTGGGAGGCCACCAACGAAAGCTGGATGGGCCTGCGCGCGGCCCTCGCCCGCCCGGTGCGCGAGGGGCAGATCGGCGAGGTGCTCGATCTGATCCGCCGGCAGGCCACGCTGGTGCGCGGCGCCATGGAAGGCACCATGCTGCGCAACGACATCTTCAACTTCGCCCGCATCGGCACCCATCTGGAACGCGGCGACAACACCGCCCGCATTCTCGATGTGAAATACCATGTGCTGCTGCCCAATCTGGCCTGGGTCGGCTCGCGGCTGGATAATGCCCAGTGGGAAATGGTGCTGCGCTCCGTCGCCGGCGAGCGTGCCTTCCGCTGGCTGAATTCGGGCTCGATCGACCCGCGCGGCATCGCCGAGTTCCTCATCCTCGATGGCCGCTTCCCGCGCAGCCTCGCCTATTGCTACAGTCAGGTCACCGCCAACATGAGCTTTCTGGCGCATGATTACGACGCGCGCCTGCCATCGCATTCGCTGCTGCATCAGGCCAATGCGCGGCTGGCGGAAATCACCATTGCCGATATATTCGAGCAGGGGCTGCACCAGTTCATCACCAGCTTCATCGCCAGCAGCCGCGAAATCGCCACCGCCATCGCCGCCGATTACCGCTTCATCGAATAGGTCTCCCCCGTTGCGCATCGCCATCAGCCACACCACCCGCTACCGGTTCGACCAGCCCTCGCCGCATGGGTTGCAACGCCTGCGCCTCACGCCGCGCAGCTGCGCGGTGCAAACCGTGCGAGACTGGCGGATGGCGGTGACCGGCGCCAGCGTCGAGGCCGAATATGACGACCACAACCAGAACTGCACCACGCTGATCTCGTTCGGCGGCGGCAGCGAGATCGAGGTGGCCAGCCACGGCGTGGTGGAAACGCTGGATTGCGCCGGGGTGGTGGGCAAGCACACCGGCTTCATGCCGCTGTGGTCCTTCCTCAACCAGACCGATCTCACCCGCCCGGGCCCGCTGATGCGGCGGCTGGCGGGGCGCTTCGCCGGCGGCCCGCTCCAGTCCCAATCCGCATCGGGCCAATCCCAATCCCAATCCCAATCCGGCCAAGGCCAGCCCTCCCTCGCCGGCGACGCGCCGATCGCCGCGCTGCACGCCCTGTCGGATGCGGTGCTGGAGGCGGTGGCCTATGCCACCGGCCGCACCGATGCCAGCACCAGCGCCGAGGCCGCGCTGGCCGCCGGCCACGGCGTCTGCCAGGACCACGCGCATATCTTCATCGGTGCCGTGCGCATGCTGGGGGTACCGGCGCGCTATGTCTCGGGCTATCTGCTGATGGATGGCGTGATCGACCAGAACGCCGGCCATGCCTGGGCAGAGGCGCATGTCGCCGGGCTCGGCTGGGTCGGCTTTGATGTGTCGAACGCCATCTGCCCCGATGCCCGCTATGTCCGCGTGGCCACCGGCGCCGATTATCACGATGCCGCCCCGATCACCGGCGTCACCCTGGGCGGCGGCGCGGCGGAGATGACCGTGGAAGTGTCCGTCGCGCAACAGTCCGCCGCCCAGTAGGCGCAAATCCGGGGAGCAGGGGCCCAAGCGCCTTGACGGGGGGCGGTATATTTTCCACCTGACCTGATCAGCACGGAATCGATTGTGCGGCCCTGTGGGGGGGCTATTGGGGAGTAAGTCGTGTGACCTATTGCGTGGGCATGATGCTGGATCGCGGCCTCGTGCTGATGAGCGACACCCGCACCAATTCGGGCGTCGACAATATCTCCACCTTCCGCAAGATGTTCCACTGGGAAGTGCCGGGCGAACGCATCGTCTCGGTGATGACTTCGGGCAATCTGGCCACCACGCAAGCGGTGATCAGCCTGCTGGAAGAGCGCAACAAAACCCCGGAAGAACGCCACAATTCGGTGCTGGAAGCGCCGACCATGTTCCAGATCGCCACCATGCTGGGCAAGCTGCTGTGCGAGACCATCCAGTCGCGCAATGCCGACAATGGCCCCAAGGCCGGCACCACCTTTTCCGCCACCCTCATCCTTGCCGGGCAGATCCGTGGCATGGAGCCGCGCCTGTTCCTGATTTATCCCGAGGGCAATTTCATCGAGGCCAGCTTCGACACCCCGTTCTTCCAGGTGGGCGAAACCAAATATGGCCGCCCGATCATCCTGCGCGGCTATGACCGGACGATGAGCTTCTCCGACGCGGCCAAGCTGCTCATGGTCAGCTTCGATTCCACGCTGAAGGCCAATCTGTCGGTCGGCATGCCGCTGGACCTGCTGGTCATCGAGAACGACACCTTCGAGCCGCTGCACGAGGAGCGCATCTCCGCGGCCGACCCCTGGTACCGCAGCCTCTCCGCCAGTTGGAGCGAAGCCCTGCGCGCCGCCCTCGACGGCCTGCCAGAATACCCGTTCCACACCCGGAAATAGCGGCGATGGGGCCGATTAATGGCCCGGCATCAACCAGCTCACCCGAGCGCGGAAATAACGCAACGCGTCGTAGGCTGGCGCATTGGGCAGAAAGTTAAAATGCCAGCGCTTCAGGGCCAACTCGCACGTGTAATTGTCGAGGTAGGCAGTCCGGGTTGGCAGGCTGCCGATGATGGGACGGCAGTTTTGCACCCGCCCGTCACGGCTGATTCCGAGCAGCACGCCACTTCGACTCTCAAAGCCATAGCGAAGCGCCCTTGGCGGATAGTCATCGGGATTGACCGCCCCCTGCAAGGTTCCATCCGAATAGTGGATCAACTGGTCGGCTGGCGTCTCATCGGGTGGATAAACTACGACGGTGTTGGTGTAGCCCGGCACCACGAAGGCGAACATATGCCTCCCCGGCGGCGCCGATGGCACGTCCTTGAAAAATTCGAACATCACATCGGCAAACCCACGCCGCAGCGGCAGAGCCATGCCCGGCACAAGGTGAAACCGGGCCGAGCGCATCAGTTGCGCGCAACCAACCTGCGCGGCCGCCGGCAGGGGTGATTCGCCCGTGTCGCAAGCCACCGGCCGGCCCATGGCATCCAGCCACAGCCTGACCACCAGCGACAGCCCATCGCCGCCCGCCGGCGGATCCACCTCGAAAGCTTTGGCGTCCGGCGTAAAATCGAAGGTCCCGGCGCCATCCAGATCGACATTGTCCGGCGTGATGACAATCGGCGCGGGCGTGGCGGGTGCGAAAGCCGGCGCGGGCAGGGGCTGAAACGGCAACGCGGCCGCCAATAACAACGCTCGAATCACGGCATCCCCCCGGTTGTCGCCAAACTTCTGTTCTGCCATCGGGGCTTTGTCAAACGCCGCCCCTACCGGCAATAGGCGCTGCCCGACAGCTCCACATGCAGATGGTTGCGGTGGGCGAAATTGTAATCCGGCCCCAGCACCGTGCCAAAACGCTTGCAGGCGCTCTGGTGAATCACCCGCAGAAAGGCGCGCTCATCCTCCGTGCCCGCGTTCCAGCTGCCCAGCACGCTAACGCGCCGGCCATTCGCCAGGTCGAACCCGGCAATGTCGATGGCGCTGGCCGAGGCATGCGCCGAAAGCCGGTCGGTGCCGGCGACGGTGCGACAGCTATAGCTGCCCATGGTCTCCACCCGCGCCAGCGGGCTGCCGAGAATTTGCCGCGCCGCCCGGTCCACGCCATAGCGCACCCAGTTGGCGAAAATATTGGCGACGGGGCAGCCCACCTGCGTCAGGTTCGTCACCTCGATCTCGGCGCGGTCGCCATCCACGCTGAACAGGCGCACGGTGTTGAAGGTGGCGCAGCCCGGGCCATAATAGTGCTCGGGCAGGGCGGTAAACCCGGCCCGCCGCTCACCCAGCGCGGCCAGGCACTGGCGCTCGTCGGGGCGCGGCGCGATGGTGGCGGTCGCGGGGTAGGGCCCATGGTGCGAGGAGCCACAGGCGGCCAGCAGCAACACCAGCACCAGCACCAGTGGCCTTTTCGGGAGGGTGCCCGCGGTGCGGGAAGGCCATGGCGGTTCGCGTCTCACCCGGCCGGTATACGCGTCCGGCGCGCCTTGGGGAATCCCTGTCGTGGCGCGGCCGCGGCGAAATCAGAGGGCGGGCGAAATCAGAGGGCGGGCGAAATCAGAGGGCGGGCGAAATTAAAAGGCGGGCGAAAATGAAAGGCCCCGCAACGCCATCGGCGCGCGGGGCCCCGCATTCACCTTCCAGCGGATTTTAACCGGCGAGGCCGGTCACATCCCCCTTCACGGCGTGGAACAGGCCGATTGCCACCGTGGTAATCAGCCCCGCCGTCACCACCGCGGCCACATTGCCGGCCACAGCGCTCAGCTGCGTGCCGATGGCCGGAATCATGGCCACCGCCGCGCCTACGGCCGGCAGCACCAGCACGGCAACGCCGCGTTTGATGAAGCTGTCGGGGCAGGCGCCGATGCCGGCGATAACACCCAGCACCAGCAATACCATTTTCACATCAATGGGAATCGCCACAAATCCGGCGACGACCGCCAGCAATAGGGCCAGCGCGCGCGCCAGCCCGGTCAGCTTTCCAAGCATTATTCCCCCTCCTCTTATCCGGGCCATCTCTCCATGCGGCCCGTCGCGAACCATACACGGCTTATCGCAAAGAAAAAGGATTTTTTTGTGCGCGGTAAACGGATAAAAAATAACGACAAATGGCGAATTTCGTCCCCTTTGCAATCGTTCCCATGCTGCACCCCGTGGGCGTGGTCGCGGGGGGGTAATTGGCGGCGGTCGCACCCAGCGCTCGCACCAGTGGCCCGCAAGATGGCGCGCGCCGGGTGGCTTGACATTGCCGCCCGGGCCTCTACTTGCCGAGCCGGGCCACGCGGTCCCAACGCCGCGCGTGCTCTCTGTAAGGAGAGATTACATGACTGTTGCACTTCCCGCCCTTAAACCGGCGCGTCCTCACTTTTCTTCCGGTCCCTGCGCGAAGCCGCCCGGATATTCCCCCGACAAGCTGGCAACCGAATCGCTCGGCCGTTCGCATCGCGCCAAGATTGGCAAGACGCGCCTGCAATATTGCATCGACCTGATGCGCGAAGTGCTCCAGCTTCCCGATACCCACCGCATCGGCATCGTCCCCGGCTCCGACACCGGCGCCTTCGAAATGGCGATGTGGACCATGCTGGGCGCCCGCCCGGTCACCACGCTCGCCTGGGAAAGCTTCGGCGAGGGCTGGGTGACGGATGCCGTCAAGCAGCTCAAGCTCGAACCCACCGTCATGCGCGCCGATTACGGCCAGTTGCCCGATCTCGACAAGGTCGATTGGACGACGGACGTGCTGTTCACCTGGAACGGCACCACCAGCGGCGTGCGCGTGCCCGATGGCGAATGGATCGCCGCCGATCGCGAGGGCCTGTCCTTCGCCGATGCCACCAGCGCCGTTTTCGCCTACGACATTCCGTGGGACAAGATCGACGTCGCCACCTTCTCCTGGCAGAAGGTTCTGGGCGGCGAGGGCGGCCACGGCGTCATCATCCTCGGCCCCCGCGCCGTGGAGCGGCTGGAAAACCACACCCCCAACTGGCCCCTGCCCAAGGTGTTCCGCCTGATGGCCAAGGGCAAGCTGGCCGAGGGCGTGTTCAAGGGCGAGACCATCAACACGCCGAGCATGCTGGCGGTGGAAGACGCCATCTTCGCGCTGGAATGGGCCAAGACTGTCGGTGGCCTCGAAGGGCTGCAGGCCCGCTGCACCGCCAATTCCGACGCGCTGGCCAAGATCGTCGCCGCCCGCCCGTGGCTTGGCCATCTCGCCATCGATCACGGCACCCGCTCGAAAACCTCCGTCTGCCTCACGGTGGAAGGCGCGGACGAGGCCTTCATCAAGGCCTTCGCCGGCCTGCTGGAGAAAGAGGGCGCGGCCTACGACATCGCCGGTTATCGCGATGCCCCCGCGGGCCTGCGCATCTGGTGCGGCGCCACGGTGGATACGGCCGATATCGAGGCGCTCGGGCCCTGGCTCGATTACGCCTGGGCGACGCTGAAGGGCTGAGATCCGGCGCGGGGCCCTGGCATAATCGAGCCAGGGCGCCGCGCTTCCTTCCCTTTCGAGGAGACCGTGTCATGTCACGTCCCCCCCCATTCCCGCCAATCAGGCCGCCGTTCACCGCCGAAACCGCCGCCACCAAGGCCCGCATGGCCGAGGATGCGTGGAACGGCCGTGATCCGCAGCGCGTTGCCCTGGCCTACACGCCGGGCAGCATCTGGCGCAATCGGGCCGAATTTGTCGAGGGGCGCGAGGCTATCGTCGCCTTCCTCACCCGCAAATGGGCACGAGAACTGGACTATCGCCTGATCAAGGAGGTCTGGGCCTTCACCGAAGCCCGCATCGCTGTCCGCTTCGCCTATGAATGGCGCGACGACAGCAACAGCTGGTTCCGCGCCTATGGCAACGAGAACTGGCAGTTCGATGAAGAGGGACTGATGGCCCGGCGCATCGCCAGCATCAACGACCTGCCTATCCTCGAATCCGACCGTAAATTTCACTGGCCGCAGGGTTCGCGCCCGGCCGATCACCCCGGCCTCAGCGAACTCGGCCTGTAACCTTTCATAGAAACGAGATTGTCATGACCAAGCCCAAAGTCCTCATTTCCGACAAGATGGATCCCAACGCCGCCCGCATCTTCACCGAGATGGGCTGCGACGTCGATGTCATCACCGGCAAGACCCCCGAAGAGCTGAAGGCCATCATCGGCCAATACGATGGCCTGGCCATCCGCAGCTCCACCAAGGTCACCAAGGAGATCCTCGACGCCGCCCCGAACCTGAAGGTCATCGGCCGCGCCGGCATCGGCGTGGACAATGTCGACATCCCCGCCGCCTCCGCGCAGGGCGTGGTGGTGATGAACACCCCCTTCGGCAACTCGATCACCACCGCCGAACACGCCATCGCCCT
>CAIXXP010000223.1 GCA_903923465.1 uncultured Sphingomonadales bacterium | reverse complement strand
ATCCGAGAGGTCGGCCAACGCTTCCAGAGATCCCGTGCGGGCGCACAGGCGGATGATATCACCATCGCGCACCAGGGCCAGCGGGCCGGATACACCGGAGGCGTCGGCCAGCGCCTCTGGGGTCACGTGGATGGCGGCGGGCACCTTGCCGCTGGCGCCGGACATGCGGCCATCGGTGACCAGCGCCACCTTGAAACCCTTGTCCTGCAGCACGCCGAGCGGCGGGGTCAGCTTGTGCAGCTCTGGCATGCCATTGGCGCGGGGGCCCTGAAAGCGCACGACCACCACGCAGTCGCGGTCCAGCGCGCCGGCCTTGAATGCCGCCTGCACCGCCTCTTGCGAGTCAAAGACGAGGGCGGGTGCCTCGATCGTCCAGCGTTCCGCATCCACGGCGCTGGTCTTGAAGGTGGCCCGGCCGAGGTTGCCGGCGACCAGCCGTATGCCGCCATCGGGCGAGAATGGGCTGGCCGCTGGGCGCAGCATGGTATCATCGCCACTGTCCTGCGGCAGCGGGCGCCATGTCAGGGCCTCGTTCTCCAGCACCGGTTCCTCGGCATAGGCCGCCATGCCGCCCTTGGCGACGGTGAGGACGTCGCCATGAGCCAGGCCCGCCCCGAGCAACTCGCGAACGACGTAGCCCATGCCGCCGGCCGCGTGGAAGGCGTTCACGTCGCCCGCGCCATTGGGATAGACCCGGGCGATCAGCGGCACCACCGACGACAGCTCGTCGATATCGGTCCAATCGAGGGCAATGCCCGCCGCCCGCGCCATGGCGGGCAGGTGGATGGCGTGGTTGGTGCTGCCACCCGTGGCCAGCAGGCCGACCACGGCGTTCACTATCGCCTTCTCGCACACCACCTTGCCCAGCGGGCGATAATCTCTTTGGGGGTCCGCGCCATTCTTGCCGATTGCCGCCAGCCGGTGCACGGCGGCGCGGGTCAGCTGGCTGCGCAGCGGCGTGTTCGGCGGCACGAAGGCGGCGCCGGGAATATGCAGGCCCATCATCTCCATCATCATCTGGTTGGAGTTGGCCGTGCCATAGAAGGTGCAGGTGCCCGCCGAATGGTAGGAGGCGCTTTCGCTCGCCAGCAATTCGGTGCGGCCCACTTTCCCTTCCGCATAGAGCTGACGAACCTTCTGCTTCTCCTTGTTGGCAATGCCGCTGGGCATGGGGCCAGAAGGCACAAACACCGCCGGCAGATGGCCAAAGCGCAGCGCGCCAATCAGCAGGCCGGGCACGATCTTGTCGCAAATGCCGAGCAAGGCCACCCCATCGAACATCGCGTGGCTAAGGGCGACGGCGGTGGATAGCGCAATAACGTCGCGGGAAAACAGCGACAGTTCCATGCCGACCTGCCCCTGCGTCACGCCATCACACATGGCCGGGGTGCCGCCGGCGACTTGTGCCGTGGCGCCCACTTCGCGGGCATAGAGCTTCATCGCCTCGGGATAGCGGGCGTAGGGCTGATGCGCCGACAGCATGTCGTTATAGGCCGTGACGATGCCGAGATTGGCGGCCACCCCTTGCGCGATGGCCGGCTTGTCGCCCTCGCTGGCGGCAAAGCCATGCGCGAGGTTGGAGCACGAGAGGAACCCGCGCCCGGTGTGCCGCTCACCCTCCGCAGCGATGAGATCGAGGTAACGCTGGCGGCCCGGGCGGGATCGCTCGATGATGCGCTGGGTAACACGCGCGACGGCGGGGTGGAGAGTGTCGCTCATGCCCAAATTACTCATGCCACGTTACTCCGTCGCGTTCGGCCAGGGCGATGGCGCTGGTGGGCCCCCAGGTGCCGGCGGGATAGGGCTTGGCGGCAAGGCCCCCGGCGTCCCACACGGTGCGGATGGCATCGATCCAGTCCCACTGGGCCTCCACCTCGTCGCGCCGCACGAACAGCGTCTGGTCGCCCTCGATCAGATCCAGCAGCAGCCGTTCATAGGCGATACGGCGTTGCGGCCCGGCAAAGGCATCGGCCATGGCGATGTTCAGCGGCACCCGGCGCAGGCGCAAGCCATCGCGATCCAGCCCCGGCACCTTGGCCATCAGGCTGAGGGTGACGTTTTCTTCGGGCTGGATGCCGATGACGAGCTGGTTGGGCGGGGTGGAGCCCCCGCTGGCTTTTTGCCCGACGAAGATGGAATGCGGCACCGGGCGGAAATTGACGACGATCTCGGTGACGCGGTGGTGCAGACGCTTGCCGGTGCGCAGATAGAACGGCACGCCCCGCCAGCGCCAATTGTCGATATGCGCCTTTATCGCGACAAAGGTTTCCGTGTCTGACGGGTGGCCCAGTTCGTCGCTATAGCTGGGCACCGCCTGGCCGGTGATAGCCCCCTCGGCATATTGCCCGCGCACCGTCTCCTCGGCGCTCACTCGGCGCAGGGATCGCAGCACCTTCACCTTCTCGTCGCGCACCGCTGTGGCGTTGTAGCTCGATGGCGGCTCCATCGCCACCAGCGCCAGCAGCTGGAGCATGTGGTTCTGCACCATGTCGCGCAGGGCGCCGGCGCCGTCATAAAAACCCACGCGGCCTTCCAGCCCCACGGTTTCGGCCACGGTGATCTGCACATGGTCGATATGGGCCGCGTTCCACAGCGGCTCGAACATGATGTTGGCAAAGCGCAGCGCCAGCAGGTTCTGCACCGTCTCCTTGCCCAGATAGTGATCGATGCGGAAAATGCGGGGCTCGGGGAAGGCGCTGGCCACCGCATCGTTGATCAGGCGGCTGGAGGCCAGATCCGTGCCCAGCGGCTTTTCAAGGCCAATGCGGGTGGTGGGCCCGGTAAGCCCGCTGGCCGCCAGCCCGGCGATGGTCGCCTCGAACAGGCTGGGCGCGGTGGAAAGGAAGATCGCCAGCCCCTTCTGGGGAGTGCCCACGGCCTTGGCCAGAGCGCCGTAATGCCCGGTTTGCGTCGCATCCAGCGGCTGGAAATGCAGCCGGTTGAGAAACACGCCCATGCTGCCCCGCCGGTCTGCCGGCATGAATTTTTCCAGCGCGGCCCGCGCGAAATTGCGAAAGCCCTGATCGTCGAGATCGGCCCGGGCCGTGCCGATGATCTCCAGCTCCGGCGACAGCAACCCATCGGCATGCAGAGCGCAAAGCGAGGGCAGCAGCATGCGCTGGGCCAGATCGCCCGTCGCGCCGAAAAGTAACAGACGATCGGCGGTAAAGCTCATGCGTTTCCCCCTGGGTGTTTTGCCCGGCGCCCGGTGGCTCAGATTTCGGGCGCCAGACGGCGCGGAAATTCGGGTGCCCTATGCCGTTGAAAACGGACAAGCAGCCCGGATGCTCCCCTACCGCATCTGCGAACAGGCCGGGTTTTACCAGCCAAGGGCCCGGCATGCCAGCATGCGTGTGACCAACAGGAGGTGAATACGAATTTGCCGGCGGCATGCGACGGTGCTCGCAGGCGGAAATCCGGCGGGCCAGCCGGTATGCATGGGACGCAGAGCATGGCTTGCGGAAGTCGCCCACTGTCGCTAGGGCGTCGCTTCCTGTCAGGTATGCGGAGCGGTGGCCGAGTGGTCGAAGGCGCTCGCCTGGAAAGTGAGTATACGTCAAAAGCGTATCGAGGGTTCGAATCCCTCCCGCTCCGCCAACATCTT
>CAIXXP010000222.1 GCA_903923465.1 uncultured Sphingomonadales bacterium | reverse complement strand
CTTTTGTGCCACACGGTAAAACCACGCTGCTCCATAGTGGCTATCATACAACAGTCCTGTGGCATTTCTGCAAGAAATTATTGTGCAAGGCATGGTGTAGATGGCCGCGCCGATGATCCTGCCATCAGCCGCGCCGAACGAATGCCTCGGCATCCAGAGCCAGCTCGCCCAGCCGCTTGCGCAGGGTGTTACGGTTGATGCCCAGCAATTGCGCCGCCCGCAGCTGGTTGCCGCCCGTTTCACGCAGCACCTCGGTGAACAGCGGGCGTTCAAAAGCGGCCAGTGCGCTGTCATAGATGGTGCCGTGGGCGGGCTTCGCCTCGGACAGCCACATCCCCACCGCCGTGTCGAGGTCTGCTGGAGGGCCACTCGGCTCCTCCGTGCGCGCCGCTTGTGCCAGCATTGGCATCAACCCGGCGACATCGACCATGTCGTCCCGCGCCAACAGTGCCAGCCGGTAGATGAAATTGCGCAACTCGCGCACATTGCCGCGCCAGGGCTGGCGTTGCAGAACATCGATGGCCTCTGGGGTCAGCTGGCGGCGTGGCAGCCCCTCGCTGGCGGCTTGAGTGAGGAAGTGCCGGGCCAGAGCCGCGATATCGTCGGCCCGCTCGCGCAAGGGCGGCAGATCGATCGGCACCACATTGATCCGGTAATAGAGATCCTCGCGGAACTGCCCGGCGGCAATCATCGGCGCCAGATCGCGGTTGGTGGCGCAGATGATGCGGGCATCAATCGCCACCTCCTCACGCCCGCCCACACGGCGGATAGAGCCCGATTGCAGTGCGCGCAGCAGGCGGGTTTGCGCCTGCATCGGCATGTCGCCGATCTCGTCGAGGAACAGTGTGCCACCAGCCGCCTGCTCGAATTTGCCGATATGGCGGGCAACAGCGCCGGTAAAGGCACCCTTCTCGTGGCCGAACAACTCGCTCTCGATCAGTTCGGCCGGGATGGCGGCGGTATTTACCGCCACGAAGGGCCCGGCGCGCCGGTGGCCCAACTGGTGGATGGCCTCGGCGACCAGTTCCTTGCCGGTGCCCGATTCACCCAGCACCAGCACGGTCAGATCGTTGCGCAGCACCCGGGTGATCATACGATACACCGCCTGCATCGGCGCGCTGCGTCCCACCAGCGGCAAGCCCTGCCCGTCGGGCTCGGCCTCTCCATCGATTACGGCTTCCAAACTGGCGCTGGCCGCCTGCCGCACGGTGCGCACCAGTTCCTCGATGTCGAAGGGTTTGGGGAAATATTCGAACGCGCCGGTGTCCGACGCGCGCACCGCCGTATCCAGCGTGTTCTGCGCCGACAGGATGATGATGGGCATGGCCGGATGCCATTGCCGCACCAGCCCCAGCGATTCGATGCCGTCGCCATCGGTCAGCATCACATCGGTCACCAGCGCGGCAAAGCTGGATTGGGCCAGCAGCCGGTTGCGCTCGGCAATGCTGTCGCAGTGGCTGACCGTCAGGCCCTCGGCCTCCAGCGCGGCGGTGATGACGATGGCAATCGAGGCATCATCCTCGACCAGCAGTATGTTCATTGCGCGGCGGCTCGTATCTTGGCGCGGCTGCGCGCTTGCGGGGCCATGGGCAGGTGGAGGCGGAAGTGGGTCCAGCCGCCCGCCTCGTCGCGGTCCACCGTGATGCGGCCGTTCATGTCGCGCACCAGCTTGCGCACCAGCGCCAGGCCCAGGCCCTGCCCGGTCTTTTTGCTGGTGACGAAAGGTTCGAAAATATGGTCGCGCATGGCCGGCTCGATCCCCGGGCCATTATCGCTGACGCGCAATTCTATGGGCAGGCGCACCGGCGCGCCCAGCCCGTTGGCATGCAGCTGCAGCCCGCTGGCAAAGCGCGTGCGCACCACCACGCGCGGCGCTGGCCCGTCGCGGCAGGCCTCGCGGGCGTTGGCGATCAGGTTGATCAGCACCTGCACCAGCGCGTGGCTGCTGCCGAGCATTTGCGGCAGCGAGGGGTCGAATTCCTCCTCGATATGCAGGCCGTTCTCGCCCGCCGCCGTCAGGATGGCGATGGCCCGGCGCACCGCCTCGTGCAAATTGCAGGGCTCCACCGGTTCGGCGGTGCGGCGGCTGAGGGTCTGCATCTGGTCGATCAGCTTGGCGATGCGGTCCACCTCGTCGGCGATCAGGGTGGTCAGCGCCTGATCCTTGGCATCCAGCTTGCGCGCCAGCAGCTGCGCCGCGCCGCGAATGCCGGCCAGCGGGTTCTTGATCTCGTGGGCCAGCACCTCGGGCGCACGCAACACGCCATCCTCGGGGTTCACCGCGGGTTCGCCCATGGCCTCGGCACCGGCGCTGTCGTGCAGGGTGAGGATGTGCCAGCCGGCCTCGTCGATGATCGGGGCGATGGTCACATCCACGCGGCGTGTGCCCATGCCGGTGATCGTCACATCCATTTGCCGGGCCGAGATCGGCGCGTCGCTTTCGCCGATCCGCTCGGCCAGCCGCTGGTCGGTAAACCGCAGCGCCTCGGGCAATGCCCGGCCGACCAGCCGCCGCGCGCTCTGGCCGAAAAACTGTTCCGCCGCCGGGTTCACCGAGACGATCCGCGACTCAGGCCCCAGCACCAGCACCGCCAGGGGCAGGCTGGCGATGTGGCGCCTTGCGTCACTTTCGGTGAACACCGCCATGGCGTTCAGGCCGCCTGCCGCTGCAGCAGGGGTTCGTAGAATTCCCCCAGCGCGGCGATCACCGCCCGGTGGTCGTCGATGAAGTTCACCCGGTTGCGGAACTCGGCGGAGCCCGGCAGCCCCTTGGTGTACCACCCGAGGTGCTTGCGCGCGAGATTGACGCCAACCTTGGTGCCATAAAGCTCCAGCATGGCTTCATAATGCCCGAGAATGACCGCATATTGCTCGCTCAGCGCCGGGTCCGCCAAGGCCTGCCCGGTTTGCAGCCAGTGCATCACCTGCGCCAGGAACCACGGCCGGCCATAAGCGCCCCGCCCGATCATCACCCCATCCGCGCCAGATTGCCTAAGCGCGCTTTCCACATCGGCGATGGCGCAGATGTCGCCATTGACGATGACGGGCACGGTAACCGCCTCTTTCACCTTGCGGACAAAGGCCCAGTCCGCCTCGCCCTTGTACATCTGGTTGCGGGTGCGGCCGTGCACGGTGATCATCTTCGCGCCCAGATCCTCGGCAATCCGCGCCAGTTCGGGGGCATTCAGGCTTGCGTGGCACCAGCCCATGCGCATCTTCACCGTAACCGGCACGCTAACGGCCTTCACTGTCGCCTCGATCAGCCGCGCCGCCAGCCCCAGATCGCGCATCAGGGCAGAGCCCGCATCGCCGCTGGTCACCTTGCGCACCGGGCAGCCCATGTTGATGTCGATAATCGCCGCGCCCTTGTCCTCGGATAGCTTGGCGGCCTCGCCCATCTGCACCGGGTCGCAGCCGACCAGCTGCATCGATACCGGCTCTTCAATGGCGTCCCACGCGGCCTTCTGCACCGATTGGCGCGTTTCGCGGATGGCGGCCGGGCTGGCGATCATCTCGGTGACGTTCAGCCCCGAGCCAAAGCCGCGCACCACCCGGCGGAACGGCAGATCGGTGACGCCGGTCATCGGCGCCAGAATCACCGGGCAGGCGATTGGGACGGGGCCAACGGCTATCGGGCCGATTGCGGGCGGGGCGGGAAGCTGGGTCATCATACTGCCTAAAAAACAGGCAGGCATTAGTGGATTGCCCTTGCCCTCGCAAGCGATTACCCGCGCCGCGATGGTTTCATCTTCGACTCCGCCCCCAACCCCTTCCGCTGCCGCCATTGTCGTGGCCGCCGGCAAGGGCCTGCGCGCCGGCCAGCCGCTGCCCAAGCAATTCGCGCTGTGGCGTGGCAAGCCGGTGCTGCGCCATTCCGTGGAGGCGCTGAGTGCCGCCGGGGTGACCCCCATAATCGTCGTCATTCCCGAGGGCGCCGGGGCCATCGCCGCCGAGGCGCTGGCGGGCATCGCCGATGTGGCATGCGTGACCGGCGGCATCACGCGGCAGGATTCGGTGCGCTGCGGGCTGGAGGCCCTTGCGGCTGCCAATCCGGCGCTGGTGCTCATCCACGATGCCGCGCGCCCCATCCTGCCCCTCGCCGTGATCGACCGGCTGTGCGTGGCCCTGGCCGATCATCCCGGCGCCATCCCGGTGCTGCCCGTTGTCGACAGCCTGTGCCATGCCGAGGCCGATGGTCAGATGGGCCCCCCTGCCCGCCGCGAGGATCTGCGCCGCGTGCAAACCCCGCAGGCCTTCCGTTATGCCGCCATTCTCGCCGCCCACCGCGACTGGCAGGGCGAGACCAATGCCGGGGACGATGCGCAGGTGGCACAGGCGGCGGGCTTATCCGTGGCGCTGGTCGATGGAGACGATGCCTTGCACAAACTCACCTATTCCAGCGATTTCGGTGCCTCGGCTCCCGCCATCCGCACCGGTAGCGGCTTTGACGTCCACCGGCTGGAGGATGGTGAGGAACTGTGGCTGTGCGGGGTGAAAATCGATCACCACCAGGGCCTTGCCGGCCACTCCGATGCCGATGTCGCGATCCACGCGCTAGTCGATGCGCTGCTCGGCGCGGTGGGCGCGGGCGATATCGGCCAGCATTTCCCCCCTTCCGATGCGCAATGGCGCGGCGCCTCGTCCGACCGGTTTCTGGCCCATGCCGTGGGTCTGGTCGGCGCGGCGGGCTATGCCGTGGGCAATGTCGATGTCACCATCATCTGCGAGGCCCCCAAGATCGGCCCCCACCGCGAGGCGATGCGGGCAGCCCTGGCGCGAATCATGAGCGTTCCGGTTGAGGCGGTGAGCGTGAAGGCAACCACCACCGAGAAGCTGGGCTTTGCCGGGCGCGGCGAGGGTATTGCCGCGCAGGCCGTCGCCACCGTGGTGCGCGTGTGAGCCGCGGCAACCACGCCGGGCTGGCGCTTGCCGCCGCTTTGGCCACGCTGCCCGGCGTGGCGCGGGCCGCCGAGCCGCCCTGCCTCACCTCGGCCGAGTTCTCCGCGCTGGCGACCTATGCCCTGCCCGGTATCATCGGCGATGTGACGCAACGTTGCAGCGCCACCCTGCCCGCCGGCGCCTTCCTGCCGGGCAATGGCGAGGCCCTGGCCCACCGCTATGGCGCGGCAATGCCCGCGGCGTGGCCCGGTGCCAGGGCAGCCTTCCTGAAGCTGAGCGCCGGGGCCGGGCCCGATGCCGTTGCCATGCTGCGGGTGATGCCCGGCGATTCGCTGCAGCAGCTTGTTGGCACGCTGGCTACGCAATTCGCCGGGCAAAAGCTGCCGACAGAGCGGTGCGACACTATTGATGCCGCCACCCGCAACCTCGCCCCGCTGCCGGCTGAGAACATCGGGCAGCTTCTGGCCGTGGTGGTCAGCCTGTCCAAACACGATGCTGCCGGCGCGGCTTCGGGCCGCATGGGTAAATTCTCCATCTGCCCGGCACCAATGGCTGCGTCATCGGTTTCACCAATGCCCCTTTCCCCGGCGCCTTCCGCCGGCAAACCGTGAGCACCCGAGCCATGTTGCCCGAAACCATCATCGCCCTTGCCACGCGGGTCGTCGCGGAAAACCAGGCGGCGGGGCGCAAAGTCGTGCTGGCCGAAAGCTGCACCGGGGGCCTCGTCGCCGCCGCCATCACCGAGATCGCCGGATCCCCCGCCGTGCTGGATGGCAGCTACGTCACCTATTCCAACGAGGCCAAGCACCGCATGCTGGGGGTCTCCGCCGATATTATCGACACTTTCGGCGCGGTGTCGGTCGCCTGCGCCTGGGCCATGGCGCAAGGCGCGTTGAAGAAATCCGACGCCGATGTCGCGGTCGCCATCAGCGGCATCGCCGGGCCGGACGGTGGCACGCCGCAGAAGCCGGTGGGGCTGGTGGTGTTCGCCCGCGCCGTGCGGGGCAGCGACCGGGTGGATGCCGAAGAGCGCCGCTTCGGCGCCCTCACCCGCGATGGCGTGCGCGAGGCGGCGGTAAAAATGGCGCTGGAATTGTTGCTGCCGGAAGGGTGATTTGCAGAAAAGGGACGAGTCTTGGGGGGTGTTACACCCCCAAACCCCCAATAATGTCAGCGTCGCGCCAATATCTCAACGTCGCTCTTTGCCGCGAAGCGCCCTTGAATGGCCTGCGGCGGCGGAGATGTTGTGCAGGATGGTGCCCTTGGCCCTCCCCTCACGCCGGAAGACGTCAAGGGGTGCAGGGGCTAGCCCCTGCTTCTATCTCTCAACCCTGCCGCCTTAACCCTTCTCTCCATACAACTCCGCCGCCCGCGTCTCAAACGCGGCGACCATCTTGCGGAAGGCCTTGTCGAAGTACTGCCCGGCCAGGCTTTGGAACAGCGCGTTGCGGAAGGTGAAGTCCACCGCGAAATCCAGCTCGCAGCCGCCATCCGCAGTCGGGCGGAAGTGCCAGCGGTTGTCGAGATCGCGCATGGGCCCGTCCATATAGTGCACGGTGATGGCGTATTGATTCGAGAATGGGGGTCGCTCCTTCACCACCCGGCTGGTGAACTTCTCGCGCAGGGCCTTGAAGCCCACCAGCATGTCTGCGACCATCTCGGTATCGCTGTCGCTGCGCACGCGGGTGGCCACCACCCAGGGCAGGAATTCGCCATAGCGGGCTACATCGGCCACCATGTTGAACATCTGCTCGCAGCTGTAAGGCAGCCGGCGGGTTTCCTGAATACCGGGCATGGGCTCAGCGCGCCATTTTGTTCAGTTGCGCTTCCCGGGCCAGCCGCATCGCGGCGAAATCCTCGCCCGCGTGATACGACGAGCGGGTGAGCGGGCTGGACGCCACCTGCAGGAAGCCCTTCGCCCGGGCAATCGCGCCATAGGCCGAAAACGCTTGCGGGGTGACGAACTCGGCCACCTCGACATGCTTTTTCGTCGGGCGCAGATATTGCCCCATCGTCAGGAAATCAATACCGGCGCAGCGCATGTCGTCCATCACCTGATGCACTTCGAGGCGCTGCTCGCCCAGCCCCAGCATGATGCCGCTCTTGGTGAAGACCAGTGGATTGTGGGCCTTCACCTCTTCCAGCAGCCGCAGAGAAGCGTAGTAGCGCGCGCCGGGGCGGATGGTCGGATAGAGCCGGGGCACGGTCTCCAGATTGTGGTTATACACATCGGGCCCGGCAGCCACGATCGCCTCAACACTGGCGCGCATCTTGCCGCGAAAGTCGGGGGTGAGGATCTCGATGGTGGTGCCGGGCGTGGTGCGGCGCAGCGCCGCGATCACCTTGACGAACTGGCCCGCGCCCCCGTCGGGCAGATCATCGCGATCGACCGAGGTGATAACGATGTGTTGGAGGCCCAGCTTGGCGGCCGCCTCGGCCACATGCTCCGGCTCGGCGGCGTCGACGGCGCGGGGCATGCCGGTTTTCACGTTGCAAAAGGCGCAGGCCCGGGTGCAAACATCGCCCAGGATCATCACCGTGGCGTGTTTTTTGCTCCAGCATTCACCGATGTTGGGGCAAGCCGCCTCCTCGCACACGGTGTTCAGCCCCAGGCCGCGCATCAGGTCGCGCGTATTGCCGTATTCCTTGCTGGTGGGCGCCTTCACGCGGATCCAGTCCGGCTTGCGCTGGGTGGCCGGGGCGGTGCCGGCGGTTTCCGGCGTGGCGGCGGCGTGCGGGGGGGAAAGGTCGTTCATTCCCGCCAGATAGGCCGATGCGCCGCACCTTGCCAGAGGCAATTGCGTGATAACTACGCCAAAGGTCTTGCTCCGGGCGCGCGA
Source organism: uncultured Sphingomonadales bacterium (assembly GCA_903923465.1). Classification (GTDB taxonomy): domain Bacteria; phylum Pseudomonadota; class Alphaproteobacteria; order Sphingomonadales; family Sphingomonadaceae; genus Novosphingobium. The sequence continues at coordinate 28,490 of CAIXXP010000222.1, read as the reverse complement.
TTCGCCCTCTTGCGAGCGGCTCTCAACCAGTTAAAGGATCGCCCATGGCCGAATCTCTCTCTCCCCAAATGAACCGGCTTCTTGCCGGATATCACCGCTTCCGTCACGACGCGTGGACCCCTCACCGCGAGCGCTGGACCTCGCTGGGCGAGGGGCAGAGCCCCGAGGTGATGGTTATCGCCTGTTCCGACAGCCGGGTGGACCCCGCGCAGATCTTCGATGTCGCACCGGGCGAGATCTTCGTGGTGCGCAATGTCGCCGCCATGGTGCCCCCGTTTGAGACGGCGCCGGGCCTTCATGGCGTTTCGGCGGCGCTGGAATTTGCCGTGCAGGTGCTGAAGGTCAAGGAAATCGTGGTGATGGGCCACGGCATGTGCGGCGGTTGCAAGGCGGCGCTCACCCGCGAGCTGCATGGCGCCGAGCCCGGCGAGGGCGGCTTCATCGCCAACTGGATCGCCATGCTGGATGAGGCGCGCGGGCCCGTGGTTGCGGCGCATGGCACCACCGGGCGCGTGGCCGAGCGGGCCATGGAGCAAGCCGGCGTGCGGGTGAGCCTGGCCAATCTGCGCACCTTCCCCTGCATCCGCCGGGCCGAGCGCGAGGGCGAACTGCGGCTGCGCGGCGCCTTCTTCGCCATTTCCGATGGGGTGCTGCACGTGCTGGACGAGGCGACGGACCAGTTCTCTCCCGTCGCCTGAAGCGACGACTATCCCCCCAAACGCAAAGGCGGGCCGGAGTTTCCTCCAGCCCGCCTCTTCGCGCCCGATCAGGCGCGCGTAACGCTATGGGCGTTTACTTGCCCGTCGCCTTGGCCTTGGCATAGATGCTCCACAGCGCGGCCAGCGGCTTGCGCTTGCCCTGCACCTTGGCTAGCGAAGCCTGTGCCCCGGCGTAGTCGCCCGCGCCGATCTGCGCCATGCCCAGGTGGGTGAGCGTCACATCGCTGTCCACACCCGGCTTGGCGAGGGCAAGCTGATAAAGCTCCGCCGCCTTGGCATCGTCACCATAGCTCAGCAGCGCGTCGGCCGCGGCCACCACGGTTTTGCCCGAGGCCTGCGGCGCCTTGGCATCCTTGTAGAATGCCGCCATCGAGGCGCGGTCCGCCGCGACCAGCTTGCTGGCGGTGGCACGCGGCTCGGAAACCGAGGTGTTGCCGGCCTGCAGCGCGCCATTGGCGATGCCGGCGTCCACCACCTGCAGCACTTCGCCCGGGTAGCGGCGCGGATCGGCGGAGCTGAGGAAAGCCTTGTATTCCTGAACCGTCGCATCCGATTTCGCGGCCATGGCCCCCGAAACCCAAGCCAGGCGGACGCCGTCGAGCACCTCGGGATTGTCGTAGTTGCTGTAGATGCGCACGAGGCTCTCGGCGATCATCAGGTTTTCCGGGGTGGGGTTGTTGGCCGCCAGCATCACCGCCCACTCGTTGCCGAGGTCGGGCAGCTTGGCGTCCACCGCGATGGCGTTCGCGCGCAGGAACCACTTCTGCGGGGCAACGCCGCCGGCCGCCTGGCGGGCAGCCACCGCCGCCTTCAGCGCGGCCAGCGCCTGTTGCGGCTGGCCCATCAGGTCGTAAGACACCGCCACGACAACCGCCGCGTCATCCTCGGAGACATTGGCGGCGACCAACGGGGTCAGCGCCTTGATCGCTGCGGCATAGTCCTTGTTCTGATAGGACAGGAAACCCAGCTTCAGCTGATTGCTGGCGCGGTCGGCCGGCGTGCCCAGCCCGCTGTCGATGACGTTCTGCAGACCGTGCTGATACAGCACCATGTCTTCGGTGATCTGGCCGATCATCATGCCCCACTGGCCGGCGATCTGGCGATCCATCGCGTTCTTCACCCCGGCTTCGGCGGCGGTGAGCTGGGCGGTGGCATTGGCGGAAACCAGCGCGGCCTTCATCGCGGCCAGGGCAGCGGGCTTGGCATCGGCCGAGGCGGCCTGATACTTGGCGATCAGTGGCTGAATGCTGGCCAGCGTTTTCTGTAAGGGTGCGGCAGCCTTGCCGAAATCCTCCGAGTTGGTCGCCGCGGCGTCGCGCGCGAGCGCCGGAGCGGCCGTCAGCACCAAGCCGGCAGCGGCAAGCGCCCCGCCCATCACCATCTGCGGCGCCAGAGCCCCAGCCATAGCCTGCAACGTCGCGCGACGAACCTGTCCAACCATATGCATCTTCAATCCCTTCTGCCCGAACTCGGGCGCACATCCGGATTTTCCCGAAGGTGGCGCCTTTCCGATAGCTTGGCTAGTGCCGCCTATTCTCGCGAATGGCAACCGCCAGAACCATTGTCTTCCAGCGCCTGAACGCGAATTGAACACATTTTGCCGGCAATTGCCGGTGGGCGGTGCCTTGCTGTCGGGCGAGGCCGCAGGGCATAGGGCGAATGCGCCCCAGCCCGGGCCAGCAAGGGGGGCCGGCGCGTTGCGATTGTGGAAAACGCACGTGCAATGCCCCGGCATCGCCACCTGCCGCTGGCTATGGCGGCGCGCATGGCCTAGAGCCTGTCCCCACCCAATTTCCCCGAACGCAAGACAGAACAACAAGCGTGAGCGACGACACCATCACCATGGACACCCCCGGCCCCTCTGGCGGCCCCTCCGGCGAATACACCCGCATCGACATCGTCGATGAGATGAAGGCCAGCTACCTCGATTACGCGATGAGCGTGATCGTGGCCCGCGCCCTGCCAGACGTGCGCGACGGGTTGAAACCGGTGCACCGGCGCATTCTGTTTGCCAGCCAGGAGGGCGGCTTCGTCCCCGGACGGCCCTATCGCAAATCGGCCAAGATCGTCGGCGACGTGATGGGTAACTATCACCCGCATGGCGACAGCGCGATCTACGATGCCCTCGCCCGCATGACGCAGGACTGGTCGATGCGCCTGCCGCTGATCGACGGCCAGGGCAACTTCGGCAGCATGGATCCCGATCCGCCAGCCTCCATGCGCTATACCGAGGCGCGTCTGGCCCGCGCCGCGCTCGGTCTGCTGGAGGATCTCGACAAGGATACGGTGAATTTCACCGAGAACTACGATGGCAGCCGGCAGGAGCCGACGGTGCTGCCCGCCCGCTTCCCCAACCTGCTGGTCAATGGCGCGGGTGGCATTGCCGTCGGCATGGCCACCAACATCCCGCCGCATAACCTTGGCGAAGTGATCGACGGCTGCCTTGCCTATATCGAGAACCCGGCGATCACCGCCGAAGAACTGATGGCGATCATCCCCGCGCCCGATTTCCCCACCGCCCCGCTGATCCTCGGCACGGCGGGGGCGCGGTCGGCCTATATGACCGGGCGTGGCAGCATCATCATGCGCGCGCGCCACGAGATCGAGGAAGGGCGCGGCGACAAGCGCTCGATCGTCCTCACCGCCATTCCCTATCAGGTGGGCAAGAACGGTCTGGTCGAGAAGATCGCCGAGGCCGCGAAAGACAAGCGGATCGAGGGCATCTCCGACATCCGCGACGAATCCAGCCGCCTTGGCGTGCGCGTGGTCATCGAGCTGAAGCGCGACGCGACGCCGGAGGTGGTGCTGAACCAGCTGTGGCGCAACACCCCGGCGCAATCGAGCTTCCCGGCCAACATGCTGGCCATTCGCGGCGGCCGGCCGGAAGTGCTGGGCCTGCGCGACATCATCAGCGCCTTCATCACCTTCCGCGAGGAGGTGATCACCCGCCGCACCAAGTTCGAGCTGAACAAGGCGCGGGACCGGGCGCATGTCTTGCTGGGTCTGGTGATCGCTGTCACCAATCTCGACGAGGTGGTGAAGATCATCCGCGGGGCGCCCAACCCGGCCGCCGCCCGCGCCGCGCTGCTCAACCGCGAGTGGCCGATTGGCGATATCGCGCAGTACATCCGCCTGGTGGAGGCCATCGAGCCGGACGCCGAGCAGAGCGGCGGCACCTATCGCCTTTCCGAAGTGCAGGTGAAGGCCATCCTCGACCTGCGCCTGCACCGCCTCACCGCGCTGGGCCGCGACGAGATTGGCGGCGAATTGGAAGTACTGGCCGCCGCCATCGCCGAATTCCTCTCCATCCTGGCCGACCGCGCCAGGCTTTATGCGGTGATGCGCGAGGAACTGGTGGCCTTCCGCGCCGCCTTTGCCACCCCGCGCCTCTCGGAAATCACCGCGCCGGCCGATGGCATCGACGATGAGGACCTGATCGAGCGCGACGACATGGTCGTGACGGTGACGCTCGACGGCTACATCAAGCGCACCCCGCTCTCCACCTTCCGCGCCCAGAACCGGGGCGGCAAGGGCCGCGCCGGCATGGCCACCAAGGAAGAAGATGCCGTGGCGACGATGTTCGTCACCTCCACCCACAGCCCGGTGCTGTTCTTCTCCACCGCCGGCAAGGTCTATCGCCTGAAGGTGTGGAAGCTCCCCGAGGGAGGCCCGGCCACGCGCGGGCGCCCGATCGTGAACCTGCTGCCGGCGCTGGAGAAGGACGAGACCATCGCCACCGTGCTGCCCCTGCCCGAGGACGAGGGCGAATGGGGCAAGCTCAACGTGGTTTTCGCCACCGCCAAGGGCAACGCCCGGCGCAACAGCATGGACGCTTTCGCCAACATCCCCAGCAATGGCAAATTCGCTATGCGCTTTGACGAGGACAGCGCTGATCGGCTGATCGGCGTGGCCCTGCTGGATTCCGGCGACGATGTGCTGCTGGCCACCCGCGCCGGCAAGGCCATCCGTTTTGCCGCCGACGATGTCCGCGAGTTCCAGAGCCGCACCTCCACTGGCGTGCGCGGCATGACGCTGAAGGGCGACGACGAGGTCATCTCGCTGTCGATCCTCCACCGCGTCGATGCCAGCCCGGAGGAACGCGAGGACTACCTGCGCTTCGCCCCGTGGAAGGGCGAACGCGAGGGTGAACCCACCCTCTCCGCCGAACGCATGGCCGAATTGGCCGCGCGCGAGGAATTCATCCTCACCGTGTGCGCCAATGGCTATGGCAAGCTGTCCTCGGCCTATGAATATCGCCAGACCGGGCGCGGCGGCCAGGGCATCACCAATATCGACAATATCGCCCGCAACGGCCCGGTGGTGGCCAGTTTCCCGGCTGTCCAGGCCGATCAGCTGATGCTGGTGACCGATCAGGCCAAGCTGATCCGCCTGCCGCTGGAAAGCCTGCGGGTGATCGGGCGCGGATCAGCGGGCGTGCGCCTGTTCAACGTGGCCGATAACGAGCATGTGGTGAGTGCTGTGCGGCTGGGTGATGAGGGCGAAGGCGCTGAGGCCGATGTCGACGCAAGCGCTGATGAAGCACCGGAAAGCCCCGGCAGCGCGGAAGAATGACTGCCCCTTCCCCGCGCGAGGCCATCGCCTATAAGGTGCTGACCGCCCCGCAAATGGCCGATCTGCTGGCGCAAGGCAGCTTTGCCGGGGCGCCGGTGGATGTGGCCGATGGCTTCATCCACCTCTCCACCGCCGAGCAACTGCCCGGCACGCTGGCCAAGCATTTCGCCGGGCAGAGCGACCTGAGCCTTGCCGCCGTCGATCTGGCGGCTTTGGGCGATGTGGTGCGTTGGGAGGAATCGCGCGGAGGGCAGTTGTTTCCGCATATCTACGCCGCGCTGCCGCTCCCGGCGGTGGTGGCGCATGGGCCTTTGGCATGGGGCGCGGATGGGCAGCCGTTGCTTCCCCCCGCTCCTTTGGGCACCTGAAGCCTCGCCCTTGCCGGGCAGGCGGCAAGGGCGCTAAGGCCCCGCCATGAACAACACCACTGCCATGAGCTACGACGTCCACATCATCGGCGGCGGCCTCGCCGGATCGGAAGCGGCGTGGCAATGCGCGCGCCGGGGCTTGCGCGTGCGCCTGTCCGAAATGCGCGGCGGCCCGGGCGAGGAACGCTCTCCGGCGCATCAGGGCGACGCGCTGGCCGAGCTGGTCTGTTCAAACAGCCTGCGTTCGGATGATTCCGAGAAAAGCGCCGTCGGCCTGCTGCATCAGGAAATGCGCGAGTGCGGCTCGCTGATCATGGCGGCGGCCGATGCCGCGCGCGTGCCCGCCGGCAGCGCGCTGGCGGTGGATCGCGGCGTCTTCTCCGCGCGCATCGAACAGGCGCTGACCAGCCAGCCCACCCTCACCCTGGCGCGCGAGCGGGTAGACACGCTGCCGGACGCGGGCCTGACCATCGTTGCCACTGGCCCCCTCACCGCCGCCGCGCTGGCGGGCAGCATCGGTGCGGCAACCGGCGCCGACAGTCTCGCCTTTTTTGACGCCATCGCCCCCATCGTCCACCGCGACAGCATCAACATGGAGGTGGCCTGGATGGCCTCCCGCTGGGACAAGGGCGCCGAGGCGAGCCTTGCCATGGGCGGCGACGGGCGCGATTACATCAACTGCCCGATGAACCGCGAGCAATATGCCGCCTTCGTTCAGGGCCTGCTGGATGGCGAGAAAACCAGTTTCAAGGAATGGGAGGCGAATACCCCCTATTTCAACGGCTGCATGCCGATAGAGGTGATGGCCGGGCGCGGCGTCGAAACGCTGCGCTTCGGCCCGATGAAGCCGGTGGGGCTCGATGACCCTCGCAGCATTTCGCCCCAGTTTCCCAACGGCCGCTGGCCCTATGCCGTGGTGCAGTTGCGGCAGGACAACAAGCTGGGCACGCTGTGGAACATGGTCGGTTTCCAGACCAAGCTGAAACATGCCGAGCAGGTCCGCCTGTTCCGCACCATTCCCGGGCTGGAGAACGCCGAGTTTGCCCGGCTGGGCGGGCTGCATCGCAACACGTTCCTCAATTCCCCCACCCTGCTAGACCGGCAATTACGGCTGAAATCGGCGCCCCACATCCGCTTTGCCGGCCAGATCACCGGCTGCGAGGGTTATGTCGAGAGTGCCTCTGTCGGCCTGTTGGCAGGGATGATGGCGGCAGCGGAAGCCACCGGCCGCGAGTGGCAGGCCCCGCCGCGCACCACCGCGCTGGGCGGGTTGCTCGCGCATATCACCGGCGATGCCGAGGCCGAAACCTATCAGCCGATGAACATCAACTTTGGCCTGTTCCCGCCGCTGGACGAGGTGAAAAAGAAAATCCGCAAGGAAGCCTATACCGCCCGCGCCAAGGCGGATCTGGCCGGCTGGTTGCCCGCCATCACCACCTGAGCCAGCCGCCGATCAATCGGGGCAGGCCCGGCGTCAGTTGCCGTCGCCCTCGTCCTCGTCGGCTTTTGCGGCACCGGATCCCCGCTTGCCTTTGCCCTTGCCATCCGTTGGCGCCGGATCATCCTTGGCGCAACCCGGCTTCTTCGGCTTCCTGGGATGCGCGGCCACCCAGGCGTCAAATTCCTCGCGGGTGACGATGCCATCGCCGTTGCGGTCCAGTTCGTGGAAGCGGTCCGAGGTTTTCACCGCCCATTCCTCGAAGCTGAGCAGATTGTCATGGTTGGTGTCGAGCTTCTGGAAGGCCTTCACCCGGGTCGACAGCATCTCCGTGCGGGTAATCTTGCCGTCGCGATTGCGATCATAGCGGTTGAAGCGTTTTTGTTCGTCGGTTTCCTTCGGCTTGCCGCCACCGGGCAGACCGGCGCCGCGCCCATGGTCGGGGTCCGCGCTGGGCAGCAGGATGGAGCCATCGCCCGCGCCGCTGGCCGAAATATCCGGCGGCAGCACCCCGCGCGCCACCTCCGCCCGGCCCTGCCACCAGAAGAGGCCCGCCGCCGCCAGCAGCAGACTGGCCACCGCGCCAATAACCAGACGATTCATGCACTTCCCCCTGCCCGCACCCCGGCAGCTTAGCCTAGCGACCGAAAATGCCAAGCCGCATGGTGGTTCCCAAGGCGGCCAAACCGCCGCGTTTTGCCCCCCCGCCCTGCCGCCGGGCCAGCCCGTGCAGCACCACCAGCGGCCGCAGGCTACGGGGCAGGCGAGCAGGCGCCCAATCCTGTGCGGCGGCCAGATTTCGCGCTGCGGCCTGTTCTTCGGGATGGCTCAGATGGTCGGCCAGATCGCTGAAGCCCCAGCCCCGGGCCAAGCGGTGGGCGGCTTGTGCCTGCGCCCCCGCCCCGCTCAGATGCGCCAGCGCCGCCACCGCCGCGCCGCGCCCCTCGGCCAATGCCGACAGCGCTTCCTCGCCCAGGGGCGCTTCGCCGAGCATCGCTTCCCAGCCATCGACCAGCGCCACCAGCCGCGCGCGATGCTCGCCCCACGCCGCCAGCAAAGCCAGCAGCGGCTCGCCGCGTGGCGGGGACCCGTCGGTCAGCCGCTCGCGCCACCACGCCAGCCGCAATTGCCCCAGCACCGGCTCCCGCGCCGCACGCACCACACCGGCGAGCCGCGCATCCAGCGCCAGCAGACCCGCCCAGGCCGGGCGTGCCTCCGCCGGCGCATAGGCCAGCGCCAGCCGGTGCATGGGGGCAAGCGTATCGAGCAGCTCGGGCGGCAGGGTGGTGGTCATTGGTCTCGCCTACCAGCGCCAGGCCCGGGGGGAAAGTCCGCGCGCGCGGGCAGCAGGCAGAAGTGGCCCGCTGCCCATCCGCTTATCGGTAGCAGACCTGCTTCACCGCCGCCACGATCCGCGCGGCATCGATCAGCGCCACCTTTTCGAGATTGGCCGCATAGGGCAGCGGCACATCCTCGTTGCACACCCGCAGCACCGGGGCGTCGAGATCGTCAAAGCCCTTTTCCATGCACAGGGCGACGATCTCGCTGGCGATGGAGCAAACCGGCCAGCCCTCCTCCGCCACCACGAGGCGGTTGGTCTTGGCCAGGCTGGTCAGCACCGCCGCCGTATCCAGCGGGCGCAGGGTGCGTAGATCGAGCACCTCGGCCGAGATACCCTCCGCCGCCAGCGTTTCGGCCGCCTCCAGCGCCAGCCCCACGCCGATGGAGTAGGAGACGATGGTAACATCGCTGCCCTCGCGCATGATCCGCGCCTTGCCGATGGGCAGCACGTGGTCGTCGAGTTCGGGCAGCTCGAAGCTGCGGCCATAGATCAGCTCGTTTTCCAGGAACACCACCGGGTCTTCGCTGCGGATCGCGGCCTTCAGCAGCCCCTTCGCGTCGGCGGCGTCGAACGGGGCGATCACCACGAGCCCGGGCACGCTGGCATACCACGGTGCGTAGTTCTGGCTGTGCTGCGCGCCCACCCGGTGCGCCGCGCCATTCGGCCCGCGAAACACGATGGGGCAGCGCATTTGCCCGCCGGACATATAATTGGTCTTGGCGGCAGAATTAATAATATGATCAATAGCCTGCATGGCAAAGTTAAACGTCATGAACTCAACGATGGGCCGCAAGCCCCCCATCGCCGCGCCCGCGCCAATGCCGGCAAAGCCATATTCGGTAATCGGCGTGTCGATCACCCGCTCCGGCCCGAATTCCTCCAGCAGCCCTTGCGTCACCTTATAGGCGCCGTGGTACTCGGCCACTTCCTCGCCCATGACGAACACACGGGAATCCCGGCGCATTTCCTCCGCCATGGCGTCGCGCAGGGCCTCGCGCACGGTGGCCACCTTCATGTTGGTGCCAGAGGTTGGGGCTGGGGCTGGGGTTGGGGCTGCGGGCACCGGGGCTTCGGCGGGCTTGGCCACTGGTGCCGGTTCAGCCGGGGCGGCAGCCGCGGGCGCTTCAGCTGCCTTGGCCTCGCTCGCCGGCTTGGCCTCGGCAGCGGGTTCCTCGCCATCATCCAGCACGGCGATCACCGCGCCGACTTTCACGCCTTCGGTCCCCGCCGCCACGTCAATGGAGGAGATGGTGCCTTCATCCACCGCCTCGAATTCCATGGTGGCCTTGTCGGTCTCGATCTCGGCGAGGATGTCGCCAGACTTCACCACATCGCCGACTTTCACCAGCCACTTGGCCAGCTTGCCCTCTTCCATCGTGGGCGAGAGGGCCGGCATCTTCAACTGCACCGACATCAATAAGTCTCCACCAACACGTCCGTATACAGCTCTTCCAGCGCCGGCTCGGGCGCGTTCTCGGCATAGTCCGCGGCTTCGGCCACGATGGCACGGATGCGCTTGTCGATATCCTTCACCTTCTCCTCGCTGGTGCCGCGCGCCAGCAATTCGGTCTTGGCATGCTCGATCGCGTCGTGATGGTCGCGCTGCTCCTGCACCTCCTCGCGGCTACGGTATTTGGCCGGGTCGGACATGGAATGGCCACGATAGCGATAGGTGTTGAGTTCCATCAGCACCGGCCCATTGCCGGCCCGCACAAAGGCCAGCGCCTGCTCAGCCGCCTGGCGCACGGCCAGCACATCCATGCCATCCACATGCATGCCAGGAATGCGAAACGCCGTGCCGCGCCGGTAGAAATGGGTCTCCGCCGACGAGCGCTTCACCGCCGTACCCATGGCATACTGGTTGTTCTCGATGACGTAGATGATCGGCAGCTTCCACAGGGCGGCCATGTTGAAGCTTTCGTAGACCTGCCCCTGGTTGGCCGCGCCATCGCCGAAATAGGCGACGCACACCCCGCCATCGCCGCGATATTTGTGGGCAAAGGCCAGCCCGGTGCCCAGCGGCACCTGCGCGCCGACAATGCCGTGCCCGCCATAGAATTTGTGCCGGGTGCTGAACATATGCATGGAGCCGCCCTTGCCCTGGCTGATGCCGGCCGCGCGGCCGGTCAACTCGGCCATGATCACCTTGGGGTCGATGCCATAGGCCAGCATGTGGCCGTGGTCGCGATAGCCGGTGATGACGCTGTCCTTATCGGGGTCGAGCGCCGATTGCAGGCCCACGGCAACGGCTTCCTGCCCGATGTACAGGTGGCAAAACCCCCCGATCAGCCCCAGCCCATATAATTGCCCGGCCCGCTCCTCAAAGCGGCGAATCAGCACCATCTGCTCATAGAAATGCAGCAGTTGCTCATCGCTGGCGGCATACCGGGGCGCGGCAAGATAGGCCTCCTGCAGGCCGCGCAGCCGATATTCCTCGGCGATAACCTCGGGGTTCTCCGTCGCGGCTTTGGGCGCCGCGGCTGGGGGCGTTTCGCTGGTTTTGCCGGATTTGGCCAAGACAACTTCCTTAAATGGGCAAACTACCAGGAAGGTCTATACGGCCAAGCCTTGCAACGTAAAACCGTCGCATACGAATTTTACCGAAATCTAATCGGCCCTTCGCAAATCCGCTGAGTTTCAGTGCCGGATCTGCAGCACCATCTCGTCGGGATGGATGACGTTGAGGTTGCTGCGCAGCAACTCGCCGCTGAGATCGGGGTCGGCATGGGCCGGGTTCAGCAGATTCACCCGGTTCTTCACCTCGTCCCGCTGGGCGCTCAGCTGAGCCAGTTGCTGCTGCTTCTGGATGAGCAGCTGGTGGTTTTCGCCCCAGGCGACCAGGCCGCTGGGTCCCATCACCACCCAGCCGCTGAGGGCCAGCAGCAGGCACAGCATCAAACCCTGCCGCCGCGCCTCCCGCGAAAGCGCCGGTCGCGCGAAGGTGGCCGTATGGGAAGAGGGCTTGCCGCGTTTCATAAGGCTACAGAATCACACTCGGATTTCTCATTCAAGCGTTTTTTCGCGGATTTGTCGCATTGGCCGATATTTCGCCGGTTAACCCTGTGAATTAACGTATATATCGAATTCTTGACAATGCCCGCCCGGCAACTGTTCTGGCCGGGGCTGGGGATTTTTTTATTTGCCGCCCCCTCTCGCAAGCTGGAGCCGGGAATGATAAACGAATCCCTATGACGCCGGCGAATGGCGCGACCGGGGGTTACCGCTAGTTTGATCGCGCAAGGTGCAGTCGCGCATTCACATTTGGCGGCTACGGTCCGAGCGGTCGGATGGAGGGTGCTATGCTCGCGGGCAGACTTTTGGCCTTTGTGCTTGGTTTTTCGCTGCTGGGCGCGGTTCCGGCCCAGGCGGATGAGCCCCCGGTGATGGAGGTGCACGCAAATGGCGCTATCTTCCACCGCGCGGTATGTGCCCACAATCCGGGCCCGGGCGTCACCCGCTGCTTCGCCCGCGTCCGCACCGACAGCGTCGGCAATCTGCTGGCCGGGAAGACCGCCACCTCGCGCACGTCCATCCCCTCGGGCTATGGCCCGGCGGATTTGCGCCGCGCCTATGCAATCAGCGCGAGCGGCAATGCTTCCACCATCGTCGCGGTGGTCGATGCCTATGGCTATCCCAACGCCTCGGCGGATCTGGCGGTCTATCGCGCACAATATGGCCTGCCCCCCTGCACCACGGCCAATGGCTGCCTGATCATCATGGACCAAAATAGCGCCACGCATCTGCCGAGCTATAGCGCCGGCTGGGCGCAGGAGCAGGCGCTCGATCTCGACATGGTCAGTGCCATGTGCCCCAATTGCCGCATCATGCTGGTGCAGGCCGCCAGTGCCAACACTTCGTCGCTGGCCACGGCGGTCACCACGGCCATTGCCAAGGGCGCGAGCGTCGTATCCAATTCCTATGGCGGCAGCGAGACCGGCACGCAAAGCTCCAGCGCGGCCTTCAGCCATAGCGGCGTGGCCATCACGGCCAGTGCCGGCGACAGCGGCTATGGCGCCAGTTTTCCCGCCAGCGCGCCGGGTGTCATCGCGGTGGGCGGCACCACGCTCTCTCCGGCGAACAATGCGCGTGGCTGGAGCGAGACGGCGTGGAGCGGCTCGGGCAGCGGCTGCAGCGCGGTCTATGCCAAGCCCGTATGGCAGACCGACAAGCTGTGTGCCAAGCGCATGGAAACCGACATCTCCGCCGTCGGCGACCCCTACAGCGGCGTCGCGGTCTATGGCCCCACCGGCCGGGCGCAGAACTCGGCATGGATGGTGTTTGGCGGCACCAGCGTGGGGGCGCCGCTGATCGGCGGAATTTACGGCGCAACCGGCGCCCGGCCCAATGCCGCCGCCAAGATCTGGGTGTCGCGCGCCGCGCTGAACGACATCACCAGTGGCAACAACGGCTCTTGCGGCGGCACCTACTTCTGCACGGCGGCCATCGGCTATGATGGCCCCACCGGCAACGGCACACCGTGGGGCACGGGGGCATTCTGAATTGCCGCATTTCGGCCCGCGGTGGTTTGGCCCGCAACTGTTTGTTAAGCGCCGGCTGGCCGTTGCCAGCGGCTGCCGGGCGGATTACGCCCGCACCATGACCAGCCCGAATGCCCTGACAAGTGGTTGCCGCCCCCGCATGATGCCACGCGGCGCGGTGCTGGCGCTGTGCGCGGCGTTGCTTGTGGCGCTCGGCCTTATGCCCCGCGCGGCCCGGGCGCAGGATTTGCGCCCCCAGCCCACGCCCGCCAGCCTCGTGGCGGTGCAATTGATCAGCGAGACGCCCAAGGAAACCCGCCTGCTGCTGACCTTCAGCCCGCGGGCCAACAGCTTCGGGCCGGTGGGCGCAGACAATGGCGCCAATGCCAACAAGCCCGCGCTGGGCTTTGCCCTCACCTCGCGCGGCAATGGCGCCACCGCGCCGCCGGGGCTGAAGGGTCTGGTGCGGTCCATCAGCTTTGATCAGGCGGATACGGTGCTGATCCTGCGGTTCGCCACCACCGCCCCCGCGCATATGACCGCCACCGCCCTCGATGCCGCCAAGGTCGAAGTGACGGTGAGCAATGGCGTGGAGCAATCGGCAACCGGCAGCACGGCATCAGCCGCCGGCCCGCTGCCGCAGGCCCACCAGCCCGCACCGGGCGAGGACGGCTATGAACTGGTAATGCTGCGCTATGCCGACGTTAGCGAGGTGGTTGGCCTGCTGACGGAAGGGCTTACGGTCAAATCAAACGACAGCTTCACCCCGCGCGAGCCGGGGTTCGGTTCCACCAGCCTCACCGGCGGCGCCTATGTGCAGGCGGGCATCGCGCAAAACGGCCCGGACGAGCAGCCCCTCGGCCAATCGGTGGACAGCGCCATCGCCGTCGACCGCCGGTTGAACGCCGTCTATCTGAAAGGCTCCAAGGCGGCGATCCAGCGGATGCAGGACCAGATCGCCCTGATCGACGTGCCGGTGGACAGCGTCATTCTGGAAACCGAGCTGGTCGAGCTGACCGAAAGCGGCGCCAAGGCGGTGGGCATTGATTTCACCAACGCCGCCGGGCAGATCGCCGTGGGCACGCTGCAGGCCGGGCAATACGCCGGTAACATCAGCTATACCGGCAGCTTCCTGAAAAGCCTGCAACTGCAAGCGGCGATTTCGGCGCAGGTGCAAAACGGCCAGGGGCGCATCGTCAGCCGCCCGCGCATCGCCGCACAGAGCGGATCGACCGCCAAGATCATCACTGGCGACGCCCTGCCGATCCTCACCGCCATCACCCTGTCGGGCGTGAACGGTGTGTCGCAGCAGGTGCAATATGTGAATGTGGGCGTCACGCTGCAAATCGCCCCGCGCGTGGGCGAGGATGGCTATGTCTCCAGCCATGTGTTCTGCGTGGTCTCCTCGGTTACCGGCTATTCGCAAGGCTATCCCACCATCAGCCAGCGCGAGGCGGAAACTTCGGCGACGGTGAAGGATGGGGAGACCTTCATCATTGGCGGGCTGACGCAGGATTCCACCATCACCACCAACGCCAAGGTGCCGCTGCTGGGCGATGTGCCGCTGCTGGGCCAGGCATTCCGCAACACGAAGGCGACCAAATCCCGCACCGAACTGTACATTGTGGTCACGCCGCATATTGTGCGGCACGCGGGCGCTGTCGCGACGGCCCCGCCCGCAGCCGGCGGTTAATCAGGCCAGATGGCTGGCGATCCAGCCTTGCGCTTCGCCATCAATCTGGCGCAATTCGGCGATGGTCTGGTCCAGCGCCTCGCGCTGAGCCTCCAGATTTTGCAACCGGGCGCGCACCCGGCTCGCCAGCAGGCGCACCTGCTCAAGATGCTGCGGATCCGCATCATATAGATCGAGGAACTCCTTGATCTCGCGAATGGAAAATCCGAGCCGCTTGCCGCGCAGGATGAGCCGCAGCCGCCCCACCTCGCGCCGGGAATAGACCCGCATGCCCCCGCGCCGGCCGGGCTCGATCAGACCCTTGCCCTCGTAAAAACGCAAAGCTCTCGGGGTGACGCCGAGGTGTTCGGCCACATCCTGAATACCCAGAAACCCCGCGCCCTCCCCGTCATCCGCAGCCGGACGGAGCGGGCGCGCATCGGTTTTCGGCAAAGCGGGCCGGGCGGATTCCATTGCACCTCCACTGGAACGCGCCACCCGCCCCCGGCCAGGCCCTGGGGCCCCACCGGTTGCGGGTGGCACCAGCCTGAATCAGAACTTCAGGCGCCCGCCGAGCGACAGCACCACCACGCCGGCCCCGGTCAGCTGACCATTGGGCAGAATGACGGTCTGGTTAGGCGTGCCAGCATATACGGCGGTCGGCCGGTCGATGCTGGCATTGGCGATGGCGATATAATTGGCCGCGGCATCAATGCTGAAACCCTTGGTCAGCGCATAGGTGGTGCCGAGGGCGAAGTTCCAGCGGTTGCCGTCGGGCACGCGCGCGTCGCGGGCGCCATTCTGCGTCGGGGTCTGGTCGCGCTGCACGCCGCCGCGAACGGTCCACTTCGGGGTAACAGCGTAGTCCGCGCCTACAGCAAAGCTCCAGGTGTCGCGATAGGCCTCGGGGATGGCGTTGTTCGGTGCGGGCAGGCTGACCGTGATCGTGTCGAAGTCCGACCAGCCATAGCGCACCACCTGCGCATTCAGCGTGAAGGCGGGCGTTACGGCAAAGCGCGCGCCGACTGTCGCCTGCCACGGCGTGCGGAAGCTGGCCATGGCGGGAATCGTGCCGCTGTTCGGCCCGATACCGGCCAGCACGATGGCGCCGGTCAGATGGTGGCGAATGGCCGATTTGTAGCTGCCGCCCAGGCTGAGCGGCCCGGCGTGCCATTGCGCGCCCAGCGTGAAGCCCACATCCCAACCGCCGCCACTCAGCGTCTCCGTGCCATCCGGCGTGACGGGACTCGTCGGCAGATAGTTCGACAGCACTGCGCTGGAATGCTCGACATTGACGCCGACGCCAAGGCTGATGCCGGCCATCGGTGCCACCGCCAGCGAGGGCTGGATATCAATCGTGCGCAGGCGGGTCTTGCCGGCGGTATAGCTGGCCCAGGTGCCATCGGGATAATCGGTTTCAAAGCTGTAGGGCGAGGTGATCGCTAGGCCGGCGGCCAGCGAACCCATGCCATAGGACACCGCGCCGGAGGGCAGATAGCCGTTGTTCAGCGGGTTATGCACGCTCTGGGCAAAGCCGGTGGTGCCCTGCGCGCCGATCGGTGCCGGATAGATGATGTGGGTGGCAATGTTGTTCACATCGCCATGCGGCAGGATGGCGCTGAGGCCGATGTCGGCATCTCCGCCCACCTGTCCGCCAATCGCGGCCGGGTTCCACCACAGCGAGGCGGCGCCGGTATCGGCTGCCTCGCCGGAAAAGGCACGTCCGGCGCCCCGCACCGATTGCTCCTGCAGGTAAAAGCCGGCGGCATGGGCCACGCCCGGCACAGCCAGCGACAGTGCCACCAGCGGCAGGGCCTTCAGGCTGCGAGCCCGCAGTCTCTTGGAAAATCTTGCCCTCATCATCGTCCTCCTCTTGTTCTTCGACGAAAAAATTCAGCGGTGTCCGTCAGCGGACCCGCGTCCAAACCTGCGAGCGGCACAAGGGCCACACGATGCAGCCCTTGACCGTCAGGTGCGCCGGGTCATCCAGATGCACCGTGGCATGATAGGTGCCGCCATCCTCGCCGTTATAGATCCACCCGCCGGCCCAGGCGGTGCCGTTCCAGTGGAAGCCGTCAAGCATCGGTAAGTTCCGCAAGGGTCGCTGGCGCAAATCGGCATTCTGGTTGTGAATGTCGCGCAATTGCGGATCGGCCCGCAATCCGTCCGAATCCACCAGACGCCCGCAGATGGATGGCCCGCAGCGGCTCACCTGAACCACGCCGTGGCGGGTGGTGGTTTGCCATGTGCCCAACACGGCGTTTGCCGGCACGTCGCCCAGTTGCAGGGCAGCGGCGGCCAGCAGGGCCAGGCTTGCAAACATAACCTCTCTCCTCATCCCCTTCCGCCAGGTGCTCGGGCGAGGATACACCGCGTTCACCTGCTGCCGGAACGGCGCCTCGGCGTTCTGCCGATGGCTTTGTCATGAGTCGGTAATCTGCGCCAAATTTGCGTTGACGTATAGGGCAATTTGCGGCCCTAATCGCCATGGACCCGACAGAGATGGGCCGAGTCTGGGATCGGCCGGGTAAGGGCAAGAGGCGAGAGGGCCATGCAAAGCGCCGACATCTGCCGCAACCTCGCTGGTGGCCGCAGCCTTGCGTCACCGCCCTGCCCTCGCCATATCGCTGCCATTCCCGCGGGTCCGGTCAGGCGCCGTCGCTTTGCCCAAGGAGGCACCAATGCAAGTCTATGAAGCCCCGCTGCGCGACATGCGCTTCGTTCTGGAAGAGCTGCACCGCGACGATGGTTTTGGCGATCTGCCCGAGCAGGGGCAGCTCTCCCCCGATCTGGTGGGCGCCGTGCTGGAAGAGGCCAACCGCCTCGCCCGCGAGGTGCTGCTGCCGCTGAACCGCAGCGGCGACGAGGAAGGCTGCCACTGGGAGATGGGGCCCGACAGCCGGGGCGTGGTGCGCACACCGCAGGGTTTCCCCGAGGCCTACAAGACCTATCTGGCCGGCGGCTGGAATGCGCTGGCTTCCCCGGCGGAATGGGGCGGTCAGGGCCTGCCCGCTGGGCTGGCCAAGCTGGTGGAGGAGATGGTCTGCGCCACCAACGTCTCGTTCAGCCTTTATCCCGGCCTCACCCACGGCGCCACCATCGCCATGGAGGGGCATGCTGAGGCCGCGCTAAAGGCGGCTTATCTGCCCAAGATGGTCAGCGGCGAATGGTCGGGCACCATGTGCCTCACCGAACCGCATTGCGGCACCGACCTCGGCCTGTTGCGCACCCGCGCCGTGCCGCAGCCCGATGGCTCCTATCGCCTCACCGGCGCCAAGATCTTCATCTCCGCCGGCGAGCACGATCTGACCAGCAACATCATCCATCTGGTGCTGGCCCGTCTGCCCGATGCCCCGGCCGGGGTGAAGGGCATCAGCCTGTTCCTCGTGCCCAAATTCCTGCCCGACGCCGAAGGCAACGCCGGCGAGCGCAACGGCGTCTCCTGCGGCGCCATAGAGCACAAGATGGGCATCAAGGCCTCGGCCACCTGCCAGATGAACTTCGACGATGCCACCGGCTGGATCGTCGGTGAGCCCAACCGGGGCCTGGCCTGCATGTTCACCATGATGAACGCCGAGCGCGTCTCTGTCGGCATGCAGGGGCTGGGGCTGGGCGAGGCAGCCTATCAATCCGCCGTGTGGTATGTGCGCGAGCGGTTGCAAGGCCGCTCGGTGGCCGGTGCCAAGCGGCCCGACCTGCCCGCCGACCCGCTGATCGTCCACCCCGATATCCGCCGCATGCTGATGACGATGCGGGCAAACAACGAGGGCTGCCGGGCCCTGGCCGGCTGGGTGGCCCGCGCGCTGGATGCCGAGGCCTTTGCCGAGGACGCCCAGACCCGCGCCCGGGCCGCCGATTTCGTGGCGCTGATGACCCCGGTGGTGAAGGCCCTGTTTACCGACCTCGGCCACGAGAGCGCCAATCTGGCGGTGCAGTGCTATGGCGGCCACGGCTACATCCGCGAGAGCGGCGTGGAGCAATTCGCCCGCGATGCCCGCATCGCCATGATCTATGAAGGCACCAACGGCATCCAGGCGCTGGATCTGGTGGGGCGCAAGCTGCCGATCGATAATGGCCGGCTGCTGCGCGGCTTGCTGAAACCCATCGGCGCCTTCATCGAGGCCAATGGCGCAGACGGCCCGCTGAAGCCCATGGTGGAGGCGCTGGGCAAGGCTTTCGGCGCGCTGCAACTGGCCACCGCCACCATCGCCGAGCGGGGCATGAAAGATCCGGAGGAAGGCGCCGCCGCCGCGACCGACTATCTGCGCCTGATGGGTCTGGTGGCGATTGCCTATTGCTTCGCCAAATCGGCGCGGATCGCGGTGGGCAAGCTGGCCGCCGGTGGCGAGGACGCCGCATTCTATGATGCCAAGCTGAAGACGGCCACGTTCTATTTCGAGCGCATCCTGCCGCAGGTGGGCAGCATCCTGCAAGCGATCAAGGCGGGCAAGGGATCGATGATGGCGCTGGCGGATGAGGCGTTTTAGGGAGAAAAAGCCGGTTCTTGGGGGTGTTGCACCCCCAAACCCCCGGAACGTCTTCCGGCGAGAGGTAGTGGTGGGGGCTAACCGTCCGCCTGCAGCGCGAAGTCGCTATGATATAGCCTGCGGCGCGGCCACTTGGCGCGGTAGCCGAACCCCCAAACCCCACGATGACAGGAAGGGGTGGAGGGGCTAGCCCCTGCCAAATGCCCTTCTAAAAACTGGTACGGGTGGCCGGACTCGAACCGGCATGTTGTCGCCAACGGCGGATTTTGAATCCGCTGCGTCTACCATTCCGCCACACCCGCCCAAAACCATGGGAGCCGGGCTGCCTCTAGGGCCAAGTGCCCCGGATGCCAAGCCCCCAGAGTTGATTAGCGCCCAGAGTCGATTATCACCCAGAGTCGGTTACCGCAGCGCGCCCGCCAGCACCTTGTGCAGCTTCGAATGCAGCGCATCGTTGCCCGCCAGCACCTGCACATCGCAGATCGGCTGCGACACGCCGCGCCAGTCGGTCACGAAGCCGCCCGCCTCGCGCACCAGCAGGCAGCCGGCAGCCGTGTCCCACGACTTCAGCCCGCTTTCCCAGAAGCCTTCGTACCGCCCGGCGGCCACCCAGGCCAGATCGAGCGCGGCGGCGCCAAAGCGGCGGATGCCCGCCACTTCCGGTGCCAATGCCTGATAGATCTTGGTCCATGCCACGGGATCGCCGGCGCCGGCAAAGGGAATGCCGGTGGCGATCAGGCTCTCGTCGAGGTGGCGACGGGCGGAAACCCGCAGGCGGCGATCCTGCAACCAGGCGCCGCGCGTCTTTTCTGCCCAGAAGCTCTCGTCGGTGATCGGCTGATAGACCAGCCCGGCGATCACATCGCCCCAGCCGCTGCCATCCAGCTTCGGCTCCTGAGCCGCGATGGAAATGGCGAAATGCGGGATGCCATGCAGGAAGTTGCTGGTGCCATCGAGCGGATCGATGATCCAGCGCGGCTTGGTCGGGTCGCCCTCGATCACCCCGCCCTCTTCCAGCACGAAACCCCAGTCGGGGCGCGCCGCAAGCAACTCGTCATAGATCGTGCGCTCGGAGGCCTGATCGGCCTTCGACACGAAATCCGCCGGGCCCTTGCGGGAGACCTGCAGATGCTCGACTTCACCAAAATCGCGACGCAAACGCTGCCCGGCCTTGCGGGCAGCTTTTTCCATCATGCGGACCAGACCGGATACTGCTGACATGATGTGCGATCAGCCCACCTTGCTGACGTAGGTGCGCTCATACACATCCACGATGATGCGCGTGCCCGCGCCAATATGCGGCGGCACCAGCACCCGCACACCGTTGTCGAGCAGCGCGGGCTTGTAGCTGGACGAGGCGGTCTGCCCCTTTACCACGGCGTCGGCCTCAACGATGGTGGCCTCAACCTGATCGGGCAGCGCGACGCTGATCGGGCGGTCGTCATACATTTCGAGCACGGCGGTCATGCCATCCTGCAGGAAAGCGGCGGCATCGCCGAGCAGATCCTTCGGCAGGGTAATCTGGTCGTAGGTTTCCACATCCATGAACACCAGATCATCGCCCTCGGCGTAAAGGAACTGGAAATCCTTGGTGTCGAGGCGCACCCGCTCAATGGTGTCCTGGCTGCGGAAGCGGACATTGGTCTTGCGGCCGTCGATGAGGTTCTTCATCTCTACCTGCATGAAGGCACCGCCCTTGCCGGGCTGGGTGTGCTGGGTCTTGGCAACTTTCCAGATGCCTTTCTCATATTCGAGAATATTACCGGGACGAATATCGACGCCGCTGATCTTCATGGGTAAGAACCTTCAATGGCAAAGAGCAGAACAATGGACAGCGACAGCCCCGGCGCCGGGCTTTTGGCCCTCGCCGGGATGTCGGACACGCGCGCCCTTAACGTGGGTGCGGCCCGCTGGCAATCTTTGCCGCGACATCGCACGATGGCGGCGGCGCCGCCCTGCCTGCTGTCGGCGATGGCGATGGCGCTGGTGATCGCGTCGCCCGCACCCGCCACGGCCAAGGCGGCGCGCGGCGGGCTGGATGGCCCGATCAGCACGCTGCATCGCGGCGACTATCTCTGCGAGGAGGACGGGGATGCCTTGGGCGAAGCCGGGATCCACCAGCCGACCGAGGATTTCACCGTGCTGCACGATTCGGTCTATCGCAGCACCGCGGGCCGGGGCAGCTATCTGCTCACCGGCAAGCTTGTCGTCATGACCAGCGGCCCCAAGCGCGGCGAGCGCTATCACAGCCTCAGCGATGGATTCCTGCGCCGCCTGGCCCCTGACGGCACGGAAAGCACACTGCGCTGCATTCGGCAGGTGCTGAACAACCAGCACTAATCGCGCGGAGTTGCCCGGCTGATGGTGGCGTAAACGTAGACGATTGCCGCAATGAAGGCCACGATTCCCAACGGCAGGGCGGCCGGGATGTCGCCCACCACGGCCAGCGGCGCCGATTTGCCACTGGCGGCGGCGATGCCGGAAAACACCACGCCAAACAGGCTTTCCCCGGCGATAAGCCCGGTGGCGGCCAGCACCCCCAGCCGCCGCATCCGCTCGGGGTCAGCCGCGCGTTGGGCCCGGCGGTCGTATGCCCAGCCAATCAGCGCCCCCAGTGGGATCAGCAAGGTGAGGCCCATCGGCAGATAGATGCCCATGCCCACGGCCAGCGGCGGCATGCTGCCCCGCCCGGTCTTGCGCAGGATTTCATCAACCGCCACGACCACCGCGCCAATCGCGGCGCCAAGGTTGATCAGGTGCCAATCCAGCGTGCCGCCCAGCACCCCTTGCGCGATGGCGGTGATCAACGCGGCCTGTGGTGCCGCCAGCGCCTGCGGCCCCACGCCCGGCGTGCCCTGAAAGCCGAAAGTGGTGTTGAGCAGGCCAAGGATGGGCGGAATCACCAGCGCGCCAAACCCCACCCCCAGCACCAGCGCCACCTGCTGGCGCCACGGCGTCGCGCCCACCAGCTCGCCGGTTTTCAGGTCCTGGAGATTGTCGTTGGAAATGGTCGCCACGCCAAAGATAATCGCCGTGACGAACAAGGCGAAAGCGACCAGCGCGCGGGCCTCCCCTGCCCCGCCATGCACCCCGGTATTCCGGCCGAAAAACGCCGCCAGCACCAGCGCGATGCCCAGCGCCGCGAGAATGCCGGTGCCGGAAATCGGGCTGTTCGAGGCACCGATCAGCCCGGCCATGTAGCCGCAGACGCTGGCGATCACCACGCCGGCCACCAGCACATAGGCGACCGTTGCCACCATCACCGGCCAGAAATGCGCCTCGATCGGCCCGCCCCGGGCAAAGCCGGCGATGAGCAGCCCAATCGGCACCATCGTCGCCAGAATCACCGCCACCACCAGCCCGATCGGCAGGTCGCGCTCGGTGATGGGCAGGCTGTCGCCCTGCCCCGCCGCGCGCTGCCGGGCCGCCCTCAGCGAGCCGGCAATGCCGCGCATGATCGGCCCGATGACGCGCAGCAAGGTCCACACCGCCGCCACGCCAATGGTGCCAGCGCCGACAAAGCGCACCTTGTGGCGAAAGCTGTCGGAGACCAGCGCCGCCAGATCCGCGCCATGCAGCCCCACGCCAGCGGTGTAATGCGGCAGCAGCACCAGCCAGCCAATCACCAACCCCACCAGCATGGCCACCCCCACCGCCAGCCCGACCAGATGGCCGACGCCAATCAGCGCCAGCGAAAAGCTGGTGGAAAAGGCCGTGGCGCCGGAGCCGAAGCGCACGGCGCGGCTCGTCTCCTCGGCCACCAGCCCCATCTTGGCCAGCAGGGCATAGAGCGCCGACACCGCCGACCCCGCGCCAATGGCCCTGAGGCCAGCGGCATTTTCCGCCCCACCCGTGCCGCCAGAGCCCAGTTTCAACACCTCGGCCGCCGCCACCCCCTCGGGATAGGGCAGGCTCGACCCGCTCACCAGCGCGCGGCGCAGCGGCACCGAATACATCACCCCCAGCACGCCGCCCACCGCGATAACCGCAACCGACTGCCAATAGGGAAAGCCCGTCCACCAGCCGATCATCACCAGCCCGGGCAGCACGAAGATAATCGCCGACAGCGTGCCCGCCGCGCTGGCAATGGTCAGCACAATGTTGTTTTCCAGAATGGTCGCGCCCGAAAAGGCCCGCAGCACCGCCATCGAGATCACCGCCGCCGGAATCGAGGTGGCGAAGGTAAGGCCGATCTTCAGCCCCAGATAGACATTGGCGGCGGTGAACACCACGGTAAGCGCGGCACCCAGCAATATGGCGCGCAGGGTGAGTTCGCGGGGTCGGGCGTCAGGTGTCATAGGCAAGTGATGGCACAGGCACGATGCGAGGGCCAGTGGCCCTCGCGCTCCCTTAACGCCTTCCGGCGAGAAGGCGGTGCTGAACGCCGCCTGATGCCGCAACTGAAGCGCCGCAGGCGATACAAAACCGCCGCGAGGCAAGGCGCAACGCCCATGGGCGGGGCCGAGGCCGACAGTAAGGAGGGTTGGGGTGCCAACCGGTTTGCATCGGCACTCGGCACATTAAACGCCGCGCCAAGACTTGCACTGTCAAACCCTCAGGTCGCCCCGGCGATGGCCTCCGACAGCGCCACGACATTGGCCGCCTCGTCGCCATTCCACACCGCGCCATACACCGCGATGAAATCGGCGCCGGCCTGCACCAGCGGCCCGGCGTTGTCGGGCGTGATGCCGCCAATCGCGACGCAGGGAATCTCGAACAGCGACTGCCACCAGGTCAGCACGGCAGGCTCGGCGTGGTGCTCCACCTCCTTGGTGGTGGTGGGGTAGAAGGCGCCAAAGGCGACATAATCGGCCCCGGCCTCGCCGGCCTCCAGCGCCAGATGCTTGCTGCCGTGGCAGGTGACGCCGATCTGCGCGTCTTTACCCAGCCGCTCGCGGGCGTCCTTCACACTGCCCTCGCGGGCCATGTCGTCCTGCCCCAGATGCACACCATCGGCCCCCAGCCGCTTGGCCAGGCTGACCGAATCGTTGACGATGAACGCCACCTCGCGCGCCTCGCAGATGCGCTGCAACGGTTCGGCCAGACGGGCAGCCTCGTGCTCGTCGATGCCCTTCACGCGGAACTGGAAGGCGGCGACCCGGTGGTGGCTGTTGGCCGGCGCATCGAGAGCGCGGGCCAGCCGCTCGGGAAAATCGCCGGCAACATGCTGCGGCGAGATCAGGTAAATCTTGGCATGCACCCGCTGGTGCTCGAATTGGGGTTCATCAAACATGAGGGGGAGTTAGCGTAAACCACTCGACTTGACCATCAGGTGAAAACGTCTTCCGGATGATCGTTGAGCGGCTCTGCCATGAACCCCCGCCGCCACCCAGCGACCAATGCGCCAATAATACCCAGGCGCAGGAGAATATGCACCAACAGTGTGGGCATCGTATGGTTCCACTCGGACAGCAGGGACATTGCCCGCATATTCGCGACGAGCGCAACCACCTCAAACGCGATCAACAGACCTGCCGGCCAACGACTGAGCGAGATCAGCAGCCAGACGACCAATACCAGCCCAACGACGATGTCGAGAAAGGCCACGCCCAACAAAGCTGGCTGCATCACCACCGCGAAAATCATCCCACCCACCTGGCCCAGTACCAGACCGGCGGCCCAGCGGGTCGGGAAGCTGGCAGCTTTTCGCACCCGACTGACCACCAGAACACCCAGCACGGAGGCAATGGTGGCGATGAATAGAAACGGCCCTAGGAAATGAGAGGCGGCGAACCCCGCCGCCACCGGCGCCAGACTAACCAATGAAAATGACTTCTGATTATCCCCGTAGGCCATGCGCCCCTCCCCCGATCAATAAGCATAGGCTTATCAATCCGGGGGGGGGGCGCAAGTAGGGTTTATTCCTTGCCCTTGTAGATGTTCACCAGCTTGGCCAGCATGGTCAGCGCCTCGTCGCGCGGGCGCTGGAAGGTGTTGCGGCCGATGATCGAGCCATTGCCGCCACCGTCGCGGATGTCGCGCGCGTCCTGATAGACGGCATCGGCACCCTTGGCCGCGCCGCCCGAGAACACCACGATGCGGCGGCCGGCAAAGCTGGACTGCACGACATGGCGCACCCGGTCGGACTGCTTCGACCAGTCGGTGCCCTCATAGGCCTTCTTGGCCTCTTCCTGCTCGATGTGGTTGGAGGGCAGCTTCACCTTGATGATATGTGCACCCAGCAGCGCCGCCATGTGCGCGGCATAGGCGCCGACATCCAGCGCCAGTTCGCCGCTCTTGGGCAGATGGCCGCCGCGTGGGTACGACCAGATCACCGTGGCGATGCCGACCGAAGCCGCCTCGGCGCGCAGTTCCTTGATCTCTTCCATCATCTCGAAAACGTCGTCTGAGCCGGGATAGATGGTGAAGCCGATGGCCGAGCAGCCGAGGCGCAGCGCATCGTCCACGCTGGCCGTCACCGCCTGGTTGGCGCCGCTGGCCCAGCTGTTCGAACTGTTGAGCTTCAGGATGGTGGGGATCTGACCAGCAAAGGTGTCAGCGCCCGCTTCCAGCATGCCCAGCGGCGCGGCATAGGCCGACAGGCCGGCGTCAATGGCGATCTGGTAGTGATAGTGCGGGTCATAGGCCGGCGGGTTCACCGCGAAGCTGCGGGCGGGGCCATGCTCAAAGCCCTGATCTACCGGCAGAATGATCAGCTTGCCCGTGCCGCCCAGCTTGCCCTGCATCAGGATGTGGTGAAGGTTGGCCTTCACGCCGGGGTTGTCCGACTCGTAGTTGCCGAGGATTTTCTGGACGGCTTTGCTCGTGCTCATGCAGGGCTCCTGTAGGTGTTTTGCGTTGAAAGACGCCGATTTTGGCCTGAAACGATAGTCGCATAGGTATGCGAAAGAGAAAACAACCGGTGGCGCTTAGCCCGCCCGGTCGCCGGGGGCAACCGCCCCCGATGACCTGGGCGGATAGGCCGATTAGATTTCCAAAGCCTTGACGCCGGGCAACTCGCGCCCTTCCATCCATTCGAGGAAGGCGCCACCGGCGGTGGAAATATAGGTGAAGTCCTGCGCCACGCCGGCATGGTGGAGTGCGGCAACCGTGTCACCACCCCCGGCCACCGAGACCAGCGAGCCCTCGCGCGTGAGGGCGGCGGCCATGCGGGCCAGCGCCACCGTGGCGGCATCGAAAGGCGGGGTTTCAAAAGCGCCGAGCGGCCCGTTCCACACCAGCGTGCGGCAGGTTTTCAGCACATCGCCCAGGCTTTCCACGCTGGCCGGGCCGCAATCGAGGATCATCTCGTTGTCGGCCACCTCATGCACGTTGCAGGTGCGCATGGAAGGCGGGTTGGCGGCGAATTCCTGGCTTACCACCACCTCGTAAGGCAGGTGCACCGTGCAGCCGGCGGCATCGGCGGCGTCGAGAATGGCATTGGCGGTATCGGCCAGGTCGTGCTCGCACAGGCTCTTGCCCACAGCGACCCCGCGCGCGGCGAGGAAAGTGTTGGCCATGCCGCCGCCGATGATCAAATGATCAACCTTGGTGACGAGATGTTGCAGCACATCCAGCTTGCTGGAAACCTTGGCCCCGCCCACCACAGCGGCCACCGGCTTCTGCGGATTGTCGAGCGCCTTGCCCAGCGCCTCCAGCTCGGCCTGCATGCTGCGGCCGGCATAGGCGGGCAGCACATGCGCCAACCCCTCGGTGGTGGCATGGGCACGGTGGGCGGCGGAAAAGGCGTCGTTCACATAGAAATCGGCGTTGGCGGCAATCGCCTTCACCAGTTCGGGATCGTTCTTTTCCTCGCCCGGCCAGAAGCGGGTGTTTTCCAGCAGGGCAATATCGCCATTGCCCAGAATGCCGATGCTCTGCTTGACGATATCGCCGGCGATCTCGGGCACGAACATCACTTCCTTGCCCAGCACCCTCTCGACAGCGCCCATTACCAGGCTAAGGGACTGGCTGGCATCGCGGGCACCCTTGGGCCGGCCGAAATGGGCCAGCAGCAGCACCTTGGCGCCCTTGGCCGACAGTTCGAGAATGGTGGGCGCGGCGGCGCGCACGCGGCTGTCCTCGGTGACAGCGCCATCCTTCATCGGCAGGTTGAAATCCACCCGCACCAGCGCGACCTTGCCGGTCACATCGCCCAGATCATCGAGTTTGCGGAAATTTGGCATCTGTCATTTCCTCAAGAATTCAGACTTGGCGGTGTTACACCCCCAAACCCCCACTAACGTGTTCGTGGCGCCCATATCTCAGCGCCGTATGCGGCCGCGAAGCGGCTTTAACCGCCTGCGGCGCGGTGGGTCGGGCCAGACGCTGCCTTTGGCCCTGTTCTGTCGCCGGAAGACGTTGTGGGGTGCAGGGGCGTAACGCCCCTGCGTCTATCTCTATATCTTAACTACCAAAAAGGGCGGAGCCTTCGCCCCGCCCCCTCGGTTACTCAGAGCAGCTTGCCCATCACGCCGGCCGTATCGACCATGCGGTTCGAGAAGCCCCATTCATTGTCGTACCAGCTCAGCACGCGCACCAGCTTGCCTTCCAGCACCGCCGTCTCCAGGCTGTCGATAGTCGACGAGTGCGGATCGTGGTTGAAGTCGATCGAAACCAGCGGCTCGTCGGTATAGCCCAGCACGCCCTTCAGCGCGCCCTCGGCCGCAGCCTTCAGCAGGGCGTTGACTTCTTCCTTGGTGGTGTCGCGCTTCGGCGTGAAGGTGAGGTCGACCACCGAGACGTTGGGGGTCGGCACGCGGATCGAGGAACCGTCGAGCTTGCCCTTCAGTTCGGGCAGAACCTCGCCCACGGCCACGGCGGCGCCGGTGCTGGTGGGGATCATGTTCAGCGCGGCGGCGCGAGCGCGGCGCGTATCGGAATGAATCTGGTCGAGGATCTTCTGATCGTTGGTATAGCTGTGGATCGTGGTCATCAGGCCACGCTCAATGCCGATCGCTTCGTGGAGAACCTTGGCGAAGGGTGCCAGGCAGTTGGTGGTGCACGAAGCATTCGAGACGATCAGGTGATCGGCGGTCAGCTTCTCGTGGTTCACACCGAACACGACGGTCAGGTCGACGCCCTTGCCGGGCGCGGAAATCAGCACACGCTTGGCGCCTGCGGTCAGGTGCTTGCCAGCGGTGTCGCGCGTGGTGAAAAAACCGGTGCATTCCAGCACGATGTCGATACCGTTGGCGGCGTGCGGCAGATCGCCCGGATCGCGCTCGGCGGTCACCTGAATGCGCTTGCCGTCAATCACCAGATCATTGCCGTCCACCTCGACGGTGCCGGGATAGGCGCCATGCACGCTGTCGCGCTTGAACAGCAGCGCGTTGGCCTTGGGGCTCGCCAGATCGTTGATCGAGACCAGCTCCAGCCCGCAATCGGCGCGCTCGAGAATGGCGCGCGCGACGTTGCGCCCGATGCGGCCGAACCCGTTAATCGCAACCTTGACAGAGATCGGAAGAGCACACG
>CAIXXP010000221.1 GCA_903923465.1 uncultured Sphingomonadales bacterium | reverse complement strand
GGCGAGGCGCTCGATGCTGCTGGCGATGACGCCCAGCGTGGCGAAGAACATGGCGTGGCGGTCGCGCGGGATCACCTGCGTGGAGACCGGCTCTACCGCCAGACCCAGCTTCTCGGCGACATATTCCTCCACGCTGGGGTCGATATTGGCGAAGGTGCCGACCGCGCCGGAGATGGCGCAGGTGGCAATTTCGGCGCGGGCGTTGACGAGGCGGGCGCGGGCGCGGGTGAACTCGGCATAGGCTTCCGCCAGCTTCTTGCCGAAAGTGGTCGGCTCGGCGTGGATGCCGTGGCTGCGGCCGATGGTGGGGGTATATTTGTGCTCGAAGGCGCGGCGCTTGATGGCGGCCAGCAGCGCGTCGATATCCTCCAGCAGGATGTCGCTGGCCTTCACCAGTTGCAGGTTCAGCGTGGTATCCAGCACATCCGAGCTGGTCATGCCCTGATGCATGAAGCGGGCTTCATCGCCCACCTGCTCCGCCACCCAGGTGAGGAAGGCGATGACGTCGTGCTTGGTCACGGCCTCGATGGCGTCGATGGCGGCCACGTCGATCTTGGGACCCGTGGCCCACCAGGCCCATAGCGCCTTGCCGGCAGAGGCGGGGACGACGCCCAGCTCACCCAGCTTGTCGGTGGCATGGGCCTCAATCTCGAACCAGATGCGAAAACGCTCCTCGGCCTCCCAGATGGCGGTCATTTGCGGGCGGGAATAGCGGGGGACCATGCGGCGTCTCCGTGTGTAATCGTGATGGACGGTATGGGCGGGGCGCTAGGGGGAGCGGGCTGGAAAGGCAAGGGGGAGGGAAGCGGAGGACGAGCAGCGGGGGCAAACCCCTGCGCCCCTTAACGTCTCCCGGCGCGAGATAGCGCCAACGGCAACCCCGCGCCCAAGCTCACGCGCCGCAGGCATTTATAGCCGCTGCGCGGCGGGGCACGACGCTGAGGTGGTGCGCGACGGCGACAGTAATGGGGTTTGGCGGGCTTCGGTTGCGGTCGCATTTCTCAAGAGAAATGCTGGCCCCCCCGAAGACTACCCCCTTCTTGCCCTATCCCTAAATCAGCCCCTTGGCCTTCAGCGAAACGTGCCCCTCGCGCCCGATGATGACGTGATCGTGCACCTCGATGCCCAGCAGGCGCCCGGCCTCGGCGATGCGGTTGGTGATCTGGATGTCGGCGCGGCTGGGCTCGGGGCTGCCGGAAGGGTGGTTGTGGACGATGATCAGCGCGGTGGCGCCGATATCCAACGCCCGGCGGATGACCTCGCGTGGGTGGATGGCGGCCTCGTCGATGCTGCCATCCGCCACGTGCTCGTCGCGGATCAGGCGGTTTTTGGCGTCGAGGAACAGCACGCGCACGCGCTCGACCGTCAGGTGGGCCATGTCGATGGTCAGGTAATCGAGCAGGGCCTGCCAGCTTCCGAGCACCGGGGCCTCGGTGGCGCGGGTGCGGGCGAAGCGCCGGGCGGCCAGCGCCACGATGCGGATGGCCGCCGCGCTGCTCTCGCCCATGCCGGGGTGCAGGGCCAGGCTTTGCGAATCGGCGTTGAACACGCCGGCCAGGCTGCCGAAGCGGGTGAGCAGGGTGCGGGCCAGCGGCTTGACGTCGCGGCGGGGAATGGCGGTCATCAGCAGATATTCGACGATCTCGTGGTCGGCCAGGGCATCGGTGCCGCCGTCCAGCAGGCGCTTGCGCAGGCGGGCGCGGTGGCCGCTGGTGTCGGCGCCCGATTGGGCGATGCGTTCCTCGGACAGGCGGTTGCGGGCGGCGGGGCGTTCGCGGCCGCTGTTTGCATCTTCCCCCTCGAAGAGATCGCCGTCGGGCACGCAGCTTTTTCCTGTATAAACGGGCGCATGAGTGGCGCACCGCCAAGGTTCTGCCCGCGCGCGCCGCGCGGCGCAAGGGGCACGGTGCCGCCGCCGCGCCCGGCCGGCGGGCGGGGGTGGGGGAAGGGGCGATGGCGGGTGTCGATCAGTCGGTTGACTTGGGCATGCCCCCCGCCTAAGGGGTCGGCGCCCTCGGCGGGGAACCGTCGCACAAGTCTCTGCTCCCTGAACCGGGGTCACCTGCGTTTTACAGGAGCTAGGCCATGAGCGACGAACCTGCCCGAGACCCTGTTGGCGAGGATCCGCGCATCACCGCGCTCGACGAACGGCTGAAGGCCGCGCGCGAGCAGGAGGATGCCCGGACCAAGCCAGCCGCTGGTGCGGCAGCCGATGTGAACTATCGCATGGGCAGCCGCGTTCTGGCCGAGCTGATCGGGGGGATCGGCGGCGGTGCGTTTGTTGGCTGGGTTATTGACCAGCTGGCAGGCACAACGCCCTGGGGCCTGCTGGTGGTTATGGCCCTTGGGACATTCATCGCCTTCAGAAACATCATCCGGTCCGCGAGTG
This sequence comes from uncultured Sphingomonadales bacterium, assembly GCA_903923465.1. Taxonomy (GTDB): domain Bacteria; phylum Pseudomonadota; class Alphaproteobacteria; order Sphingomonadales; family Sphingomonadaceae; genus Novosphingobium. The sequence goes on along the minus strand of CAIXXP010000221.1, from coordinate 614 downwards.
TGCGCCCCGATTGACTCTCCGCTTGGAGGTTGGCAGGGCGCGCTTCGCGTAATGTTTTAAGAGCAAACAAGAGGCAGAACCGTGGCAGCCGAACAGGGCAACGTCGACCCGATGCACCAGTTCTCGATCGAGCCGCTATTCGGCACCGATCACTGGCAAATCGCTGGCCATAATATCGCCTTCACCAATTCCGCGCTGTGGATGGCCATCACCACCGTGGTGCTGTGGCTGTTCATGCTGGGTGGCATGAAGCGCGCGCTGGTGCCCGGCCGCTGGCAAATGGCGGTGGAGAGCATGACCGGCTTTGTCGACAATCTGCTGGCCGCCAACGTCGGCCCGGCCGGCAAGAAGTATGTGCCCTACATCTTCTCGCTGTTCATGTTCATCCTGTTCGCCAATATTCTCGGGCTGCTGCCGCTGGGCCTGCTGGGCATTCATCCGTTCACCGCCACCAGCCACTTCACGGTGACCGGCGTGCTGGCGATCATGTCCTTTGCCATCGTGCTGGTGGTGGGCTTCTGGCGCCACGGCCTGCATTTCTTCAGCCTGTTCGTGCCGCATGGCACGCCGGTGTGGCTGCTCTGGCTGATCCCGGTGATCGAGCTGATCTCGTT
>CAIXXP010000220.1 GCA_903923465.1 uncultured Sphingomonadales bacterium | reverse complement strand
TCATCAACGTGCCGTTGGCGATCACGGTCAGGCCCTTGATCAGGATATAGCTGACCTGGCCTTCAACGCCCTGATACACTGCCGGGTTGCCGTTGAGCACGATGTTGTTGCTGTTGGTCGGGTCAACCGCGATCGAGTTGCTGGCCTTGATGTAGTAGTAGTCGGCATCGACGTTCAGGCGATCGCCGGCATAGACCACACCACCCTGATAGTTGGTCGTGCGCGTGGGCGACGGATCGAGCGGCACGGCGACGTTATTGCTGCCCTTGGTCTCGAGGCTGAGGCCCAGCGACGGGATCAGGAAGCCCTTGGCGAACTGGCCGTAAACCGAGAGATTCGGGCGGATGAGGTAGTTGATCGAGGCATAGGGCAGGGTCGGCTTATACGACTGCTGCGCGGCGATACCAACGCGCGCGGACTGCGAGGCAATCGGCGTGTCGATCTTGCGGGTGAAGTCCTGAACCTTCACGCCCGGGGTGATGGTCAGCGCGTCGTTCAGCAGCTTGAACTCGAACTCGCCGAAGCCCTGGATCTGGTCCCAGCTCGTGTATTCGTCATACTTGATGTAGGCGGGCACCAGCTGGCCGTTCAACATGGTGTTGGCGGCGGTGTCCTTCTCCTTCCAGTTCCAGTTCGCCCCATTGTTCATGATGGCGAAGTTGAAATTGTAGTTGCTGATGCCACCGGCAGCGGCGCCGGTGGTGAAGTCGTAGTCGTAGCGATAGCGGTGCGAACCGGAATGCTCGTACCACGTGCCGACCTTGGCGGTGCCGAAGGCGGTGTTGTAGTCGAGTTGCAGGATGTCACCCCAGTTACGATAGGAGTTGACCTTGGTGTAGCCGGGGATGTCGCCAGCAACCGTGCTGCCGAAGCCGCCGCCCAGACCAACCGCGCTATAGGCATTCACGTTGCTGTAGCCCGCGCCCGTGCACTGGCTGGCGGTGCTGAGCACGTTGCACGGCGTGGTCGAGTCCTCGGTCGAGACCGTGAAGTTCTTGTAGGCATAGGTGTAGAGCTTGTTGTCGAGCTTCAGGTTGCTCGTCACGTTCCACTGCAGACGGGCAATTTCCATGTCCGTGGTCTTGTTCTGCCAGTTCCAGGCGGCCTGGGCGTTGGCATAGAGGCCCGGGTTGGCCGCTGTGGTCGCGCCATATCGCAGGCCATACAGCGCGGTCTGCGCCTTGGTGGCGCCGCCGGCGGCGTCGGACTGGTTGAACAGGCTCTGGTTATAGTTGCCCAGCACGCTGAACTTGGCGTTGGAGCCGATCGGCTTCTCGATTTTGACGAAGCCGTTGCCCCACCAGCCCGGCTGGTTGCTGAGTGCGCCATCGGTGCGCTTGTATTCGCCCACGGCGATGATCTTCAGGTCACCGAGCTTGGCGATGGAGCCCGAGTTGACGGTGACGCGCGCCAGGTTGGTGTTGAAGCTGCCGTAAACCGCCTCGCCCTGAACGAAGAACTTGTCGGCCACTTCACGGCTGATGATGTGGACGTTGCCGCCGTAGCTGGCCTGGCCGAGATCGGTGGCGGCACCCGGGCCGCGGTCGACGATGATGCGCTCGTAGGTGCCATTGGGGAAGTACGAGGTCGAGTGGTGGGTGGGATCGTTCGAGTCGTTGAACGGAATGCCGTCATAGGTGATGTTGTAGTGGCCGTCGGTGAAGCCCCGCAGCGTGATCTTCTGGTCGCCAAGGCCAATGCCGTTGCCCGAGCTGGGGGCCAGCGAGGCGCCGGGCGTGAGCAGCAGGACCTGCGAGTAGTCGGCCGTGGGCGCGATGCTGTTCTCGATGATCGAGCGCGACACGATCGACTGCGGCTCGAAGGTATGCACCGAGGCGGTGATCGGCGTGGCCTTGTTCACATTGGTGGCGGAGACGACGATGTCATCGCTGTTGGTGATGGGGGTGCCGTCGGCGGCAGCGGCAGCGGCAGCAAAGGCCGGCGTTGCCAGCAGCGCGGCGGCACTGGCACCAGCCAGCAGCAGCGTGCGGGTGTAGGTCGTGAAATTCATTGGTAGGCTCCCTGTTTTAATTCGGTATCGTCTGAATTCGGTGTGTGATCAGTGGGCGGCCAGCTCGGCCGGATTCTTCAACTCGGCACGCGCGGCGGCCAGCTGGCTGGCGAGGCGCGGATCGGCCAGCAGGCGCTCGGCAACCACCGTGGCCAGCACATGGCTCGCCTCGGTATCGGAGGGGAAATGCGCGCCGCACAGCTGGCGGCTGCGGGCATAATCCTGCGCGCGGGCGAGGATGACATGGGCGAATTCCGGCATCAGCCGCGCCAGCACCCAGCCCACGGAATAGCCGAGGCTGGCGTGGCCGCTGGGATAGCTGCGCAGCGCCTTGGTGCGGTCCATCGGCACGCAGGTGGGCAAGGTCTCGTCAACGCCATAGGGGCGCTGGCGGCCGAAGGCGTCCTTGGCGATGCTGGCGGCGGCGGCGGCTTCGTCCTGCACGCTGATCAGCAGCGCCCAGGTCTGCGGCAGCTTGGTAAGGTCGCGACCCAGCGCGTCGTTGAAGATCGACGGATCCTCGTGCTGCTCGTCCCACGCCGCCTGCGCCAGCCGCTCGGGCGAGGCGTGGGCGATCATCGCGTGCAGGGTGGCCAGCTCCTCGGATTCCTCGGTGGAACCGCGCACGGCGGGCATGGCCAGCATGCGCTGCGGCAGCAGATCGGCGGCATTGAGATAATGCAGCACCGGCTTTTCGGCCGGCGCGAGCATGGCGGCAGCGGCAGGCGCGGTGGGCGCAAGCTGCGCCGGATCGGCGGCGGAAACGCAGGGCACAAGCAGCCCCGCCGCAAAAGCGGCAAAAGCCAAGGTTTTGGCAGACATGTCAGTGACCCCACAAGCTCGAGCGGGCGAGCGCCACACCCCGGTTCGCGACGGCTATGAGCGATCCATGACGGGTTTGTTACAAGTTGCTGCAAGTGCGACATTGGCCGCCAAGATTACAAATTTAGAATAATTGTATTGCCCGCAACGCCGGCCAGCCCGGCGCGGAATTGCGCGCCCGGCGGAGGGCGGCGCTGGGTGATAGTACTGAATGTGCGGAATTTTACTGTGCGTGGCCGCAAAACGGGCCGCCCGCAGGCCCGTGCTTCTCAAAGGCAACGGTCGGTGCGCAGCATATAGCCCTGACCGCGCCGCGTCTCCACCGGGTCGCAGCCCAGCAGCTTCAGCCTTCCGCGCAGGCGGCTGAGATTGCTCTCCACGATATTGGCCGTCGGGGCGAATTCATAATTCCACACCCCGTTCAGCAGCATGGCGCGGCTGACCACCTGATCGGCATGGCGCATCAAAAAGGGGAGCAGGGAATATTCTCGGCGGTTGAGCATCACCGCCCGCGTGCCCCGCAGCGCCCGGTGCCCATCGGGATCCAGCAGCAGCGCGCCGACGCGCATGGCCAGGGCGCCCATGGCGGGGGGCCGGGCGCTCCGCCGCTCGGCGCAGCGCACGATGGCCTGCAGCCGCGCGGCCAGTTCCTCGCTGTCGCAGGGCAGGCTCAGGTAATCGTCGGCCCCGGCCCGCAGACCGGCGACGCGGTCCTGCACGCTGGCCTGCATGCCGATCATCAGCACGGGCGGGGAATAGGGTGATTCGCGCAACTGCTCGACAACGCGGAGCGGCATCTCTGGCGGGGCGTGCACGGCGGACTGGGCATGGTCGAGCACAACCGCATCAGGCCGGTGATGGAGGCAGGCGTGAATCGCGCCCGGTCCGAAATCGATTGTCGATGCGCAATGGCCGGCGGCGCCCAGACCCCGCACGATCGCATCGACTACGCCCGAATCATTCCCGACAACCAGAACGTCCATCGTCGGCACATGGCACGGCAATGTGACAGTTCATCAAACGCGCGGCCCGCCGAAAGCCTATGGTTTTTGCGGCAAGAGGCGCGCGCGCATCCGCACCAGCGGGTCCTCGGCGCCGCGAACCCCGTCGAGCAGCGCCAGGCCGACCGGCTCCAGTGCGGGATCATAGGGCACGCTGAGCACGTGATCGCGAACGAAGGTGCGGGAGGCGATCAGCCAGCGCCCGCCCCGGCGCTCGAAGACATCACCGTAACGCACGCGGAAAACCCGGTCGATGGTGCGCGTTTCCTCGGCGGAGGGCACGTGCCGTTCCAGCGCCAGACACCAGGATTCGACGAAAGCGCTGTCCGCCCCGATGAATTCCACAATCGGGTTCACCGTCATATGCGAGGCGCGGGGCACGCCGGGGTGCCGCTCGGCCACATTGGCGATGAAATCGGCCACCGGCACCGGGTCGCCGGTCTTGTCGATTACCGCGTCGGGGTGGAATACCTTGGCGGCGAGGTCGGCGGGCTGGATCCGGTCTATCGCGCGGCAATAGAGGTAGAGCACCTCGGTGATCTGCAAACGGTCGGCCACGCGCTCGGGCGTCCAGTCACCCTGCGCGGAAGTGGGGTTTGGCATCTGCGGCATCTCCCTTTCGTGTTTTGCCGCCACTGTATGGGCTCTGCCGGAGATTACAAACACCAATGGGCATGCTGCTGGCGGGGCCGGGGGGCATTGCTCAGCCCTGCGCCAGCACCTCCGCCCGCAGCTGCGCGATGAGAGTGGGATCGGCGGTGAGCCTTCCCTCTTCCTCGTCGAGAATGGCGAGGAACACGCGCCGCAACCACAGCGCCCGTTCCGCCGGCGGGCAGGCCTGCCCGCGCTCCAGCGTCGAGAGCAGGATATCCACCATCCGCTCGGCGCCGTTCAGCCGGCCCCACAGATAGTCGTTCTCGCGGAAGGCGCGGCTGAAAAAGGCGCCGAAATTGTAGAACTCCACCCCCGCGAGGCAGGCCGCCGCGCCGCCCTTGCGGATGGCATCGCAATCCTCGGGGCTGATGCGGTCCACCTTCACCGGGTCGAACTCGGTGAGGCCTTGCCCGCGCAGCACCGGCAGGGTGACGACATCGAAATAGGCGAAGCCGAGGTAGGCGAGCAGCACCACCCGCCGCAAGGGCTGGGGCATCTCCGTCATCGCCCGGGCCAGAATGCCATCGGCAACGCTGTCTGTCGCGGGCAACTGGCGATGGCTGGCGATATGCGCGAGCACAGCGCCCGGATCGGTGAACACCTTCGCCGCCACCGCGCCAAACCCCGAACCCAGCGCGACCAGCCCCTCGCGGTTGAAATAGAGGGACAGCGCGGCGTAGACCGCCTCGCGCGCCGCCTCGCGCTCGGCTTCGCTCACCCCGGCCAGCGGCTGCCATTCACCCGCCAGCCGCCGCGCCACCAGTTGCAGGCGGCGGATGCGGTGAGACAGATCGTGCTGCAGCAGGAACTCCGTCGCGTCGGCCGACATCGGTTCGCGGCCGCTGTGCGGGCTGGCCAGCGTGGTGCGCGCCAGATGCTGGGCAAGCGCATCGTGGACCACGTCCTCGTCGGCGCCCGGCATGGCCTGGCGGACCAGCGCGGCCAGCCCCACGATCACCCCCGACAGCTTGGCCTGGGCATAGCCCTGCCAGGCATAGCCCGCCTGCGCGGCCGCTGCCCAATAGGCCTTTTCCCGCCAGCGGGCGAGGCGGTCGGTGGTGGGGTGGTCGAGGAACAGCGTGTGGCCGAACAGGCGCTCCACCTGATGCTCCACCTCGCCCCGCAGCGCGCCGATAATCTCGCCCAGCCGCGCCATTTCGCGCGATTGCCGGGCCAGATCCTCCAGATTGTCGCGGATCGGCTGCTCGCGCGGAATGGCCGACAGCGCGCCGAACAGCACCGGGAAAAACCCGGGCAACCGATCCGAGGCGCCGCCGGCGGTGGGCAGGTGGGGGCGCGGGTCGATATAGATCAGCCGGCGGTCCACCTCGCGCGTGGCAGGCTTGCCGGCGATGGCGGCGATCGCCTCGGCAAAGGGGGCGTTCACCAGCACCGAGCCGTCGATCAGCACGGCATGTTCGGCATGAGCGGAGGGGGTTTGCGCGGCGCTGCCGTCGTGCGGGGGGCGACCGGGCAGAATGCGGGCGAGAAAGGCCTCGCGCCCGGGCCATGTCTGTTGCCGCTCGGCCATCAGCCGGTCGATTTCATCCACCCGCAGCGGCGGGAAGGCGCCGGGGAAGCTGGCCGTGGCGCGGGCCGCCAGCACCAGTTCGGGCAGCGCCGCCAAATTCTCCCCGCCGGTGGCCGGGGTGGCAGCGGAAAAGCCGATGGGCAGCCGGTGCTCGGTCTCGGCGATGCGCGGCGGGCTGTTCACCGCCACGCTTTGCGGGTGCCCGGCAAAATCGGTGGCGGTGACGAAAAGGTCGAGCGGATGGCCGGGGGGCAGCAGTGGCGCCTCGGCCGCCTCGGCTGGCGCGCTGGCGGCCATCACATCCAGCGCCTCGGCCAGCAGGCGCGAGAAGCCGATCCCGCCGAAGGGGGGCGCAAACCAGCGCGAGCGCACCAGCCGCGAGAGCTTGGCGCGGACCTCGCTGCGGGCCTCGGGCGAGACGCTGGCCGAGACGGCATTGCCCCGCCGCCCCAGCACCAGCGCCACCAGCGGCACCGCCCAATATTTGGCAAAGCGGGTGACCAGCCGCGCATCGGGGTCGAGCAGCACGTCGACATCGGCCGATTCCAGCCACAGCTTGGTCAGCGGCTCCAGCGATTGGCCGGAATGGATCGCCTGCGCGAGGAAAATGCCGTTGATGCCCCCGGCGCTGGCCCCGGCGATGATGTCGGGCAGCACGCGCAGGCGCAGGCCATGGCGCGCCTCGATGGTGTGCAGCAGCTCCAGCCAGATAGCTTCGCTGGTTTTGGCGGCCTCGCCGGAATGCGGCGGATCGCTGGCGCCGGGCTCCGCCGGATGGTCGCCCGCGTGGAAAGACCGGCTGGCGCGAACCAGCTTCCACAGTTCCTTGGTGGCGCCATGCATATAGACGGCAAGGCTGACCCCACCATAGCAGACAAGCGCGATACGAAGCTCTTTTTGGCGCATGGACGGCAGGTTGGCAGATTTTACGCGGCGGCGCCATTGCCGCTGGCGATTGGATCAGAGGGCATTTCCCGCCGCCACGGCGCTGGCCCAGGCCCATTGGAAATTATAGCCGCCGAGCCAGCCGGTGACGTCCACCGCCTCGCCAATGGCATAGAGGCCGGGAACCGCGCGGGCCTCCATGGTTTTGGACGACAGTTCGGCGGTGGAGATGCCGCCCACCGTCACCTCGGCCTTGGTAAATCCCTCGCTGCCGCTGGGGGTGAAACGCCAGTCGGCCAGCCGCGCCTCGATTGCGGCCAGGGCGCGGTCGGTGAGGGTGCCGAGCGGGCCATCAGGGCGCAACGTTTCCGTCAGGTGATCGGGCAGTTTTTCGGCCAGCGCGACCGCCAGCCGTTCGGGCATCGCCTCGGCCAGCAGCTTGCGCAAGGGCTTGGCCGGGGCCTCGCGCTTGGCCTCCAGCAGCCAGCCTTTCCCGCGCCCGGGCAGGAAATCCACGCCGATCTGCCCGCCGGCTTGCCAATAGGAGGAGACCTGCAGGATCGCCGGGCCAGACAGGCCGCGATGGGTAAACAGCGCCGCCTCGGCAAATTGCGCCTTGCCGCAGCGCGCCACCACCGGGGTTGCCACGCCGGACAGCTCGCGGAACAGCGCCTCGTCGGCGCCCAGCGTTAATGGCACCAGCGCCGGGCGCGGCTGCACCACCTTCAGCCCGAAGCGCCGCGCCAGATCATAGGCAAAGCCCGTGGCGCCCAGTTTGGGAATCGAGGGGCCACCGGTGGCGATCACCAGCGCGGGGGCATTGAAGACCTGCCCACCGGCGCTCACCTGAAACAGCCCGTCGGCATGGCGGACCTCGCCGATGGGCCTGTCGCAGAGCACGCGCACCTGGCCCCTGGCGCATTCCTCCAGCAGCATGGCCAGAATTGCCTTGGCCGAGCCATCGCAAAACAATTGCCCGAGCGTCTTCTCGTGCCAGGCGATGCCGTATTGCTCCACCAGTTCCACAAAGTCCTGCGGGGTGTAGCGGCTGAGGGCCGAGCGGGCGAAATGCGGGTTTTGCGAGAGATACCGGTCTGGCGCGGTGTGCAGATTGGTGAAGTTGCAGCGCCCCCCGCCGGAAATCAGGATTTTGGCCCCCGGCTCGGCGGCATGGTCGAGCAGCAGCACCCGCCGCCCGCGCTGCCCGGCGGTGGCGGCGCACATCAAGCCCGCCGCGCCCGCGCCCAGCACGATGGCGTCGTATTGGCCGGAATGGGCAGGGGCCTCAGGCTGCGGCATGGCGCGCGACGATAGAAGGCCGGGCGGGCGCAGGCATCAAACCAGCGGTGCGAATGCGGGAGGGGGTCATGGCGAATGTGGCCTCTGCGGGGGTGGCATCCCGGCCGGTGCCCGCCGGGATGGCCGGCGCCAAATGACGAGGCGGGCGAGGTTTCCCTCGCCCGCCCCGGTTAAAGCATGGTGCACGAAAGGGCGCACCCACTTTCCGTCTGTCACGCTGTGGCCGCCAATGCCATGCCTCGCGCAAGGGCGGGCACCGGATTTTGCCGGAACGATGCGGCCGCAACCGGCATGCATCGGGCAAACAGGGCGCTCGGCTCTATTCCCGGGAGGGGCGCGGCCAAACGATCTCAGGCGGAGAGACGGTCCTTCACGGCCTTGGCGGGGGTGAAAGCGATCTTCTTGGCGGCGGCGATCTGGATGGTGGCGCCGGTGGCGGGGTTGCGGCCCTCGCGTGCGGGCGTCGCCTTGACCTTGAACTTGCCGAAACCGGTGAGGGACACTTCCTCGCCCTTGGCGGCGGCGGCGACAATGGTGGAGAACACGTCGTCAACCAGCTGGCGGGCATTGGCCTTCGTCAGCCCATGGGTGGCGGCAAGGCTCTCGGCGAGATCGTTGTTGTTCATGGTGAATTCTGTCTCCTCAAATATCAACGCCGGCACGGCGAGGGCGGATCCACTCCGCCCACGCGCACCGGCGCGGCGCAACCGTTACCGGGCCATTGCCGCCTTGGCCAGATCAGGCGGGGCCCAAATGCGGTCAAATGCACAATTTACGGCCCTCTTGGCCGAAATAATTGGGGGAAGGGGCGTTTTTCCGCAGTTTCCCTTAGCCATTGTGGGGCGACGGGTCCTCGCGGGGGGCCTGTCGCGCCGCGATTCATCCGCCAGCCCCCTTTGCCCCGGCCCGAAGCACGGATGCGCCCGCCCTTGTGTGGCAGCGCCAATATGCCAATAGTGCCGGCCGGTCCGAATCGACGGGCGTGCCGGCGGGAAGCGGGCAGACCGGATGCGGACGGGTTCGCGCCGGTCCGTGCCGCGGCTGGCCCAAGGGCAGGGCTGGCCGCTTCCCGGACGAGCATAGTGAGAGGGTGAGTGAGGACAATGCGGGTCAAGTTGATTGTGGCGGCAGCGATTGCCGCCTGGGTGGTGTCTCCGGCCGGGGCGCAGGCGGCAAAGCCCGCGCATCATCATCATGTCCACCACCTGCCCGCCGCCGCGACAAAGGCGCCGCATGCCGGGGCGCATCACCATGCGCATCATCATGCCCATCACGCGGCAGCCGTGGCCGAGAAGCCCGCGCACCCTGGCCACCGCCATGGCAAGGCCCACCCCCGCATGGAAGCCGCTGCCCATGGCCGGCACCACCACAAGGGCCAGGAGGCGGCCGCCCCTCCGCACCACGGCAAGGGGCGCCACGCGGCCAAGGAGAAGGCCGTGGCCCCGCACGCCCGGCACCATAAAATGCATCCCGACAAAAAGCATCCCGGCCACAAGCATCACGGCGCGGCGGCAGAGCCTGTGTCGCGCCATGGTCACCACGGCCACACGGCGCATGCACCGGCGCGCGGGCACGGCCATGCCGCCAAGGCGCATAGCAGCTCCAGCTTCAACAACGCCTTTCGCGACTATGGGGCGGATGCGGGCAACGGCCAGTAATGGCGCAAGACGCGTTGGGTGAGGCGCAGGGTGAGTTGCAGGGCGAGTTGCCGCTGATCGGCGCCTGGCGGCTGGTTTCGGCGGTCAACTATCGCGATGGCGTGGGTTCGCCCTGCTACGGCGTGCCGCCTGCCGGCCAACTGCAATATACCGGCGATGGCCGCATGTCGGGCTTCCTGATGGACCCGGCCTGGCCAGCGCGCTCCACCGGGCAGCCGGCCGACGGGTTCAACGATTTCTTCGCCTATGCCGGCCGCTGGAGCCGCGACGGCGACGCCATCGCGCATGAGGTGGAATTCGCCTCGTCGCCCGCGCGGGTGGGCACGCGGTTTGTCCGCAGGCTGCGGGTGGTGGATGCCGATACGATCGAGCTGGAAACCGCCCCGGAAGTGTCGAAATCCGGGGCGGTGTATCTGACGCGGCTGGTGTGGCGGCGCCACGCGGCAGGGTAACGGCCGCTCGCCGCCTCAGCCGTTGAGGGCCGCCGCGATGTCGATGAAATCCTGCCGGATCCGCGCTATGGCCCCGCTATCGAAGCTGAGCACGCTGTCGAGCACCGCGCGCCGCGCCGAGGTGTAGAGCTGGTGCAGCGCGTCGGCCATGCTGCCCTCGCCGCTCACGCCCATTTGCAGCGCGTTGAGCGCGGAGACGGCGCGGGTGAGGGCCTCGCTCTTCAGCCGGTTGTCGCCGCGCTCCTGCGCGATCAGCGCCCGGCCCAGCGCCGACACCAGTTGCTCGTAGCACATCTTCACCAGCTCAGCCGGCGAGGCGCTGGAGACGCGCGCGTCGAAATCCACGCGGCGATAGGCGATGTCCGGGTTGCGCTGGGTGAGCATGGGCGCAGGTTCCTTCATTTAACGCCGGGCTTTTAAAACGGGGCTTTTAACGCCGGGCTTGGCGACGTTACGCCAGGCCGCCGGTGGGGCTGTTCCACGCGGCGATCTGGTTTTGCAGATAGCTCAGCGTCGATTTCGATTGCGCGACGCTGCTGTTGGCGGTGGCAAACTGGCTGATCAGGCTGGCCTGCATCGCGCTTTGCTGGCTGGCGATCTGCGATTGCCGGCTGGTCAGGCTGGTCTGCTGCGCGGTGTAGGTGGTGACGGAGCCGGCCAGCGAGCCGGGATCGGTGGTGGAGCTGATCGCGATCGACATGTTTTCCAGCGTGCCATAAATGCCATAGAGCCCGTCGGTGAACATCGCCGCCACCGCGCTCGGGTTCTTGGTCAGCGCCGATTGCAGCTTGGTGGAATCGAGCGTGTAGGTGCCGTCCTTACCGACGACCAGCCCCAGATCAGCCAGCGTGGAAGGCGCGCCGGCGGCGGCATTGGGCATGATGGTGGCGCCCGGCAGCTGCGCCAGTTGGGCCGCCATGGCCCTTGCGCCGCTGTCGTTCACCAGCGACCCGCTGGACGAGGCGGTCAAGTCGGTGTTCAGCGTGCCGACGATGCTGTTCAATGCCGCTGTCAGGTTCGTCATCGCGTTGGTAATGGCCGAGGACGGATCGGAATAGGTGACGGTGGTGGGATTGCCGGCATTGGTGCCGGTGAGCACCAGCGAGAGGCCGGGAGCGGCATTGGCCACGGTGTTGCCGGCGCTGGTCTGGGCGATGCCGTCGATGCTGAAGCTGGCGTCCTGCGCCTTTTCGGCGAGGCGAGAGGAGGCACCCGTGGCCGGGTTCCACGCCAGCGCGGAAAGGCCGGGGTCGCCGGGGTTCTCGGCGGCGGAAACGGTGAAGGCGCTGTTGGCGCCGGTGGGGCCCTTCATCACCAGTTGCGCGCCGGTGGCGGTGCTGGCGACATAGGCGGTGATGCCGGCGCCCGCGCCATTGATGCTGGCGGCGATCTGGCTGAGCGAATCCCCCGGATTGACGGTGATGTTCACCGGGCTCTGGCTGGCATCGGCGGTGAAGCTTGCGCCTGAGATGGTGCCGAAATTGATCGTCAGCGTGCCCGAGCCGGTGGTGGCATTCGCCCCATTGGCGCCCGAACCCAGCGCCGGCGAGGCCAGCACCTGTGCCGAGGCGAGATTGTTCACCTCCAGCGAATAGCTCGAAGCGGCACCGCTGGTGCCGGGCGGCAGGCTGGCGGTCGCCACCGAGGCATTGGTCACCGTGGGGCTGGAGGACAGGCTGCCGCCATTCATCAGCGAGGCGAAGGAGGACACGAGGCTGGCGACATTGTTCTGCAGCGTCGATGCCTCGGAGATCTGCACCTGCACCGCGCTCAGCTGGTTCGTCACATTCTGCGTGGCGGTGGCATAGGAGGCCTGCGCCATTTGCGTGGCCAGGGTGCTCATGTTGATGCCCGTGCCCAGCCCCAGCGAGGTGACCAGCTGCGCGCCGATCGACGAGGGCGTGGTGCTGCCGGACGCGGTCGTCGTCGTGGCCGGCGTGCTGGTGGATGAGGAGATGGTGCTCATGGCTCTCAGGACGGTTGGGGTTGGTGGGGATTAAGGGACAGGTACCGCGGATCAGCCCTGTGGTTGGGGCCGGCCATCGGCGTCGAAGCGGAGCGCTGGCGGCACGTCCACCGCAGGCGCTGCGCGTTCCTCGCCGCGCTTCAGCGAGAAGACGAAGCTGAGCACGCCGGCCACCGCGACATAGAGTTCCTCGCGGATCATCTGGCGCTCCTGCGTGGTGAAATAGAGCGAGCGGGCCAGCGAGGGATATTCCAGGACGGGCAGGGCAGCTTCGGCGGCCAGCTGGCGGATGGCGGCGGCCTTTTCGCCGCGCCCCTTGGCCACCACCACCGGGGCGGGGGCCAGCGCCGGGTCATAGGCCAGCGCCACGGCAAAGCGGCTGGGGTTGGTCACCACGAATTGCGCCTGCTTCATCGCGCCGGCCACGCCGCTGAGGGCGAGGGCGCGCTGGCGCTGGCGGCGGGCGTTCTTGGCTTCGGGGCTGCCATCGGCCTCCTTGTGCTCGTCCTTCACCTCCTGCAGGCTCATGCGCAGGCGGCGCTGGCGGCGGAGCCACTGGATGGGCCAGTCGATGCCGCCGATGACCACCAGCCCGGCCGAAAGCGCCAGCATCAGGCTGGTCAGCGCCTGCCAGCCATAGGCCAGTTGCCCGGCAAGGCTGACCGCGCCAAGCGTCATCAACCCTGCCGTGCGCGCGTGGCCCCAGCCATAGGCGATGCCGCCCAGCAGGATGAGCTTGAGCAGCCCCTTGCCGACCTCGATCCACCCCTGCGGGCCGAACATGCGCGACAGGCCGCTCATCGGGTTCAGCCGCCCGGGCTTGGGCGCCGCCGCACCCGCGACAAACCGCCCCTGCCCCGAAAGGCCGAGCTGCGCCACCAGCGTGGCCGCCATCACCCCCACGCCCACCGCCAGCACCGGCGGCAGCGCCAGCATGCCCAGCGTCAGCAGCAACTGGCCCGGGTCGAACCGATCGAGGGCCGCGCGATCGAAGCTGAGGCCGACGCGCATCGCCTGCGACAATTGCGTGAACAGCCATGGCCCCGCCATCTTCAGCACCGCCGCCCCCACCAGCGTGGCCGCCGCCACCGCCAGATCGCGCGAGCGCAGGACATCGCCTTCCTTCGCGGCATCCTTCAGTCGCTTTTCGGATGGCGCGAGGTTTCTTTCGCCGGCGGTCTCGGCCATGGCCTAGCCCCCCACCACGCGGGCGACCTGGGCGATGCTGTCGTGGGTGAGCACCACCAGCCGGTCGGTCAGCAGCGGGGCCGAGGCGATCATCGCGGCAAAACCCGCCGCGATCCCCGCGGGCAGGCCCAGCGAAAACAGGTTCAGCGCCGGGGCCGAGCGCCCCAGCACGCCGGTGAGCACCTGCACCAGCAGCAGCACCAGCGAAATCGGCAGGGCTATCGCCACTGCCGTGGCAAACATCGCCGAGGCAAAGGACAGGATCAGCATGTAGCGCTCCGCCCCCAGCCATGTCGCGCCGGGGGGGAAGGCGTCATAGCTTTTTACCACCAGCGCCAGCCATTGCAGATGCCCGCCCAACCCGAGGAACACCAGCGTGAGCAGCACGCCGTAATATTGCCCGAGCGCGGGCGAATGGGCCCCGGTCTGCGGGTCGACGCTGGCGGCAAGGCCGAGGCCGAGGCCGCCGCCGACGATCTCCGCCGCGATGGTCGGCGCGGCAAAGCCCAGTTGCAGCACAAAGCCGAGCCCCAGCCCCACCAGCACCTCGCCCGCCACCGCCAGCAGGCCGGCCAGCGACAGCAGGTCGGCGGGGGCCTGCGCATGGGTCCAGTTGGCCACCAGCAGGGCAACGGCGGCAGTGGCGATAACCCGCACCTGCGCCGGCACATTGGTGGCGCCGAAGAACGGGGCCGCGACCATGGCCGCGCCGATGCGCGTCATCAAAAAGGCCCAGCGCCAGAACTCGGCCTCCAGCGCGCCAAAGCCGAAATGGAGGGCCAGCACCCGGCTACGCCCCCGCCCCGATATGCGCGACGGCGGCGAAGATATCGCGGGTGAAATCGGCGATCAGCCCCAGCATCGAGGCGCCAAACACCACCAGCACCAGCGCCACGGCGACCAGCTTGGGGATGAAGGTCAGCGTCTGCTCGTTCACCGATGTGGCGGCCTGGATCACCCCGACCACCAGCCCCACGGCCAGGGCGGCGATCAGCACCGGCGCGCCGGCCAGCACGGAAACCCACAGCATGCGGTCGGCAAGGGCGAGGAAGGTGGTGGTGTCGTCGATCATTGTGTCACCCAAAACTCGCGGCCAGGCTGCCCATCAGCAGCGCCCAGCCATCCACCAGCACGAACAGCAGCAGCTTGAACGGCAGCGAGACGATGGTCGGGCTCATCATCATCATGCCCAGGCTCATCAGCGTGGAGGAGACGACGAGATCGATGACGAGGAACGGCAGATAGATCATGAAGCCGATCTGGAAGGCGGTCTTCAGCTCGCTGGTGACGAAGGCGGGCAGCAGGATGGAGAAGGGCACCTGTTCGGGGCTGCCGAATTGCGGCGGCGCTCCACTGGGGGAACGGGCCATCTGCGCGAACATGCCGAGGTCGGCCTTGCGCGTCTGGCGGATCATGAAGCCGTGGAACGCCTCGCCGCCCTTGGCGATGGCCTGTTCGGCATCAATCTGGTGGGCGGAATAGGGGGCGATGGCGGTCTGGTTCACCTTCTCCAGCGTCGGGCTCATCACGAACAGCGAGAGGAACAGCGACAGGCCGATCAGCACCTGATTGGGCGGGCTCTGCTGCAAGCCCAGCGCCTGCCGCATGATCGACAGCACGATGAGGATGCGGGTGAAGCTGGTCATCATCAGCAGCAGGCTGGGCAGGATGGTCAGCAGGCCCATGATCAGCAGCAGCTGCAGCGACAGGGTCAGCCCGCCGCCGGGGCCGCCGTTGATCTGGGTGAAGGCATGGTCGAGCGCGCCCGGAATCGCCGAGCCGGCCGGCATGGCGGGTCCATTGGGCAGGCTCTGCGCGTGGGCGGCGACGCTCAGCAGCAGGCTGGCGGGCGCGGCGGCAAGGGCAGCGGCCGCACGCATGGCCCGGCCGAAACGCGCCCGGCCCGGCAGCGCAGGGCGGCAGGGGCGCGCGATCATTTGAACCGCCGCAGCGTTTGGGTGAAGGTTTCGGGCCGCTTGCCCTGTGGTGCGGCCGGGCCATCGCCGGCGGGCGCGATGCGCGAGCGCGCCAGCCAGACATCGCCGTCATCCGCATCGTCCGCGCCAGCGTCGCGGCCATCATCCGGGCCGCCATTGCCAGACCCGCGCGCGGGGGCCTCGGCCAGGCGGGCCAGCCCTGTCCGCGAGGCCGAGACGAGGATTTCGCGTCCGTGAAATTCCAGCACGGCGAGGCGGATGGTGGGCGATAGCATCATGGTTTCCACCACCCGCACCGACCGGCCACCCTGTGGCGCGCCCAGCTTCTGCTGCATGTGGCGCGACAGGCGAACGCTACCCCAGATGAGACCGCCGATCAGCGGCAGCAGCACCACCAGCTTGATAATGTACCAGAGCATCAGCGCTTACCCTGCGCGGCGCGGTCCAGTTCGGCCTCGTCGAAGCCGGCGCCGGCATCGGGCGCGGGCGATTTGCCGGATTTGGGCGCCCTGGCGCTGTCGAATTTATCGGTCATGCCGCCAGAATTAGGGGCGCTGTCGAAGGCGCTGTCTGTCCGTCGTCAGAACATTCGGCACAGTTTGCGGCGTAAATTAGCGGAGGGCGGGCCTCGTCTGGGGTTGGGTTTTAGGCGGCGAGCTTACGGTGTTGCAAGCGCCGATGTTCGATGGTCTGTCGCTTGATTCTTTCAC
>CAIXXP010000219.1 GCA_903923465.1 uncultured Sphingomonadales bacterium | reverse complement strand
CTCGAATCACGGCTGATCACACCAATCTTGGCGCGGCTGCCCGGATCGCGAGCAGCGGCCTTGATCTCGATGATGCCATCGTAGATTTCGGGCACTTCCTGCGCGAACAGCTTCTTCATGAAGTCCGGATGGGCGCGGGAAAGGAAGATCTGCGGCCCGCGGTTCTGACGCTCCACGCGCAGGATGAGGGCGCGCACGCGCTCACCCACACGGGCGACTTCGCGGGGGATTTGCTGGTCGCGGCGGATGACGCCCTCGGCACGGCCGAGGTTGACGATCACATGGCCGAATTCCACCGACTTGATCACGCCGGTGACAACCTCGCCGGCGCGGTCCTTGAACTCGGCATACTGGCGGTCGCGCTCGGCATCGCGCACCTTCTGGAAGATCACCTGCTTGGCGCTCTGCGCATCAATGCGGCCCAGGTCGACCGGCGGCAGCGGATCGACGATGAAATCGCCAATCTGGGCACCCGGCTGCAGCTTTTCGGCCTGCTTCAGGTCCACCTGCTTGAAGTAGTCCTCGACCACCTCCACCACTTCCACCACGCGCCACAGGCGCAGATCGCCGGTGCGCGGGTCGAGCTTGGCGCGAATGTCGTTCTCGGCGCCATAGCGGTTGCGCGCGCTCTTCTGGATCGCCTCTTCCATTGCCTCGATGACGATCGCCTTGTCGATCATCTTCTCGGTGGCAACGGCCGTCGCAATCGCGAGCAGTTCGGCGCGGTTTGCGGAAATCGCACTGGCCATGGGTCAGTCTTCCTGTTGCTGAAGCGCGTCGACATCGTCGGCGTCGTCTTCGTCTTCGAATTCATCCGCGTCGCTGATGTCGAGCGGGCGGCTGGCGGCGATCAAGCGGTCCGTGAGGACCAGCTTGGCGGATTGGATGTCGGCGAGGGTGAAGGTCACCCGGCCGGATTTCTTGTCGTCGAACAGCACGGTCTCGCCCTCTAGGCCGACCAGTTCGCCATGCAGGCTCTTGCGATTGCCCTCGACCGGGTTGACCAGCATCACGCGGGCCTCGTGCCCGGCCCAGTTGGTGAAATCCTTCAGGCGGGTCAGCGGGCGGTCGATACCGGGCGAGGAAACCTCCAGCCGGTAAGCCTCCTCGATCAGTACCTCGCCGGCGTCCTCCGCTTCGTCGATCCGGTCGGAAATGCGGCGCGAGAGGGCGGCGCATTCACCCAGCAGCAACTGCCCGGTCGCCGGGTTCTCGGCCATGATCTGCAGCGTGTGATCCTCGTCACCCACCTCGGTCTTGCCGAAAACCAGCACGCGCACGAGATCGAATCCCAAGGCCTTAACCTCGGGCTCAACAATCTCGGTAATCCGCGCCAGACTGGCCATGAACTCTCCAACCAGGGAAATGCCCCAAACCGCAACGCGGCCAAACCCCAATACAACGCCAAAGCGGTTTCGCGCCGGCCCCTTGCGGCGCCAGCCCGGACTTTGCTGTGACAATGTCTGGATGAAAGTGCCGATACGCCCCTTGTCGCCAAAATGCAAGGGGCAGGTGGTCAGGTTTCGGGGGTGACGCGAGCGGCGGACACCGGGCATCGAACATCGCGGGGCGAGCCGGAGCAGCCGCCACAAAGTCACCCGCAAACCCACGCTAGACCCCGCGTGCTCGAATCGCTAGGGCGCGACCCATGTCCGACACCGCCATCCCAGCCTCTGGCCGCTCCCTTGCCGACATCCACGAGGAATACGACTTCCTCGATGCCGACGAACGCTATCGCCTGCTGATCGAACTTGGCCGCGCCCTGCCGCCCATGCCCGATGCGCTGAAAACCGAGGCCACCCTCGTGCGCGGCTGCTCGGCCAGCGTGTGGGTCTATCCGGTGGCGGAAAGCGACGGGCGCCTGCAATTCCTCGCCGACAGCAACGCCGCCATAACCAAAGGCATCGTCGCGCTGGTGCTGGCCGCCGTGCAGGGTCAATCCGCCGCTGACGTGGCTGCCATGGATATTGCGGAAGCCCTCGCCCCCTTCGACCTGAAAAACCAGCTCTCCTCCAACCGCACCCAAGGCGTGCCCAACATGATCGCGCTGATCAAGGAGCATGCCGCCAGGCTGGCGGGGTGAGGGTTGGGAGCAGGGATAGCAATTCCCGCCGGGCATCCCCACATCCATCGGCCCACATTCCTTTGGCCACACAAGCTTGCAAATCCGCATCCCCCGCGCCTAAGAGCCTAGTCATGCCTAACACGAACAACTCTGGCCCACGCACCCTCTACGAAAAGATCTGGGACGCCCATGTGGTGGAGCGCCGCGATGACGGCACCTGCCTCGTCTATATCGACCGCCACCTCGTCCACGAGGTCACCAGCCCGCAGGCTTTCGAGGCGCTGCGCGTGGCCGGTCGCAAAGTGCGCCGCCCCGATCTGACGCTGGCCGTGCCCGACCACAATCTGCCCACCACCGCCCGGCGCGACGCCGCGGGCAAGCCCATTCCCATTGCCGATGCGGAAAGCGCGGCGCAGCTGGATGCCCTCACCCGCAACGCCCCCGCTTTCGGCATCCGCCTGATCGGTGATGCCGATGCCGAGCAGGGCATCGTCCATGTCGTTGGCCCGGAACAGGGCTTTTCGCTGCCCGGCGCCACCATCGTCTGCGGCGACAGCCACACCGCCTGCCACGGCGGGCTGGGCGCGCTGGCCTTCGGCATCGGCACCAGCGAGGTGGAACATGTGCTGGCCACCCAAACGCTGCTGCTGAAGCAATCCAAAAGCATGGAAGTGCGCGTCGAGGGCGACCTTGGCCCCGGCGTTTCCGCCAAGGATGTGGTGCTGCACATCACCGGCGTGGTGGGTGCGGCAGGCGGCACCGGCTATGTGATTGAATATACCGGCAGCGCGATCCGCGACCTCTCCATCGAGGGGCGGCTGACCATCAGCAACATGGCGATTGAGCATGGCGCCCGCGCCGGCCTGGTCGCGCCGGACGAGACCACCTTCGCCTATGTGAAGGGCCGGCCCTATGCGCCCAAGGGAGCCGACTGGGACAAGGCCGTGGCCTGGTGGCAAAGCCTCGCCTCCGACCCGGGCGCAACCTACGACAAGGTGGTGGTGATCAACGCCGCCGACATCCAGCCCACAGTCACCTGGGGCACCAGCCCTGAAGACACCGTGGCCATCGGCGGCGTGGTGCCCTCGCCTGACAGCTTTGCCGACGAATCCAAGCGGCAGGCCGCCGCCAAGAGCCTCGATTACATGGGGCTCACCCCCGGCCAGCGCATGGTTGACGTGGAGGTGCAGAACATTTTCATTGGCAGCTGCACCAACAGCCGCATCGAGGATCTGCGCGCCGCCGCCGAGGTGCTGCGGGGGCGCCACAAGGCCGCGAATGTGAAATGGGCCATCGTCGTGCCCGGCTCCGGCCTGGTGAAGGCCCAGGCAGAGGCCGAGGGACTTCATACCGTGTTCATCGAGGCTGGGCTTGAATGGCGCGAGCCGGGCTGCTCGGCCTGTCTGGGCATGAACCCCGACAAGGTCCCCGCTGGCGAGCGGTGTGCCTCCACCAGCAACCGCAATTTCGTGGGGCGGCAAGGGCCGGGTGCGCGCACCCACCTCGTCAGCCCGGCGATGGCGGCAGCGGCGGCGGTGACCGGCCGGCTGACCGATGTTCGCGAATTGATGAGGTAAGGCGATGACGGACAAGACCGATAAATCCGACAAGGCTGGCGCAGCCAAGGGCCCCAAGCTCTCTGGCAAAGCGGCACTGGCCGGGGCCGCAATCGGCTCGGCCGCGCTGGTGGCGGCGCTGCTCTACACCTCGCGTCGCAAGGACAAAACGGCAGCCCCCACCGCGCCGCCCGCCCATCCCGAAGACGCGCCAGAGACAGATTGAGGCCGGAACCACAGCCATGACCCCCATCAACCATGTGGCCGGCCGCGCCATCCCCTTTGGTCGCAAGAACGTCGATACCGACGTAATCATCCCCGCGCAGTATCTGAAGACCATCACCCGCGAGGGGTTGGGCCGGGGCGCCTTCGAGACCATCCGCCGCGAGCCGGGCAATATCTTCGATACCCCGGAATTTGCCGGCGCGCCGATCCTGCTAGCGGGCGACAATTTCGGCTGCGGCTCCTCGCGCGAGCATGCCGCCTGGGCCCTGCTGGACCTGGGGCTGATCTGCGTCATCGCCCCCAGCTTTTCCGACATCTTCTCTGGGAATGCCTTCAAGAACGGCATCCTCACCGTGGTGCTGCCGCAGGACGCGGTCGACCGGCTGATGGAGGTGGCGCAGAGCCACCCGATCGACGTCGATCTGGAAAGCCAGACCGTGACCACCCCGTTTCAGGACCGCTTCACCTTCGAGATCGACGCCTTCCGCAAGCACTGCCTGCTGGAGGGTCTGGACGAGGTCGGGCTGACGCTGGCGCAGGGCGACATCATCGCCGCGCACGAGGGCCGGCTGCGCGCGGATCTGCCCTTTCTCGCCTCCGCCAACGCCTGAGCCTGTATCCGGGGCGGGTTTTGCCCCCGCGTTTTGCGCCAGCCAACGACAAACCGGCCACAGGCGCGCGGGTTTCTCCCCGGCCTCGGCCCAGTTGCGCGGGCGCTGGGCGTGATCAACCCGCATATTGCCATTGATCGGTTGACCCGCCCGCTCTATCGCCAACGGGATCGGGGCATGGTGTCGCTGCATCGCATCCATCAGAACGCGGTGCCAGCTTTGCCCGATGCTGTGAAAGAGGTATCTGCCATGACCAACTTCGATGATCGCGAACGCGCCGAAGAGGCCAAATTCGCGGCGGACAGTGAACTGGAGTTTCGCATCCACGCCCGCCGCAACCGGCTGGTCGGGGTGTGGGCAGCCGAACGCATGGGCCTCACCCCCGCCGAAGCCGACGCCTATGCCAAGAGCGTGGTGCAGGCCGATTTCGAGGAATCGGGCGACGAGGATGTGATCCGCAAGCTGCTGGGCGACCTGATCTCGGCCGGTGTCGATGCCGACGAGGGCGAAGTGCGGGCCGCGATGAAAGCCAAGGTCGTGGAAGCCCGCCGCGCCCTGATCGGCGAGGCATAGGAACGCGTTATGGCCATGCAAGCAAACGACATCGAAGCCCTGATCCGCGCCGCCCTGCCCGACGCGGCGGTCACGATCACCGATCTGGCCGGCGATGGCGACCACTACGCCGCGCATGTCGTGTCCGCCGCTTTTGTCGGTCGGCCGCGCATCGCCCAGCACAAGCTGGTCTATGCCGCGCTGGGAGAACGCATGGGCGGCGAACTTCACGCCTTGCAACTGACCACCGGCGTGCCTACCTGATAATCATTCTCCTTATCTCCATTCCAAGGGTTGCCAGCCATGTCCGACGTTAACAGCCGCATTGCCGAAATCGTGGGAGCCCATGACATCGTGCTGTTCATGAAAGGCAGCCCGCTGTTCCCGCAATGCGGCTTCTCCAGCCGCGCCATTGCCATTCTCGACCATCTGGACGTGCCCTTTCACAGCGTTGACGTGCTGCAGGATGCGGAGATCCGGTCCGGCATCAAGAGCTACTCCGACTGGCCGACCATCCCCCAGCTTTACGTCAAGGGCGAGTTCCTCGGCGGCAGCGACATCATGATGGAGATGTTTGAGGCCGGCGAACTGCACGATCTGGTCGTGCAGCGCGGCATCAAGCCCGCCGCCTGAACCTTTCGGCCGGGGAAAGGGAGCGCCTCGCGGCATATCCCCATTCCCCGCCTCGCGGGAGGTTGACCCCGCCCGTGCCAGCGGCAAAGATGGCGCATGCCCGATACAGCCCCTCCCTTCATCACTGACCTGACGGGCAAGACCTATCCCGACGAGACGAGCATTCCCGCCGCCACGGTGGTGATCTTTCGCCGCGCCCCGGGTGGTGGCCCGCCGCAATTGCTGATGGCCCAGCGCGGCGCGGCCATGCGCTTTGCCGGCGGGGCCACGGTATTTCCGGGCGGGCGCATAGATGCCAGCGATCGCGACCTCGCCCGCGCCCTCGCCGCTTCCGTCGATATTGGCCCGGCCGGCACTGGCCCCGCCGACACCGATCCCGCCGACGACACGCTTGACGACTCCGCCGCGCGCATCGCCGCCATACGGGAAACGCTGGAGGAAACCGGCCTCGCCATCGGCCTCGACCGCCCGGTTTCCGCCGCCGAGGCCGAACAGGCCCGCCGCCTGCTGCTGAACGAGGGCGGCCTGGCGCCCGTGGTGGCGGCCATGGGCTGGCGCCTCGCCCCGGAAACGCTGGTGCCCTTTGCCCGCTGGTGCCCCCGCTGGGAAAAGGCCTTCGACACGCGCTTCTATCTGGCCGACCTCGGCACCGGCGCGGTGGACATCTCGGTGGACGGCACCGAATTCACCCACATGTTCTGGATCAGCGCCGCGGACGCCCTGGCAAAGGCCGATGCCGGCGAACTGAGCGCGATCTTCCCCACCCGGCGCAATCTGGAACGGCTGGCCCAATTCGCCAGCTTCGCCGAGGCGCAGGCCCATGCCGAAAGCTTCCCCATCCACACCATCACTCCGCATATCGAGGAGCGCGATGGCGAACAGTGGCTGATGATTCCCGAGGGCGTGGGCTATCCGGTGCTGGGCCAATCGCTGTCGACAGCCAAGCGCGCCTGACGCGCCCCGGCCTGCCCCCCCCGGCCTGCCCCCCCCCGGCCTGAAACACCCCGGCCTGAAACACCCCGGTTTTGGCACATTGCCAAGCCGCTGCACGGCGCGCTAGGATCGGGCACGCCCGCACGATCGCCGGAAAGCGGCGGCAGGGCTGCGCCCCAATCCGACTTCCGCCGCCCTGCCGACAGGAACCTCCCCATGCGCGCCTTCCTCGCCGCCACCGCTCTCCTCTGCCTCGCCAACGGCAGCCTGGCCCGCGCCGCGCCAGCCCAGGCTCCGGTGCCTGTCGATCTGGCCCCGCAGGTTCCGCCAGCCGCTTACGCCCCGGCGCATCAGGGGGGCATCGCGGCGCATGCGATGGTGGCCGCGGCGAATCCGCTGGCGGTATCGGCCGGCGTGGCGGTGCTGAAGGCGGGCGGCAATGCGGTGGATGCGGCCGTGGCGATGCAGGCGGTGCTGGGGCTGGTGGAACCGCAAAGCTCGGGGCTCGGCGGCGGCGCCTTCCTGCTCTATTACGATGCCAGAACCCGCCGCGTCACCGCCTATGATGGCCGCGAGACCGCCCCGGCCGGCGCCAGCCCCAATCAGTTTCTCGGGGCAGACGGCAAGCCGGTGCCCTTTGCCGAAGCGGTGCTCGGCGGCAGCGCCACCGGTGTGCCCGGCGCCATCGCCATGCTGGAGATGGCCCAGCGCCAACATGGGCACCGCGCGTGGAAGCGGCTGTTTGCGGCCGCCCACCGGCTGGCCAGCGACGGCTTCATCGTCTCGCCCCGGCTGGCGGGAATGATCGCCGGCGCTTCCCCTGAAGCGGCCGCTCCCGATGCGCGCGCCTATTTCACCAGACCGGACGGGCAACTGATGCAAGCGGGAGACCGCCTGCGCAACCGGGCCTACGCCGACACGCTGGACCGCATCGCCGCCCATGGCGCCGCGGGGCTGCTGGCCGGGCCCGTGGGCGAGGCCATTGTCGCGCGCGTGGCGCAAGGCCCGCGTCCCTCGTCGATGACCCTGGCCGATCTGTCCGCCTATCGCCCCCACACCAGCGAGGCGCTGTGCCGCCCGTGGCAGCCGGCCGGGCTGCCGCCCTATGTTGTCTGCACGCCGCAGGCCCCATCGGGCGGCGTTGCCTTGCAGGAAGCGCTGGGCGTTCTGGCCCGCACCGACATCGCCGCGCATGGCCCCCATGATGCCACGGGCTGGTACGAGATGGCCCAGGCCAGCCGCCTCGCCTATGCCGATCGCGACCGATACGTGGGCGATCCCGCCTTCGTGCAGGTGCCCACTGCCGGCCTGCTGGCACCGGACTACCTCACCGCCCGGGCAAGGCTGATCGGCGATGTCGCCGCGCCGGTGAGCTATGGCATGCCAGCCGGCGCGCCCTGCATCGCCAGCACGGCCCCCTGCCCCGCGCCCGATGCCACCCCCGAGCCGGGCGGCACCAGCCACATCGTCATCATCGACACCCACGGCAATGTCGTTTCCATGACCACCACGGTGGAGAGCATCTTTGGCTCTGGGCGGATGGTGGGCGGCTTTTTCCTCAACAACCAGCTCACCGATTTCTCCTTCTCGCCGGTGCAGAGCGATGCCAGCCCCGCCGCCAACGCGCTGGCACCCGGCAAACGGCCGCGCTCCAGCATGGCGCCGGTGATCGTGCTGGCGCCGGATGGGCGTTTTGTCGCCGCGTTGGGCTCGCCCGGGGGCAGCGCGATTCTCGCCTATAATCTCAAGGGGTTGGTCGGGCTGCTGGCGTGGCATCTGCCGCCGCAGGTGGTCACCGGCATGCCCAATCTGGTGGGGCGCGGCAATGCCTACTCCGCCGACCCGTTCCCGCCCGCACTCACCGCCGCGCTTGCCGCGCGTGGCGTGGTGCTGGAGACCAGCCGGGGCGAGGCATCCGGCCTGCAGGTGGTGGCGGCAAGGCCCGGCCGTCACGGCGGCTACGAGGGTGGCGCGGACCCCCGCCGTGAGGGGCTGGCAAGGGGGTTCTGAGCCGGGCCGGGCAGGCTAGCGTCGGGGATCAGGCCGGGTCGCGGCGCAGGATCAGCTCATCATCGCGCCACGCGCCCACCGGAAACTGGTATTCGCCAACCTGCGCAAAGCCCAGCCGGCGATAGAAGGCCTGCGCCTTCAGATTGCCGCTCCACACGCCCAGCCAGATGCGCGCACGCCCTGCCGGCGTGCCTGAATTTTCCAGAAAATCCATCACCCTGCCCATCAGCGCCTTGCCCAGCCCGCCGCCCTGGGCATCGCGGCGCAGGTAGATCTGATAGAGCTCCATCTCCCCCGGCCGCACATCGGCGTGCGGCAATTTGCAGGGGCCAACATGGGCATAGGCGACCAACCGCCTGCCTCCCCCAGCATCCTCCACCTCCGCCACCCAGCTACGGTGGGAAGGGTCCGCCAGCTCGGCCGCGACCCTGGCGATGCTGTAGGTCTCCGCCTCGAAGACCGCCAGATCACGCGGCGGATAGGGAACGCCGAAATCCTCGAGAAACGTCTCGCGAAAAGTGGCCAGCTTCAGCGCGGCCAGCGCCGGCGCATCGGCCGGGGCCGCATCGCGGATGGCAAAGGTGGAAACAGACATCGGCACCCATTTTTGGCGTTTTGAGCAACAGGCGCCTCCATGCAACGCTGCCGCCGCCGTGGCAAGGGCGGCGCGATTCGCCCAGGACACGGCGCCACCGCCGGCCGCCACGCCCATGGCTAGCGCCAGCCCACGCCTTCCCGCACCAAAACGGGCGGGGCCAGCAGCGATGGATTCCGGTCGAAGCCACGCGATTGCGGCGCCAGGCAACCTTCGCGGAGCCCCACCACTCCGGCGAAATTTTCGCCTGCCTAGGGAAAAACCCCGGCCCGGCGCTCAATCATAAGTTTCGGCCCATCAGCTATCCCCGGTGCCACGGCAGATTGCGGCAATCCAGCCGCCACCCGCCCGGCCAAGTGGAGACGTTTTCGTGGGCAGATCTTCAGGCAAGGCGATCCGGGCCATGACCGGTCGCGTGCACGAAATTGCCGCATGCCCCACCCTGCGCGCGTGCCGGCGCGCCTGTGAGACCTGGAACCAAACTCATGACCGCTGAAATCAATCCCCCCGGGCAGAGCAAAAGCACCCTGCGCCGCTGGCTTGGCCTGGGGCAACCCGGCGACGCGAGCGACGAAACCGGCACCGGTTCGGCCGCAGACTCCTCCGGCGCCATGCGCCTGTCGCTGCAGCACGAGGCGCAGCGCGAACTGCTCGAACAGATCTCGCTGTTCCTGCTGGAATACCGGCTGCAAGTCAGCCCGGCCAATCTGCTGGCCGCGCACGCCGCCTTTTCCGGCGCCAACCCCCGGCTTGCCCGCAAGATTGCCCTGAAGCGCGCCGATGGCCAGCCTGTCACCCAAAGCTGGCTGGATGAGGTGACCGCGAGCGATTCAACCGACGACAAGGCCGAGACAGAGCGGCTGATGGCCAAGTTGCAGTCCGGGGTGGAATCCTTCTCCACCACCACGCGCAAGGCCGCCAGCGCCACGGGCGAGTATCAGGAAGCCCTCACCCGGCAGGTCGACGAGATCCAGCGCGCCGAGAGTGCCGAGATGGTGCTCTCCAGCCTCGCCGACATGGCCAAGGCCATGCTGGAGCGCACCCGCAAGGTGGAAGAAGAGATGCGCCGCTCCGAACGCGAGGCCTCCTCGCTGCGCAAGAGCCTGGCCCGTGCCCAGCGCGACGCCGAGGTGGACCACCTGACCGGCCTGCCCAACCGCCGCGCCTTTGAGGGCACGCTATCGCGGCACTATCGCGAGGCTCAGGCGGCGATTGAACCGCTGACCATCGCCTTTTGCGATATCGACCACTTCAAGCGCGTCAACGACACCCATGGCCACGAGACCGGCGATCGCGTGATCCAGGCCGTGGGGCAGGCGCTGGCCCGCATTTCCAACGCCAATTGCCATGTGGCGCGCCACGGCGGCGAGGAGTTCGTCATCCTGTTCCGCAACGTCACCCGCAAGGAGGCGCTGGAAAAGATCGATGCCGTGCGCCAGCAAATGGCCGAGCGTCGCTTCGTCAACCGGCACACCGATGAGCCCATCGGGTCCATCACCTTTTCCGGCGGCATCGCCGATGTCTTCGCCTATCCCGGCCCCAGAGACGCGCTGGAAGCGGCGGACAAGGCGCTCTATCGCGCCAAGCAGGAGGGGCGGAACCAGATCCTTCTGGCGGAGGGGTGAAGCTGGTTGGGAAAAGGGAAGTCTGGGGGCGTTATGACCCCAACCCCCGGAACGTCTTCCGGGAGAGGTCGTGCAAGGGGCAACATTCCGTGTCATCTCGGCGGCGCAGGCTTTAATGCCCCTGCGGGGCGGTGATGCGCCGATGGTGAGGCCCAGATCCAACCGGTCGCCGGAAGACGGTAAGGGGTGCAGGGGCTAGCCCCTGCAAAACCTTCCCTGCACTTCGCCCGACGTCAGGCCGGCTCCAATGCGGCGGGCGCCGTTTCCACCGCAGTGAGAATGGCGGACAGAAACTGGTCTGTCGCCCGCTCCCACGAGAATTGCGCGCCGAACACCGCCGCCGCCTGCCGGTCTGCCCGCAGCGCACGCTGGATGGCGATTGCCAGATCCTCGTTCACCGCGCCGACTGTTGCCGGAAATTCGCCGTCCGGCCCGCGGCCTTCCGCGCCCAGAATGTCGATTGGCCCGGCCACCGGATAGGCCGCCACCGGCACGCCGCAGGCCAGTGCCTCGATCACCACCAGCCCGAAGGTGTCCGTCAGGCTGGGGAATACGAAGCAATCGGCCGAACGATAGGCCGAGGCCAGCTGCTCGCCCGACATGGCGCCGAGGAAATGCACCTCCGGATAGCGCTTCTTCATTTCGGCCAGCGCCGGGCCATCGCCCACCACCACCTTGGTGCCCGGCACATCGGCTTCCAGAAAAGCCTCGATGTTCTTCTCGGGCGCGACCCGGCCGACATTCAGCATGATCGGGCGCGGCAGGGTGTCGATTTCCGGCAGGGTGGGGCCGGCGGGGTTGAACAGCCAGCGGTCAATACCCCGGCTCCAGCGATGGGTTTGGGCAATGCCATGCCCGGCCAGCTCCGTGGCCAGGCTCGGGGTTGCCACCATCACCGCCCGGCTGGCGCCATGAAAGGCGCGCATGATCGGCCAGAAGCGTTCCGGCTTGATGCCGGTGCGCACCGAGGCATATTCGGGAAAGCGCGTGTGAAATGCCGAGGTGAAGGGCACACTGCGGGCCCGGCACCAGCCCCGCGCGCTCCAGCCGATCGGGCCTTCGGTGGCGATGTGCACGATGTCGGGGGCAAAGGCGTCGAGCATCCGGCGCGTGGAGAAGCGGGGCGCCATCGCCAGCCGGATCTGGCTGTAACCGGGCATCGGCAGGGTGAAGAACCGCTCGGGCGTGATCAGTTCCACCTCGATGCCGCGCCGGTCCAGCTCGGCAATGGTGGCCGAGAGGGTGCGCACCACGCCGTTCACCTGCGGATACCAGGCATCGGTGGCGATCGCGATCTTCATCGGCGCGACTTTGGCGGCGGCGTCATGCGGGCAGGCCGCATCGTGCCGCCCGCCACGGGGGCCCAGCGGAAATTGCACGGGCGCGTTCATGGTGCGACCTCCAGCTTGCGGTCAGCCGCGCCGACTTCAGCGGCGGCGGCGGCGGCGCTCAGGGCGGCGGCGCGCACTTCGCTGGGCCAATCGACAATGCTCATCGCACCGCTGAAATCCTCGACCAGCGCGGTGCAGCTCTCCACCCAGTCGCCATCGTTGTAATAAGTGATGTTGCCATATTGCCGGATTTCGGCGCTGTGGATGTGGCCACAGACGATGCCGTCCAGCCCGCGCGCGGCCGCCTCGTGGGCCACGGCGTCCTCGTACTGGCTGATGTATTGCACCGCGTTTTTCACGCGCTTTTTCAGATAGGCCGACAGCGACCAATAGGGCAGCTTCAGCGCGCGGCGGAGGACGTTAAAGGCGACGTTCAGCCGCATCATCAGATCATAGGCCTTGTCGCCCAGCACCGCCAGCCAGCGGTGATACAGCACCACCGCGTCGAAGCTGTCACCGTGGGTAACCAGCAGGCGGCGGCCATCGGCGGTAGTGTGGATCGTCTCCAGCAGCAGTTCCACCCCGCCGAAGCTGAGGCCGGCATAGGGGCGCAGCATTTCGTCGTGGTTGCCGCAGATGAACACCACCCGCGTGCCGCGATGCGCCTTCTTCAGCACACGGCGCAGCACCTCGTTGTGGGCGTCGGGCCAGAACCAGCCCTTCTTCAGCCGCCAGCCATCGATAATGTCGCCGACAAGGTAGAGCGTGTCGGTCTCGATGGAGCGCAGGAAGCTGACGAGCATTTCCGCATTGCAGCCGCGCGTGCCCAGGTGGATGTCCGAAATCCACACCGAACGATAGCGCCGCTTGGGGCGAAAGCCCTTGGGGTCTGGCTGGAACAGCCAGTTGGGCAAGTTCCCGGTGCCACCGGCCTGCGCGCGGGGCCACTCGTGATCACCCGAATCCAGCCTGCTGTCGGGGTCCTCGGAAGGCATCAGCTTGTTCACGTGCTGCTGCAACATGGTTTCTCTCTGCTTTATTCCGGAAAAGCCTAGCCACAGGCACATTGCCACGACATGACGAAGCTACGTCAGATTTGTGACAATTCCGGAAAACCGGGGGAAAACCCGGCCTCTGTGGGCAATACCGCAGGTTTGATCGCTGGATGCGCCGAGGCCGCCCGAATTTCAGGGCAGCGGGGCGTGCTCGGGCACGGAGCGGAACTCGCCGGCGACGCCCAGGCAATCGGCCAGCAGCCTCAGGTCCTTTTCCACCACCTCGTTAAACAGCGCCGCCATGTTCGCGCGCACCGCCAGTACCAGCCGTGCCGCGCCGCCGGGCCGGGTTTCCACGGTCAGCGAGGAATGGGCGATGGCCTGCGGGCCGGCGCCGGTGAAGCGGCGGCACAGCCGCGTGGCCAGCCCCCACGCCACCGCCTCGCGCAACCGCTCGGCCGAGGCGAGGCGCAGCAGTTCGGCCGGTGGCGTGGTGCGGCTGCTGTTGGCCAGCACCGCCATGGCGACCATCGCGCGGGCCTCGGCGCTGATGCCGATCCAGCGCTTGCGCAGCGCCCATTTGGCGGCGGTTTCCACCCGCAGGTTGGGTTCCACCCGCACCGAGGCCAGCGCCAGCATGGTGGCGGCATAGCGCAATGTCTCATCGGCGGGCGCGGCGGGCGATAGCGTGCCGAGGCGGGCCTTGGCGGTCCAGGCCATGACCATTTCGGCATTGGCGGCAACGCCGGGAGTTTGCGTGTCGACGAAGTTGGCGATGCCCGCCACCATCGGGTTCTCGCCGCGCACCGCCGTTGTAAAAGTGCCCGCCAGCAGCCCCTCGCGCAGGCCCCATGAGGAAAAGATCAGCCGCGAGGGTTTCAGCTCGCGCACCAGCACCCCCAGCAGCGCCGCGGCGTCGGGCAGGCTGGCCAAGCGTGAGGCGGAGATGCGCATGCCGTCAAGATCGGCCAGCGCGCGGCCTCCCGAGGCGGCGGGCACCAGCTTTCCGCCAAGGCCCTTTTCTGGCCCTTTGACTTCGCCGACGCACTTTGCCCCTGTGGCCCTTGCCGGGGTGGCCTTGGCGCCAGCCGGCCTTGGCCCGACCAGCCTGGCATCAAACACCTTCTGGGCGGCAACCTTGTCGGACGCGCGCTTGCCCGCGGCCAGGCTGCGCGCGATGGCCAGCGCCTCCTGCGGATCCAGCTCGAAGCCATGCGGATCGTCGACCGGCCAATCCAGCCGCACCATCGCATAGCGGGCCAGCGCCCGCAGCGAACCGCCCACCAGATACAGCGGCTGGCCATGCGCGGTCGACCAATCGGCCTCGCCCAGCATCTTCTTCACCCGGCTGGCGAATTTGGCCGCCCCCGCCCCGCGCAAAGCCGGCAGGCGCAAGGTGCCCAGCGGCAGGCTGGAGCCATGGGTGCAATTCTCGCCATCGATGTCGGTCAGCTCCAGGCTGCCCCCGCCCAGATCCGCCACCACGCCCACCGCGCCGGGAAACGCCGCCAGCACGCCGCGCGCGCTGGTAACCGCCTCCTCCTCGCCCGACAGCAGGCGGGGGGAAAGACCCAGCGCCGCCACCCTTTGCAGAAAGGCCGGGCCATTGGTGGCATCGCGCGCGGCGGCGGTGGCCACGGTCTGCACCTTCTTCACCCCGCGCAGCCGCAGCAGCGTCTCGAACCGGCCGAGCGCGGCCAGCACCGCGTTCATCGACTTTTCCGAAAGGCGGCCATCCTCGGCCACCCCCTTGCCCAGCCTTGCCGTCACCTTCTCGTTATACAGCACCGCCGGGGCACGCGGGGGCTCGCCATAGATCACCAGACGCACGGTGTTCGAGCCGATGTCGATGATCGCCTGCTCGGCCGAGCCGACCGCGTTTCCAAGACCCAGACGTAATGCCATGCTTCTCCTGCCCTGCCTCAGCGCCGGGGGCGGCGCAGCGCCAGCTTGGGCACCTTGCGACCAGAGGTGAGCGACGCCCCGCGCCCGGAAAGCGAGGGGTTGGTCATGAAATAGCGGTGGAGGTTGAACGGCTGCTCCCCCGGTTCGGCCCGGGCATAGCTGCCGTCGGGGCTGAGCCACCAGCTTTGCTCCGTATCGAGGAAATTGGCCATCATCACCTGATCGAGCACCTGATCGTGCACGGTGCGGTTGCGGATCGGCACCAGCAGTTCCACCCGGCGGTCGAGGTTGCGGGTCATGCCGTCGGCCGAGGAGGTGAACACCCGCGCCCGCGCGTTGGGCAGCGGATTACCGGCGGCAAAGGCCCAGATGCGGCTGTGCTCCAGAAAGCGGCCGATGATCGATTTGACGCGGATATTGTCCGACAGGCCGGGAACGCCGGGGCGCAGGCAACAGATGCCGCGAATGACCAGCCGCACCTCCACCCCGGCCTGGCTGGCCTCATAGAGCCGGTCGATCAGATCGGGGTCGGTCAGCGAATTGAGCTTGCCCCAGATCTGTGCGGTCTTGCCGGCCTTGGCATTGGCAATTTCCCGCTCGATGCAACCATACAGCCGGGCGCGCAGCGAGATTGGGGCAATGGCCAGCAGCGCGGTGCGGCGCGGCTCGACATAGCCGGTGATGAAGTTGAACAGCTTGCCCGCGTCGCGGCCCATGGCGGGCTCGGCGGTGAAGAACGACAGGTCGGTATAGATGCGGGCGGTGATCGGGTGATAATTGCCCGTGCCGAAGTGGCAATAGGTGCGATAGCTGTCACCCTCGCGGCGCACCACCATGGAAACCTTGGCATGGGTCTTCCAATCGAGGAAGCCATAGATCACCTGCACGCCGGCACGCTCCAGCTGGCTGGCCCAGTGCAGGTTCTGCTCCTCGTCGAAGCGGGCCTTCAGTTCCACCACCGCCGTCACCGACTTGCCGTTTTCCGCGGCGGCGATGAGGGCGGCGATAACCGCGCTCTGCTTGCCGGCGCGATACAGCGTCTGCTTGATCGCCACCACATCCGGGTCGGCGGCAGCCTGGCGCAGGAAGTCGATCACCACCTCGAAGGTTTCGTAAGGGTGGTGGATGACGATGTCCTTCTCGCGGATGGCGGCGAAGATGTCGCCGTCATGCTCGCGCACCCGCTCCGGATAACGCGGGAGATAGGGCTCGAACTTCAGCTCGGGCCGGTTTTCATCGACAATGCCCGACAGCCCCGCCATGCCGATCAGCCCGGTCGACTTGATGACGATGGCATGGTCGAGCCGCAGGTGCTCGCGCAGCAACTGCTCGGCCGAGGGGTCGAAATCGCCGGCCAGTTGGAGCATGATGACCATGCCACGCCGGCGCTGCTGGATGGCGGTGCGGAACGAGAGCACCAGATCCTCGGCCTCTTCCTCGATCTCGATGTCGCTGTCGCGCAGCACGCGGAACACACCGTGCCCTTCGACCATGAAGCCGGGGAAAATCAGCTCTGCATTGCGCCAGATGGCGTCCTCTATGCTGATATACACCGCCTCGCCGTCCGCCCCCAGGCCGCCGACGCGGATGAAGCGCGGCAGGGCCGGCGGGATCACCACCATTTCCATCATCGGCGCGCCATCGCTGATGCGGGTGAGCGAGAGCATGATGCCCATGCCGGCGTTGGTGATGAAGGGGAAGGGATGCGCCGGATCGATCGCCTGCGGGGTGATGATCGGCAGGATGCGCTCCTGGAAATAGTCGCGCAGCCAGCGTTCCTGCGCGGTGTTCAGCCGATAATCGCCGTCGTGGTCGGAACAGCCATCGCCGGCAACGAACACTCCCTCGGCGGCCAGCGCGTAGCGCAGCTCGCTCCAGATGTCCTGCTGGGTCGCTTCCAGCCGCAGCACCTCCTCGTGCACGGCGGCCAGCTGCTGCGCGGGGGTGCGCCCATCGATCGAGATCTCCTCGATGTGGCGGCGCACCTGCCCGGCAAGGCCCGCCACGCGCACCATCAGGAACTCGTCGAGGTTGTTGCCCGAGATCGACAGGAAGCGCAGCCGCTCCAGCAGAGGATAATCGGCGTTGCGTCCCTCGGCCAGAACGCGCTGGTTGAAGGCCAGCCAGCTCAGCTCGCGGTTGAAATAGCGATCGGCCAGGGCAATGGGATGTTCGGCGTGTTGCGTTGGACTGGTCATGATATACCTCCCGCGGGGCAGCCCCGTGGGCCAAGCGCTTCAATCCTCAGTGTTACACTGCCATGACGCGTGCGCGGGCCCCCGCCGCCGGAGGGGCAAAAGCGCGGCTGGCGCGCGCAACAGCTCCCTGAACACCCTGGTGCCGCAGGCCCGCTCACCCGCCTAGCCCCGTCCGCGATAGGGTGCCACGCCCTGATCGGGCACCCACAAGCCGGCAGGGGCCGCCCCGGACTGCCAGAACACATCGATCGGGATGCCCCCGCGCGGATACCAGTACCCACCGATACGCAACCATTTCGGAGACATTTCGGCCACCAGCCGCGCGCCGATTCCCACCGTCACCGCCTCGTGAAACCCGGCATGATTACGGAACGAGCCGAGAAACAGCTTCAGCGATTTCGACTCAACCATCGTGGCGCCGGGGGCATAATCGATCACCAGATGGGCAAAATCGGGCTGGCCAGTCACCGGGCACAGCGAGGTGAATTCGGGCGCGGCAAACCGTACGAGATACAGCAATTCCGGCCTTGGATTGGGCACATAGTCCAGCACCGCCTGCTCGGGGCTTTCGGGCAGCGCGCTGTTCTGGCCAAGGTGCAGCAGACCCGGCTGCCCCTGTGGGCTGGATGGCGAGAGGGGGGCGAATTGGGGGGCGGCGTCATCGCTCATCGCCTGCTCATGCCGCCTTCGCGGAGTCGGCACAAGCCGGACAATGCATTCGGAAGCGGTGCAGTCGCCGCTTCTGCGGGAAATCCCTGAGGGTTATTCACAGTATCGACCCCGCGCCGCGCCCCATGGCGCCGCGCACCCACGCAAGGAGCCGCAAGCCGGCATGGCCAGCCCTGCCCCAGTGCCCGATCTTTCCCGGAGCGGTATCGCTTGCCGGGCCGGAATCGCTGTGCGGCGCGCCGGCAACCGCACGGGGGCCCCGCCGCGCGGCGCGTGGTGGTCGGCCGTGTGGCGGCGACTCGCACCGCCGCGCTGGGCCCAGCGGGCCAAAGACCTCGCCGATTCGCCGACCCCGCCCGCCGCTGCCCAGACAAGGCGGATCGGCACCCCGGCCCTGTGGCTGGCGGCTGGCTTGCTGTTGGCAATTTGCGCGCTGGCGGGGTGGGCCCCGGCAGCGCTGGCCCGAACCAACGCGGCCTTGGCCGAATCGGCCAATCACGCCCCCCTTCCCCACGATCATGGCGCGGGGGAAGAGGGATTCTCGGCCGCATGGCGCGCGGCGGAGTCGGCGGGAACGGCTCCGCCGGCTTTACCGCCCAAACCCGCCGGGTCGGTCAGTTCCGCCCCGGCATCGGCGCCGGGCACGCCTGCCTCATCAAGCCGGTCTCCGCACAATCACCCCCAACAGACTCCTGCCATGGCCAACGCCCCCGCCCCCCACATCACCGTGCTGCCGCTCGATGGCCTCGGCGCGGGCGACGAGCAGCCCCCCACTCAGCCCTCCGCCCGGCCAAACACCGGCCCTGCCGCGCCGCGGCGATCCGGCGGCCACGCCCACCCGGCGGCGCGCTCTTTCAGGGCGCCGCCAGCGAATGCCGCCGCGACAGCCGGGACCATCATACTGCCCGGCAAGCCTCCTGCCGCGCCTTGGGCAAAACCGACGAGCTATCCGCCTGCCGCCTATGCCACGTCACTGGAACGCCGAATCGCCCCCCACCCCATCGCCCCGCCAGATCTCGCGCTGATCGCCGCGTTGAAGGGCTGGCAGGGTGCCGTGGCGGCGGGTCTGCTGCTCGCGGTGGCAAGCGTGGCATGGCGCCGTTCCCGGAAGCCCCCGCCGCCGCAAGAAGAGCGCAAGCCAGCCGCCGCGACACCGGCCCGGCCCCTTTCGCGAATCCCCGCCAGCGTTCCGCCCGCCGAGCCGCGCCCGCCGCGCCGGGTGGATTGCCTTGACACCGGCGCGGAAGCCCCGTCCGAACCACGGCTGGGCAGGCACCAGCGGACGGACGCCCCCGCCCTGTCGGCGCCGGCCGATTCCGCGCCGCAAGCCCCTGACGTCCCCCCGGATGCCGGCCAGCGCGGCAGCGGGCGCAACCGGGCGGCGGCGCGCAGAGCGGAAAAAGCCGGGCAAGACGCGGGTGCAACCGCCACGCGGGCCCGCAGCCACGCCCCCGGGCCGGCCGATGAAGCGCTGTCGCTGGCCTTCGAGCCGCTGCGCTTCAGCGCCACGCTGGCCCATGTCGTCCTGCCCTACCGGCTGAGCGTGACCAATCGCACCGAGGCCCCGCTCGGCCCCATCACCATTGCCGGAGACATGATCGCCGCCGATGCGGCCGCCCCCCTCGCGCCGCTGGCACCGGAAGACGCCTCGCCCATCCCCACGCTGCACGAAATGCCCCTGCTCGCGCCGGGCGAGACCGCCCATGTGCGCGGAGAATTCCGGCTGCCACTGGGGGCGATCACGCCGCTGCGGGTGGGCGCCGCCGCCCTGCTGGTGCCGCTGGTGCGGCTGAAGGTGGTGGCCGAACGCACCCCGCCGGGCAAGGCTTCCGGCCGACGCAAACGGGCCCCCGCCCCATCCGCAGAGCCGCTGTGCCGGCACGCCCAATTCATTCTTGGCGAACCCGACGACGGCGAGGCCGACAGGCTGCACCCCTTCCGCCTCGATCTGGGGCCACGCAGCTGGACCGTGGCCGCGCTGGGAGGGCTGGAGCTGGTGGCGTGAGCGTGGACTGCGCCAATTACGGCACACCCCCGGCCAAATTCCGGGCGTGGGACATTTAACACGATGGTGGCGAACGCATCTGCCCATTGCAGCGCCCGCCATTGCGGCCTAATCCCGCTGCATCGCAGCGTCGAGGAGGGCACGCGAGGATGGACAGTCTGGTCACCGGGGAGTGGCTCGCCAACGAAATGGCGGCCTGCGACCTGAGAATTGTCGATGCCAGCTATCACCTGCCGGATGCGGGGCGCGATGCGCGCGCCGAATATGCCGCCGGCCATATCCCCGGCGCGGCCTTCATGGATCTGGCGGATCTGGTGGACCCCACCGCCGCCTGCGACAACACCCTGCCCTCGGCGGAAAAATTCGCCGCCCGTATGCGGGAACTGGGCCTGGGCGACGGCAGCCGCATCGTGCTTTACGACGATAGCGCGATAAAAACCTCCGCCCGGGCGTGGTTCATGCTGCGCATGTTCGGCGCGAATTACGTGTCTGTGCTGGATGGTGGCCTCGCGCGATGGAAGGCCGAGGGTCGCCCGCTGGTCAGTGGCCCGCAAGTGCAGCGCCACCGCCATTTCACGCCCTGGCAAAATGACCGCCGCCTGCGCGACAAGCAGGCGATGCTGGCTAACCTGGCCAGCCGCGCCGAGCAGGTAGTGGATGCCCGCTCTGCCGCCCGCTTTTCCGGCGTCACGCCAGAACCACGGCCCGGCCTTGCCGCCGGCCACATTCCCGGCGCGCTGAACCTGTCGTACTCGGCGCTGTTCGACGCGGAGGGCCGCTATCTGCCCAAGCCCGCCATCCGCGCCGCTTTCGAAGGTGTCGGCGTCGATCTCTCCCGCCCGATCATCGCCACCTGTGGCAGTGGCATGACCGCCTGCGTGCTGGCCTTCGCCCTGCATCTGATCGGCAAGGAGGACGTGTCGCTCTATGATGGCAGCTGGGCCGAATGGGGCGCCGACCCGGCCACGCCCAAGGCCAGCTCGGTGCCGGCGTGAAGCCGCTGACGCCCCGCCTGCAATGAGCGACCCGGAGAATCTGGCCGGCAAGGGCCCCGGCACCCGCCTCGTCGGCGCGGGCCGCCGCCCGGAATGGACCGGCACCGGCGACCAGCCCGCCGCCGTGGTCAGCCCACCCGTGTGGCGCGCCTCCACCCACCTCTACCCCGACATGACCGCCCTGCGCGCCGGCACCTCCGCCAACGCGGATGGCCGGTTCTACTATGGCCGCCGGGGCGCCCCCACCCAATGGGCTCTCGCCGAGGCATTGACGCAAATTGAGCCGGGCGCGGCCGGCACCGTGCTCTACCCCTCGGGCGTGGCCGCGATTGCCGCCGTGCTGCTCAGCGTGCTGAAGCCCGGTGATGTGTTGCTGATGACCGACAATGCCTATGATCCCAGCCGGGTGATGGCGCGCGGCATTCTGAAAGAC
This sequence comes from uncultured Sphingomonadales bacterium, assembly GCA_903923465.1. Taxonomy (GTDB): domain Bacteria; phylum Pseudomonadota; class Alphaproteobacteria; order Sphingomonadales; family Sphingomonadaceae; genus Novosphingobium. The sequence goes on along the minus strand of CAIXXP010000219.1, from coordinate 2,645 downwards.
TATGGCGTGGAAACCCGCTGGTTCGACCCCACGGACGTCGCCGCCTTCGAGGCGGCCCTGTGCGAGCGCACCACAGCGGTGCTGCTCGAATCGCCCGGCAGCCTGACGATGGAGGTGCAGGATGTGTCCGCCATCTGCGCCTTGGCGCGGGCACGCGGCATTACCACCATCCTCGACAACACCTGGGCCAGCCCGCTGGGCTTTGCCGCACTGGCGCATGGCGTGGACATCAGCGTGATGAGCCTGACCAAACACGTCGGCGGCCATTCCGATGTGATGATGGGCAGCGCCAGTGCTGGCGAGGCGCTCTACCAAAAACTGCGCCGCCGCGCGCAGATGCTGGGGCAAGTGGTCAGCCCCGACGATGCCGCGCTGGTGCTGCGCGGCCTGCGCACCATGGGCATCCGGCTGGAGCGCGAGACCGCCAGCGCCGTCGCCATCGCCCGCTGGCTGGAAGGCCGGCCGGAGGTGGCCCGCGTGCTATGCCCGATGCTAGCGGGATCGCCCGGCCACGCGCTGTGGCAGCGCGACTTTACCGGCGGCTGCGGGTTGTTTTCCTTCGTGCTGAAGGGCGGCACCAGCGCCGCGCGTGATGCCTTCATCGATGCACTGTCGCTGTTCGGCATCGGCTATAGCTGGGGCGGGTTCGAAAGCCTCGCCACGCCGGTGGACCCCACCGCCATGCGCACCGCCTCGCCCTGGCCCCTGCCTGGCATGGACGAGGCCGACCGCTTCGGCATCCGCCTTGCCATCGGGCTGGAGGATGTGGGGGATCTGATTGTTGATCTGGAAAATGGATTCAGGGCCTGGAATAAGGTCTAGAAGCAGGGGCTAGCCCCTGCACCCCATTACGTCTTCCGGCGAGGGGTAGCTTAATGGCGCCGTCACGTACAACCTCGCCGCGCCGCAGGCTATCCGAAGCCGCTTCACGCAGAACGCAAAGCGGAGAACGGGACGCAATAAAGGCAGGAATGGGGTTAGGGGCCTAAGGCCCCAAGAAACCTCTCTGAAACCGCCTCGCAAAAGCTGAACTTGCCTCAGCTAAAGCCATTGTGGCTGGCCATTCGCGCCAAACCGCGCCAAAGCGGCACGATGACGGTCCCTCCCCCCTTTTCCGATTCCACTGCCGCCGCGCCAGGCCCGGTTGAGCCGGGCAAGGTGTGGCTGGTCGGCGCCGGCCCGGGGGACCCCGATCTGCTCACGCTGCGCGCCGCGCGGCTGATCGCAGGGGCCACGGTGATCGTGCATGACGGGCTGGTGGACGGACGGATCATGGCGTTGGCACAGCCCACCGCACGGCTGATTTCCGTGGCCAAGCGCCGCGCACGCCACACCATGCCGCAAAGCGAGATCAACGCGCTGCTGGTGGCTGAGGCGCTGGCCGGGCACGATGTGGTGCGGCTGAAAGGCGGCGACCCCTTCATTTTCGGCCGGGGCGGTGAAGAGGCGGAAGCCTGCCAGGCCGCCGGGCTGGCCGTGGAGGCGGTGCCGGGCATCAGCGCCGCGCTGGGTGCCGCCGCCGCCGCGCTGCTGCCGCTCACCCACCGCGAGGCCTCCAGCATCGTCAGCTTCGTAGCGGGGCAGTGCAAGGGCCTCAGCGAGCAGAACTGGGCGGGGCTGGCGGGCGTCGGCCGCACGCTGGTCATTTATATGGGCGTGGCCAATGCGCCAGCCATCAGCGAAAAGCTCATCGCCGACGGGCTCGCCCCGGAAACCCCGGTTGCGGTGGTGGAAAACGCCACCCGCACCGATATGCGCGTGCTGCGCGGGCCGCTGGCGGGGCTTGCCAATCTCGTTTCGGTTGCCCATGTGCGCGCCCCGGCGATCATCATCATCGGCGCGGTAGCGGCCCGCTCCGATCCTGAACTGGCGGATACTGAATTGCGCACGCTCGCGCTGGAGGCACACTCGTGAATATCCTGACTGGAAATGATCTCAAGACCGGCGCGGTCATCTGGTGGGACGGCTCTGGCTGGTCGCTGCATGTCAACGATGCCGCGGCCGTGGGCGCCGATGCCGATACCATCATCGCCACCGAGCAGGCCGCGCGCCGGGTCAACGGCGCCTATGTCATCGAGGCCGAGACCACGCCCGACGGCATTCGCCCCGGCCACATCAAGGAACGTGTGCGCGCGCTTGGCCCCACTGTCCGCCTCGACTTGTCCCTGAAGCCCGCTGATCCGGCGGCCGGAAACTGGGTGATCTGATGTACGTCTATGACCAATACGACCAGCAGATGGTCGACACCCGCGTCGCCGAATTCCGCGACCAGACCCGCCGCCGCCTCGATGGCACGCTGAGCGAGGAGAAGTTCCGGCCCCTGCGCCTGCAGAACGGGCTCTATCTCCAGCTGCACGCCTATATGCTGCGCGTGGCGGTGCCTTATGGCACGCTGTCTTCCGCGCAAATGCGCATGCTGGGCGACATCGCCGACAAGTATGACCGCGGCTATGGCCATTTCACCACCCGCCAGAACATCCAGTACAACTGGATCAAGCTGGAGGACGCGCCCGACATTCTGGCCGACCTCGCCACGGTGGAGATGCACGCCATCCAGACCAGCGGCAACTGCATCCGCAACACCACGTCCGACCAGTTCGCCGGCGCCACGCCCGACGAAGTGGTGGACCCGCGCCCCTATGGTG
>CAIXXP010000218.1 GCA_903923465.1 uncultured Sphingomonadales bacterium | reverse complement strand
TGCCGCGCCGCAGGCGTTAAAAGGCGCTTCGCGGCAAGGCGCCGCGCCGAACCCGTGGCGCCACGCCGACAGGCAAAGGGAGCGCGAGGGACGAGTCCCTCGCACCTTCCCTGCACCCCTTCCCTTCCCCCCTCCCTCCAAAATCCATCCCCGATATCCACAGCCCCCATCCCGCCATCACTGCGCCCGACTCATTGCCAGCGCCCCGCCGCCAGCGCATGTGTGGCCGCTTATGGCCGAACCCACCCCCTTCCCCCGCCCCCATGGCGATGCCGCCCCCACCTTGGACGTGGCCCAGTCCCTGCCCGCCAACATCGCGGCGGAGGCGGCGTTTCTCGGCGCCGTGCTTATCGACAACCGGGTGATGGAGGAGATGAACACGCCGCTGGCGCCCAGCCATTTCTTCGAGCCGGTGCATGCCCGCATTTTCGAGCGGGTGCTGCAATTGCTCGATCGCAAGGCGGTGGTCACCCCGGTCACGCTGCGCCCCTATTTCGAGGCGGACGAGGCCCTGCGCGAGCTGGGCGGCACCGCCTATCTCGCCCGCCTCACCGCCGATGGCCAAGGCCTGCTGGCCCCCCGCGTGCTGGCCGAGCAGATCTACGACCTCGCCCTCTTGCGCGAATTGGTCAGCGTCGGCCGCAACCTCGTCTCCGCCGCTATGGACACCAGCGAATCGGTCGAACCGCTCCAGCAGATCGAGGCCGCCGAGGCCGCGCTGTATAATGTCGCCGAGGGTGCCTCCACCGGCAGCGAGGCGCAAAGCTTCGGCACCGCCACCCGCACCGCCATCCAGCATATCGAGAAGGCGTTCAATTCCGGCGGCCACATCTCCGGCAAAACCACCGGCCTCACCAGCCTCAATGCCAAGATCGGCGGCCTGCACGACAGCGACCTCATCATCCTCGCCGGTCGCCCCGGCATGGGTAAAACCTCGCTGGTCACCAACATCGCCTTCAACACCGCCGACCGGTTCCTCACAGACACCACCGAACACGGCATCCCGCCCGAGCAATCCGTCGGCTCGCCCGTCGCCTTCTTCTCCCTCGAAATGAGCGCGGACCAGCTCGCCACCCGCATCCTCGCCGAACAATCCGGCATCAGCAGCGAGGCCCTGCGCATGGGCCACATCAGCCGCGAGGACTTCCAGAAACTATCCTTCGCCAGCCAGCGCCTGTCGCAACTGCCGCTGTTCATCGACGACACCCCGGCCCTCACCATCGCGGCTCTTCGCGCCCGCGCCCGCCGGCTAAAGCGCCGCCACGACATCGGCCTCGTCGTCGTCGATTACCTCCAGCTGCTGCAAGGCACCGGCCGCGCCGGCGAGGCCAACCGCGTCAACGAGATCAGCGAAATCTCCCGCGGGTTGAAGGCGCTGGCCAAGGAACTGTCCATCCCCGTCATCGCCCTGTCCCAGCTCTCCCGCGCCGTCGAGCAGCGCGAGGACAAGCGCCCGCTCCTGTCAGACCTGCGCGAATCGGGCAGTATCGAGCAGGACGCCGACATGGTCTGGTTCGTCTACCGCCCGGAATATTACGTGCGCGAGCCCGACCAGCCCAACGCCACCGCCAACCAGAGCGTCATCGACGCCCACGCCAAATGGCAGGAAGAGATGGAGCGCGTCTTTGGCCTGGCCGAACTGATCATCGCCAAGCAACGCCACGGCTCCACCGGCACCGTCCGCCTCAAATTCGAAGCCAAAATCACCAAATTCAGCGATCTGGCGGAGGATGACCGCGCCGGCGACCGGTATGACTGACGCCCCCCTCATCCACCTGATCACCGGATCCACCGGCGCCGGAAAGACCACCTATGCCCTCGCCCTCGCCGAACGCCTCGGCGGGGTCCGGTTTTCCATCGACGAGTGGATGAGCACGCTGTTCTGGATGGATAGCCCCCAGCCGCTCGACCCGGCCTGGTCGATGGAACGGGTCGAGCGCTGCCTGAACCAGATCTGGTCGGTGGCGCGGGCCACAGCGGCGCAAAACCTGCCCTGCATTCTCGATGTCGGCCTCACCACCGCCGCCAGTCGCCAGCGCTTCACCCGTGCCGCGCAGGATGCCGGGCTCCCCGTGCAACTCCATTTCGTCGACGTTCCGGCAGACGAGCGCTGGCGCCGGGTGCAGGCCCGCGACACCGACAAAGCCAAGACCCGCCAACTCACCTTCGACGTCACCCGCAACATGTTCGATTTCGTCGAAACCCTGTGGGAGTCCCCCACCGAGACGGAAATGCGCGCCGGCAACGGTATCCGCATATCGCCCGAGGCGGCACCACCCCCCAAACCTTGACTTTTCCCTCCCCCTGCCCTAGCTGCCCGCTCTTCCCCTATTTCCTCCCAAGTATCGGAGTGCCCCTATGGCGCGCGTCACCGTCGAAGATTGCGTCGACAAGGTTCCCAACCGTTTTGACCTCGTCCTGCTGGCCGCCCAGCGCGCCCGCGAGATTTCCGGGGGCGCCAGCCTCACCGTCGATCGCGACCGCGACAAGAACCCGGTCGTCGCCCTGCGCGAAATCGCCGAGGAAACCGTGATCCCCAAGATCCTCAAGGAATCGGTCATCACCTCGCTGCAGCGCGTGCTGCCCGACGACGATGACGAGGTCGATGAAATCGGCTCGCTCAGCCAGTCGGCCGAAGCCCTGCGCATCACCGCCGCCGCCCCCGTGCGCAACACCTCGCTTGGCGGCGATTACGACGGTTGATTTGGGGATTTAAGGGATAAGAATTAAGGCGCGAGGGACGCTTAATGTACCGATTTGCCAATGCAAATCGGTTGGCCCCTCGCGCTCCCTTTACTTGTCCGCGTGGCGCTAAAGGTTCGGCCCAGCACCAGATTGCCGCGCCGCAATGCCGCTTCGCGGCAAGGCGCCACGTCCGATGGGAAGCGCCACCAAAAAGGGAAAGGGAGCGCGAGGGACGAGTCCCTCGCACCTACCCCTTAAATTCCACTCGCCTTAAAGCAATCCACCTTCAAACGCCCAACGCACTCGGCGCCGCCACACTAGCGGCGAACCGCTTGCCCGCCCGCGGCACGGTCGATCCGCCGATCGCCGCCGGGCGCAGCGGCCCGGTCGGCGCGTCGGGCCGGTCCAGCTTGCCGGTATCCAGCAGCTCGCGGATATCCTCGCCGGTCAGCGTTTCATATTCCAGCAGGGCGCCGGCCAGCAGGTGCAGCTTGTCCACCTCGCGGCCGAGAACTTCGGTGGCGCGGGTATGGGCGGTATCGACCAGCGTGCGAATTTCGCTGTCGATCAGCTTGTTGGTCTCGTCGCTCATCATCAGCCGCTGGCTGCCGCCCATGCCGAGATAGCCCTCCTGCTGGTCCTCATACTGCAGCGGCCCCAGTCTGTCGCTCATGCCCCATTTGGTCACCATGTTGCGCGCCAGCGAGGTCGCATACTGGATGTCGCCAGAGGCCCCGGACGAGACCTTGTCATAGCCGAACACCAGCTCCTCGGCCACACGCCCGCCCATGGAAACGGACAGGTTCGCCAGCATCTTGTCGCGATGATAGGAATAGGAATCCCGCTCGGGCAGCCGCATCACCATGCCCAGCGCCCGGCCACGGGGGATGATCGTCGCCTTGTGGATCGGGTCGGATGCCGCCTCATGCATCGAGACGAGCGCATGCCCGGCCTCGTGATAGGCGGTCATCTTCTTCTCTTCCTCGGTCATCACCATGCTGCGGCGCTCGGCGCCCATCATCACCTTGTCCTTGGCGTCCTCGAACTCCTGCATGGCGACCAACCGCTTGTTGCGCCGCGCGGCCAGCAGCGCCGCCTCATTGACCAGATTGGCCAGATCAGCGCCGGAAAACCCCGGCGTGCCGCGCGCGATGGTGCGGGCCACCACGTCCGGCGCCAGCGGCACCTTCTTCATGTGCACGGCGAGGATCTGCTCGCGCCCGTCAATATCGGGAATGTTCACCACCACCTGCCGGTCAAAGCGGCCAGGCCTTAGCAAAGCAGGGTCCAGCACATCGGGCCGGTTGGTGGCGGCAATGATGATGATGCCCTCATTCGCCTCGAAGCCATCCATCTCGACAAGAAGCTGGTTCAGCGTCTGCTCGCGCTCGTCGTTGGAATTGCCCAGCCCATGCCCACGGCTGCGCCCGACGGCGTCGATTTCGTCGATGAACACGATGCAGGGCGCATTTTTCTTGGCCTGCTCGAACATGTCGCGCACGCGGCTGGCGCCCACGCCCACGAACATCTCGACGAAATCCGAACCCGAGATGGTGAAAAACGGCACCCCCGCCTCGCCGGCAATCGCGCGGGCGAGCAGCGTCTTGCCGGTGCCGGGGCTGCCCACCAGCAGCGCGCCCTTGGGAATCTGCCCGCCCAGCTTGGCAAAGCGCGCCGGCTCGCGCAGGAAATCGACGATCTCCTCCAGCTCGTCGCGCGCCTCGTCAATGCCGGCCACGTCAGCGAAAGTCACCCGCCCCTGCTTTTCGGTCAGCAGCTTGGCCTTCGATTTGCCAAAGCCCATGGCGCCGCCGCCGCCACCCTTCTGCACCTGCTTCAGCGCGAAGAAGGCCACGCCGAGGATCAGCACGAAAGGCAGCGCCTGCACCAGAATATACATCAGCATATTCGGCTCTTCCGCCGCCTTGCCGCTGGCCTTCACGCCATTGGCCATCAGCAGCGGCGTCAGGCTGGTGTCACCCGGAATCGGCACGGTGGTATAGGTCTCGCCGGTCTTCAGATGTCCGGTGATGCGGGTATCGCCCACGGCGGCATCGGCCACCTCGCCCTGCGCCACATGCCCGCGGAAATCGGAGTAGGCCATCTGGGTGGCCCCGCCATCGCCGCGCCCGCCAAACATCGAGACCGCCAGGAACAGCGCGAGGAACACCCCGCCCCACACGAGGAGGCTCTTGAGCCAGGGGTTGCCGTTCGGCTGATCGTCTTGCATCGCGCGTGGATCCTTTCAGAACCGCCAATGTAGGCGCGCAGGGCTGAAAGACAAGTTAGCGCCCACCCCCGTGCCACCAAAAGCCTGGAAAAACGCCGATCAGCGTCTCCCGGCGGGGCGCCTGCCCCTATGCGCCCGGCCGCGAGAGCAGAAACACCGCATGCTCGGCCCGCAGATTGGCCATGCCGGCGCTGATCTCGCGCTCTCGCGAGAGGAACCACGCCCCCTCCACCACCACGCCCCGGCTGGCGGCCAGATCGCGAAAATCGGCGATGGTCAGGTGGTGGATATTCGGCGTCTCATACCAGCTCACCGGCAACAGCCGCGTCACCGGCATCCGCCCGCCCAGCAACAGCGCCAGCCGCACCCGCCAATGGGCGAAATTGGGAAAGCTGACGAAGGCCCGTCGGCCAATCCGCAACAGCGATTCCAGCACCAGATCGGGCCGCTTGGTGGTCTGCAGCGTCTCGGAGAGAATCGCGTAGTCAAAGCTGGCATCGGGGTAAAAGGCGAGATCGGTATCGGCATCCCCCTGAATCACCGACAGCCCCCGCCCCACGCAGGCGGCGACATTGCCCGGATCCAGCTCCATGCCCCGCGCGTCGCAATCCTGTTTCTGCTGCAATGCGGCCATCAGCGTGCCATCGCCGCAGCCGACATCCAGCACCCGCGACCCGCGCGCCACATGCGCGGCAATCATCGCCAGATCGGTCCGCAAGATGGTCATTGGGGCGCCCTCATTGCGACAGAAACCGGGGCGACAGAAACCGGGGCGACAAGAACCCGGCAATCACCCGGTCCTGCGCCGGCACATCCAGCAGGAAGCTGTCATGGCCAAACGGCGCCGACAGCTCGACAAAGCTCACCGCCGCCCCCGCCGCGCTCAGCGCATGGACGATCTTCTTGGATTCCGCCGTGGGATAGAGCCAGTCGGTATCGAACGAGACCAGGCAAAACCGCGCCTTCGACCGGGCAAAGGCCTGCACCAGCCGGCTGCCATGCGGCCCCTGCCCGGGAAAATCCTCGGCCAGATCGAAATAGCTCATCGCCCGGGTGATATAGAGGTAGCTATTGGCGTCAAACCGCTCGGTGAAGGTGGTGCCCTGATAGCGCAGATAGCTCTCCACCTGAAAATCGGCGTCAAAGCCAAAGCTCTTGGTGGCGCGGTCCTGCAACCGCCGCCCGAACTTCTCGCTCAGCGTCGCCTCGGAAAGATAGGTCACATGCGCCGTCATCCGCGCCACGGCGAGGCCCGCATCGGGCGCGTGCCCGGTGCCATAATAGGAGCCGCCCTGCCAGTTCGGGTCGGCCATGATCGCCTGCCGCCCCACCTCCTGAAAGGCGATGTTCTGCGCGGGCATGGCGGCGGTGGCGGCAATCACCAGCACCCGGTCCACCATGTCGGGCCAGTTCACCGCAAGGCTCAGCGCCTGCATCCCCCCCATGCTGCCGCCCACCACGGCATAGAGCCGGCTCACCCCCAGCGCCTCCAGCAGCGCCACATGCGCCCGCACCATGTCGCGAATGGTGATCACCGGAAAACGCATGCCCCACGGCTGGCCATCCGGCGCCAGGCTGGCCGGCCCGGTCGATCCCATGCAAGACCCCAGCACATTGGCGCAGATCACGTAAAACCGGTCGGTATCGATCGGCTTGCCCGGCCCCACCGTCCTGTCCCACCAGCCGGGCTTGCCGGTCTTGGGGTGCGGGCTGGCGACATGCTGGTCGCCGGTCGTCGCATGGCAGATCAGGATGGCATTGCCCCGGTCCGCATCCAGCGTGCCATAGGTCTCGTAAGCGATCCGCGCCGCCTCCAGACTCTGCCCGCCATCCAGCGGCAACGGCGCCGCCAGCTCCAGCACATCGCTGACGATGGGCCCCGCGAAAGCTCGGCTGGCAGGAATGGCGGTATCGCTCGGCATCTTGCCATCGAATTGGGAGGATTGGCCGGGAGTGTCAATGGGCGGCAAGCGCAAGACCCCAGCAAAGCCCCAGTGGAACGGCAAGACGGAATAACGAGCCAGACGCAGGGGGGGGCCCCCTGCACCCCAATTACGTCTCCCGGCGAAAGGCCGCGCCAACCTCACCCCCACGCCCCACCCCACCGCGCCGCAGGCCTTAAAACCGCTGCGCAGCCAGACGCCACTCCGCAGAACAACCGCCCCGCCGACAGTATTGGGGGTTTGGGGGTGTAACACCCCCAAGACTTCACCCTTCCCCTCCCCCTTCCCCTTCCCCTTCCCCTCCCCCTTCCCCCACCACCCCCGCCATTTGCGATTCGCCCGCGTCAGGCTTAAGGCGCGTGACCTATGGCAAACGCACCCACTCCCAAGCCCTGGATCAGCGCGATCCACGCCTATGTCCCCGGCAAGAGCGCCGGCGCGGACGGCCGCCCGCTGATCAAGCTCTCGGCCAACGAGAACCCGCTGGGCACCAGCCCGCAGGCGCTGGCCGCCCGCCAGCACACCGCTGACCCCGCCCGCTATCCCGATCCCGACAGCAAGGCCCTGCGCGCAAGGCTCGGCCAGCTTCACGGCATAGACCCCGCCCGCATCGTCATGGGCACCGGCTCGGACGAGTTGCTGAATCTGGCGGCGCAAGCCTATGCCGGCGTCGGTGATGAAGTCGTCTACGTCCGCTACGGCTTCTCGGTCTACGACATCGCCGCCCGTCGCTGCGGCGCCACGCCCATCGTCGCGCCCGATGCCGATTACGGCACCGATGTCGATGCCCTGCTCGCCCTCGTCACCCCGCGCACCCGCGTGGTGTTCATCGCCAACCCGAACAACCCCACCGGCAGCTTCCTGCCACGGGGCGATGTCGCCCGCCTGCATGCCGCCCTGCCCGCCGATGTGCTGCTGGTGCTCGATCAGGCCTATGGCGAATATGTCGCGCCGCAGGACGACGACGGCGCCCTCGCCCTTGCCGAGGCCCACGACAATGTGCTGGTCACCCGCACCTTCTCGAAGATCTACGGCCTTGCCGGCGAGCGCATCGGCTGGGGCACCGGCGCCGCCCCGCTGGTGGATACGCTGAACCGCATCCGGGGCCCCTTCAACATCTCGAACACCGGCCAGGCGATGGCCCTTGCCGCGCTGGACGATCAGGCCTTCGTCGAAGCCTCCCGCCTGCACAACGCGGCGGAACGCGCCCGCTTCGTCGCCGCGCTCGAAGCCCTCGGCAACCACGGCCTGCGCCCCCTGCCCAGCCAGGCCAACTTCGTGCTGATCGAATTTTCCGGCCACCTCACCGCCGAGGCCGCCTACAATGGCCTGATGGAGCGCGGCACCATCACCCGCTGGCTGCCGGGTCAGGGCCTGCCGCAGTGCCTGCGCATCACCATCGGCACGGGCGAGCAGATGGCCGACATCGCCCGCGCCCTTACCGAAATGGCCGCCGACATGGCAGGGGCTGCCAAGTGAGCAATCCGCCCCCCTTCAGCCACATCGCCATCATCGGCCTGGGCCTGCTCGGCGGCTCCATCGGCCTCGCCGTCGCCGAGCACCTGCCCGGCGCCACCACCACCGGCTACGATCTCGACCCCGCCACCCGCCAGCGCGCCGCGCAGCGGGGCCTTGTCACAAGCGTTTGCGCCACCGGCGCCGAGGCCGTGGCCGATGCCGATCTGGTGATCTTCTGCGTCCCCCCCGGCGCCATGGCGGATGCCGCGCGCGATCTCGCCCCAGCCCTGCCGGCCGGCGTCATCATCAGCGATGTCGGCTCCTGCAAGGTCTCGGTGGCCAGGGCACTGGGCGAAGCGCTACCCGGCCACACCATCATCCCCGCCCATCCCGTCGCCGGCACCGAGAACTCGGGGCCGGACGCCGGCTTTGCCAGCCTGTTCCAGAAACGCTGGTGCATCATCACCCCGCCAGAAGGCGCCGACCCCGAACCCGTCGAGCGCCTCAGCGCCTTCTGGCGGCAGCTTGGCGCCAATGTCGAACTGATGGAGCCCGCCCACCACGACCTCGTGCTGGCCGTCACCAGCCATTTGCCCCACCTCATCGCCTACACCATCGTCGGCACCGCCAGCGATCTGGAGGAAGTGACGCAAAGCGAGGTGATCAAATACTCGGCCGGCGGCTTCCGCGATTTCACCCGCATCGCCGCGTCAGACCCCACCATGTGGCGCGACGTGTTCCTGGCCAACAAGGACGCGGTGCTGGAGATGCTGCAACGCTTCACCGAAGATCTCACCGGCCTGCAACGCGCCATCCGCGTCGGCGATGGCGATGCCCTGTTCGACCACTTCACCCGCACCCGCGCCGTGCGCCGCTCGATCATCGCCGAGGGGCAGGACGATGCCCGGCCGGACTTCGGCCGCAGCGATCACAAGCCCGGATAGCCGCAACCACGCCCCCGCGCCCGGGGGCAACCGCATCTCACTTGAACGCAAACTGGCCGCTGCTCAGGCTCGCCGCCAGCACGCCCTTCAGGGTAATCTGGTCCCCGGCATCCAGGGTGATCACCGTATCGCTGCCCTGCTGCTTCGTCGCCCCCAGCAGATGCGCCCAGTCGGCGAAAGCGCTGGCGGCAAACTGCATGTGGTCGGTGGCATTGAAGCCGGTGATCGTGTCGCTGCCCAGCGCCTTCGCGGTGAAAATTTGCTCGCTGTTGCCGCTCAGCGCCAGCGTGTTGGTGCCGTTGAGGTATAGCTGGTTGCCATCGCCCGCCAGCGAGGCGGCAACGCCATTGAGTGTCAGCGCGTCGCCCACGCCGTTGACGGTATCGGCATTGGCGCCGGTGGCATACAGGCTCACCTGGTCGCCCGAGCCATAGAGCCACAGCGTGTCGCCGCCGCCATTGACCGAGGCCTGCGCCGAATTGAGCACCACGGTCGCGTTCGATCCGTTCACCGTGTCCCAGGCGCCGCCGGTGTTGTACAGGCTGATGCTGTTGCTCGTGCCGTTCAGCCACAGCACATCGCCCCCGCCAAACACCGAGGCCTGCACCCCGTTGAACACCACCGAGGTGTTGGCCGCGTTCACCGTGTCCCAGTTGCCGGCGGTCGAATAGAGGCTGACCGCGTTGCTCGTGCCGTTGAACCACAGCACGTCGCCCCCGCCGAACACCGAGGCCTGCACGCCGGTGAACACCACCGAGGCGCCGGTCGCATTCACCGTGTCCCAGTTGCCGCCGGTGTTATACAGGCTCACCGCGTTGCTGGTGCCGTTCAGCCACAGCGTGTCGCCCCCGCCAAACACCGAGGCCTGCGCGCCATTGAACACCACCGAGGCGCCGCTGCCGTTCACCGTGTCCCAATTGTTGTTGGTGGCATAGAGGCTGAGCTGATCGCCCGTGCCCGAGACGTTGATCGTGTCATTGCCCCCGCTGACCGACGCCTGCGCCCCGTTCAGGTAAACCACCCCCCCAGACCCGTTCACCGTATCCCAATTACCCGCCGTGCCGGAGAGATAGGCGGTGTTGACGATTCCCGGCGTGAAATTGGCGACGAAGCCGCCGGTCGCGCCGCGGAAGAGCCGGGAATCATAGTTGATGACAGAGGCGCTCGCCGTCACCGCCGCGATCTGCGCCCGCGTCAGCTCGAACACCGCGCCATAGCCGTTGGCGCCCCCTTCCACCGTGGTGCCATACAGATCGCCCGCCGCGTCGGTTATCAGGCTGTTATAGGGATAGGCGCCATTGGCCCCGGTAAAGGTGGTCAGCGTCACCGGCGCGCCATAGCCGGAGGCACCCTTCACCAGTTCGAACACCGTGCCATAGCCGCTCACGCCGCCGGTGCCGGTCGTGCCGAACAGGTCCCCGGCGGCATCGATTGTCAGGCTGCCATAGGGATAGGCGCCATTGTCCCCGGTGAAGCTGGCCAGCGTCACCGGCGCACCAAAGCCCGAGGCACCCTTCACCAGCTCGAACACCGTGCCATAACCGTTGGCTCCGCCCTGGGCGGTCGTGCCGAACAGGTCGCCCGCGGCATCGGCGATCAGGCTGCCATAAAGACTGGCGCCATCGGTCCCGTCAAAGCTGGCGATAGTCACCGGCGCATCATAGCCGGAGGCGGTCTTCACCACCTCGAACACCGTGCCATCGCCGTTGGTGCCGCCGGCCTCCGCCGTGCCGAACAGGTTGCCGGCCGCATCCGCCAGCAGGCTGCCCAGGGGATTGACCCCATTGGCCCCGGTAAAGCTGCCCAGCGTCACCGGCGCGGCATAGCCGGAGGCGCCCTTCACCAGCTCGAACACCGTGCCATCGCTGCCGCTGCCACCGGCGCTGGTCGTGCCGAACAGGTCGCCCGCCGCATCCATGATCAGGCTGCCATCGGGGTTGGCGCCATTGGTCCCGGTAAAGCTGGTCAGCACCACCGGCGCGGCATAGCCGGAGGCACCCTTCACCATCTCGAATACCGTGCCATAGCTGTTGGCACCACCGGTGTTCGTCGCGCCGAACAGGTCGCCCGCCGCATCCATGATCAGGCTGCCATAGGGGTCGGCACCATTGTCCCCGGTGAAGCTGGCCAGCGTCACCGGCGCGGCATAGCCAGAGGCGCCCTTCACCATCTCGAACACCGTGCCATAGCTGGCCGAGCCGCCCGCATTGGTCATGCCAAACAGATTGCCCGCCGCATCGGCGGTCAGGTTGCCATAGGGGCTGGCGCTATCCGTTCCGTTGAAGCTGCCCAGCACCGTCGGCGCATTGTTGTATGGCGTCACCTGCGGCGTGCTGCTGTCGCTCAGCGTGAAATTCGTCGTCAGCTGTGCCCCCGCCGCCCCGGCGGTGGGCTTGAATGCCAGGGCCTGCAATTCGCTGGTCACCGCCGCCGCGCTGCCGCTCAGCACATAGCTGCCGTCGGCATTGCGCAGAAGACCGGAAAACCCCGCGCCATCGCTCAGCGTGCCGCCGGCGCCGGTCATGGTGATGGTCAGCTTCTCGGTGGCACCGCTGCCGGTATCGCTGATCACCGTGGTGGCAAAGGGCTACCACCGCCTCGAAGGTCGTCGTCTGCCCGGAAACCGTGCCGGAAATGGCCTGCGGTGGCCCCGGGTCGGCATTGACGACGGAGGCCGTCGCCGTCACCGCCGCGATTGGCGCCCGGCTCAGCTCAAACACCGTGCCATCGTTGGCCGTGCCGCCCTGCACCGTGGTGGCAAACAGATTGCCCGAGGCGTCGGTGATCAGGCTGTTATAGGGATAGGCGCCATTCGTCGCGGTGAAGCTGGCCAGCGTCACCGGCGCGTCATAGCCCGAGCCGTCCTTCACCAGCTCGAACACCGTGCCATCGCCATTGGCGCCACCCGCGCTGGTGGTGCCATACAGGTTGCCCAGCACGTCGGTGATCAGGCTGCCATAGGGGTTGGCGCCATTGGCCCCGGCAAAATTCGCCAGCACCACCGGCGCGCCATAGCTCGATGCGCCCTTCACCAGTTCGAACACCGTGCCATCGCCATTGGCGCCGCCGGCCTCGGTGGTGCCGAACAGGTCGCCCGCCGCGTCCGCCACCAGGCTGGCCGAGGGATTGGCGCCATTGGCCCCGGTAAAGCTGGCCAGCACCACCGGCGCGCCATAGCCGGAGGCACCCTTCACCATCTCAAACACCGTGCCGTCATTGCTGGCGCCGCCGGCGTTCGTTGAGCCGAACAGATTCCCCGAGGCGTCCATGATCAGGCTGCCGTCGGGCTCACTGCCATTGGCCCCGGTAAAGCTGGCCAGCACCACCGGCGCGCCATAGCCGGAGGCGCCGTTCACCAGCTCGAACACCGTGCCATCGCCTTTGGCGCCGCCCGACGCCGTGGTACCGAACAGATCCCCCGCGGCATCGGCAATCAGGCTGCCGGCCGGCCCGGACCCATCCGCCCCGGCAAAGCTGGCGAGCGTCATCGGCGCGGCATAGCCCGAGCCATTATAGGCGAGTTCAAACACCGTGCCGGCATTGTTGGCCCCGCCGCTGGCCGTCGTGCCGAACAGGTTCCCCACCGCATCGCTGAACAGGCTGCCATAGGGTGCGGCGCCATCGGCCCCGGTGAAGCTGGCGACGACCGTCGGCGCCGCCGCAAAGCTGTTGCTCAGCGCGGTGCTGCTGTCGGTCAGGGCGAAAGTGGTGGTTGCCTGCGTGTTCGGCGCGCCAGCCGTGGGGGTGAAGACCAGCGCCTGCAACTCACTGGTGACAGCCGTCGCGCTGCCGCTGAACGTATAGTTGCCGCTGGAATCGATCGCGAGGGCGGCATAGCCCGAACCGTCGCTCAGCGTGCCGCCGCCGCCCGAAATCGCGATGGTCAGCGTGTCAGTCGCATCCGCGTTCGGATCGCTGATTACCGTGGTGGCAAAGGGCCTGACCGGCGTCTCGGATGTCGTTGGCTGGCCCGGCACGGTGCCGGTAATCGCCAGTGGAGCAGCCCCAGAACCCATCACCAAAATCCCTCTCCAAACGCAGAACCGTCCAAGCCTAAACGCCGGATGTTGCCGCGCCGGGTCAAACCACCCATTTTATTCAGTACTTTCCACCGACACCCCCGGCGGTCAAGCGCGGTTCGCGGTCAGGGCGCCTGGCCTACTCGTTCAGCGCATTGATCGCCGCCGTCACCCGGGCCTCGATTTCCTCGCGCGGCAGGCCGGGGGGGATCACCTCGCCAAAGCGATAGGTGATGGTGCCGGGCCGCTTCCACAGCCGGTGATACAGCCCGCCGCTGTTGATCGCCATCGGCACCACCGGCAGGCCGACCAGCTTGTAGATGCCGGCAAAGCCCGCCTGCAGCGGCGCCACCTCGCCATGCGGCGTGCGGGTGCCCTCGGGAAAGATCACCAGCACCCGGTTGGCGGCGGTGGCCTTCCTCGCGGCGGCCAGCATCGCCCGCAAGGCCTTGGCCCCGGCCTCGCGCTCCACGGGAATCAGCCCATAATGCCGCCCCAGCGCCCCCCAGATGGGGATCTTCATCAGCTCGGCCTTGGCAAATACCGCCGGATAATCGAACTGGCGCGGCATATCGATGGCCTCGAAGAAGCTCTCGTGGCGGGCCGCCACCATCTGCCCGCCATGCGGCAGCTCGCCCTCCACCACCACCTTGATTC
Source organism: uncultured Sphingomonadales bacterium (assembly GCA_903923465.1). Taxonomy (GTDB): domain Bacteria; phylum Pseudomonadota; class Alphaproteobacteria; order Sphingomonadales; family Sphingomonadaceae; genus Novosphingobium. The sequence goes on along the minus strand of CAIXXP010000218.1, from coordinate 7,729 downwards.
CCAGGCACCAGCGCGCGCAGATCCGGTGCCAGGCAGACCACCAGTCGGGCACGAAGCGCGAGCGCGCCGGCGCCACCACCAGCACCGGCGAGGTGATCCCCAGCAGCAGCACCGAGCCGAGATAGAACGCGACATAAAACACCAGCGAGCGCAACACATCCGCTACCCGCGCGCGCTCTTGCCCGGAAGCCCCCTGGGCCATCATTCCCTCCACACCCGCCAGATCCTGCGGGCGATATATTTGTTATATTCGACAAACAAGGCGTTGAAGCTGGGCTGGGTGGAAACGGCGTCCTCAATCAGCCCAATCCGCGCGGGCAGCGTGCGGCGCAGCTCCCAGGCCGCGCGGCGCATGTGCCAGTCAGAGGTGACCAGCCGCACCGAACCGGCGCCATTGGCCGCCACCCATGCGGCCGCCTCGCGGGCATTGCTGCGCGTATCCACCGATTGATAGCCGAGCGTGATGCAGCACCGCATCAGCTGCGGCTCCACATGATATTGCACGGCGAATTCGCGGGGCCGCACCTCGGGGTCCACGCCAGAGACCAGCAGCTTGGCCGCGTGATGGTCGCGCAGCACCGCCAGCGCCCGCACGATCCGCCCCTCGCCGCCGGTCAGCACCACCACGGCGTCGGTGCGCTCGTCGCCGGCGGGCACGGGCAGGAAAATGGCGAAGGCGAGAAAGCCCAGCGCCCATACCAGCACCAGCAGCGAGACCAGCCGGCGCAGCATCACAGCATCCCGCGCAAGGCGGCCCGCACGGAGCCTTGGGCCGTCGCCATAGCCAGCGCCACCGCGCCCAGCGGCACCATCGCCAGCACCGCCCAATCCGTCCAGCCCAGCGCCCCCGCGCCCACCAGCCCGGCCCCCAGCCCGGCAAAGCGCGTGCCCAGCAGATAGATCACCCCCAGCGCCAGCACCGTGCCCGCCGCGGCCCCCACCGCCGCCTCCGCGCCCACCGCCCGCTGGAAGATGCTGGCGATCTGCCCATCGGTTCCGCCCAGCATATGCACAATGCCCAGCGTCTCGCGATGATCGCCCAGCGCCGTGCGCGATGCCAGCAGCACCGAGGCCACCGTTGCCCCCGCCAGCAATCCCACCAGCGCCACCGCCAGCCATTGCAGCGAGTCTATCGCCGCGAACACCGGCCCCAGCCAGCTCGCCTGCGCATCCACCCGCGCGGCGGGGGCCTGAGCATGCAGCGCGTCGGTTATCGCCGCCAGCCGCGCGGGGGTTATCGCCCCGCTCAGCCGCGCATCCACCAGCGCGGGCACCGGCACGGCATCGATCTCGTCGCCCGGGTTGCCCAGCCACGGCGCGATCAGCGCGTCCAGTTCGGCCTGCGGCACGGCCCGCACCGCGCTCACCCCGGGCAGGGTTTGCAACACCGCCACGCTGGCCGCCGTTTGCGCGGCGCGGGCATCGGCACGCGGCTCCAGTATCTGCACGGTGATGCCGCCGGCCAACTGGCTGGAGGCCGCCTTGGCCGCATTGCGCAGGCCCAGCCCCCCGGCCGCCGCGATCATCGTCAGCGTCACCATGATCGCCACCACCGAGGGCATCGGCCCCAGCAAGCCGCCACGCGGCAAAATATCGGCCAGCCCCCCCGGGCGCGGTGCAAACAGACGGGGGACGAACAGGCGCGGCGCGAACAGCTGGCGCCGGCGCCACCGCGACAGCAGCGCCGGCGCCTGCGCCACCAAGGGACCGGATGCCACCTCCGCCTCGCCCGCGGGATAGCTCTCCTCCCACGCGACCTGCCCCGGGGGTTCCGCCCCGCTCACGAAGCCGCCCCCATCAACCCACCGTCCAGCGGCCCACCAGCCCGGGCCTGTACCGGCCGGCGCGGCGGATAGCGCAGCGCCCCGGTCGGGTCGGACAGCCGCCCCTTGTCCAGCCGCATGATCAGCGATTCCGGCAGCTTTTGCAGCAAATGCAAATCGTGCGTCGCCACCACCACCGTGGTCCCCAGCCGGTTCAGCGCCTCGAACAGGCCGAGCAGCTTCAGCGCCATCTCGGAATCGACATTGCCGGTGGGCTCGTCCGCCACCAGCAGGTCCGGGCGGGTGATCACCGCGCGGGCAATCGCCACGCGCTGCTGCTCTCCGCCCGAAAGGGTGGCCGGGCGCGCCTGCATCCGGTCGGCCAGCCCCACCCACTCCAGCATGTCGGCCACCGGCTGGGCCACCTCCTTCTCCGGCACCCCGGCCACCCGCAGCGGCAGCGCCACATTGTCGAAGGCCGAAAGCTGCCCCACCAGCCGGAAATCCTGAAACACCACCCCCAGCCGCCGGCGCATGGCGGGCATATGCTCGCGCGGCAGGGTGATGGCATCGGTGCCGAACAGGCGGATCATCCCGCGTGAGGGCCGCTGGGCCAGGTAGATCAGCTTCAGCAGCGAAGTCTTGCCCGCCCCGCTGGCCCCCGTGAGAAAGTAGAACCCGCCCGGGTGCAGGGTGAAGGAAATGTCGCTCAGCACCTCGCGCTCGGCGCCATAGCGCAGCCCCACGTTCTCGAACTGGGCGATCTCGGAGGGGGCAGCGGTGGTCATCACAGGCTGGTCATCGGGGGCTCGGCCATCATGGGTGCCCGGCCGCCATCCGCCAGCGGCGCGACGCGAGCATGGATCTGCAAAGGTCGGGATCGAAAAACTATGGGCATCAGCTGGGCATGATTGCCGTTTTTGGCCCGGCAGGGAAGGTGTAGCAACCAATCGGTGTGGAAAAAAGGGCGTTGCCCCCGGCTATGCGGCGCCCAAGCCTTGTCTCCCCCTTGGTGACCATGCTTAAGTGGCGGTACGATGATCATAGCCTGCCCCGCCTGCGCCACCCGCTACGCCGTTCCCGACAGTGCGATCGGTGTGGAAGGCCGGGTAGTGCGCTGCGCCAAGTGCCGGCACAGCTGGTTTCAAGACGCGCAGGAAGCCGCGCCCCTGCCCCAGCCCACACCAGAGCCCCCGGTGTCGCCGCCGTTGCCGCGCCCGGCACCGGCCTACCCTGCCGCCCCGCCGCCAGCCGAGGCCCCGCCTCCGCCCGTCGCGCCCATCGCGCCAATCACCTGGCCCGAGCCGCCCCGGCCGGTCCCCGATCCCACGCCCGCCGCCTTGCACGGCGAAGCGCCCGTCGCCCATGCGGCCCCGCCTCCCCCGCCGGAGGGGCTGCCCTTCGTCGGCGAACCCGCCATGCCCTGGGTCGCCTCCCCGGATGGCGACGATGATGACGATGTCGCGAGCCCCTCGCGCTTTGCCCATTCGCCCCCCTTCCGCCCCCGTCGCAACCGGGCCCGGCTATGGACGATCGCGGCGGTCATTTTCGCCATCGTCGCCTTGGGCGCCATCGCCGCCGTGGCCAAATATGGCCTGCCGGCCTGGGCGCCGCTGTCGCGCTCCACATTCGCGGCGGGCCCGGCCGATCTGGTGCTGGATTTCCCCCCCACCCGGCAAGACCGGCGGACCCTGCCCAATGGCACCGAATATTTCGGCGTCAGCGGCCGCATCACCAATGTCGGCAAGCAGCGCCGGGTGGTGCCAACCCTGCTGATCATGCTGCGCGACGCCAACAACCGCATCGTCTATTCGTGGGAGGTCACCCCGCCCAAGGGCGTGCTGGCGCCGGGCGAGACCATCCCGGTGATCGAGGCGGTAACCGACATTCCCCGCTCGGCGAAATATGCCGAGATCGGCTGGAAACGCGCCTGAGCGCGGGCGGGGCCGGGGGCCGCCGTCCCCCTCCGCCGCACCCGATGCGGATGACACGCCGGCAGCACCACGCCGCCGCCCGCCAAGCCCGCTCCCGATTGCCGCTTGCACCCCTGCGGACCCTTTGCTAATGGCCCGCTCCTACCCTGCCGGGGCAGACTTGGCCTTTGGCCATGCTACCTCGAAGAACTAGCGGTCGTGGCGGAATTGGTAGACGCGCAACGTTGAGGTCGTTGTGGGCGAAAGCCCGTGGAAGTTCGAGTCTTCTCGACCGCACCAAACAGTCCTGAAACACTCCCCCTCAGGGGGACCCTCACGGGTTTGCCGCCAAAACTGGCGCAGTTCCGGGCGATTTCGCGCGAACTCGAATTGCGAGTGCAGTCAGAGACGCAGCTATTCAGGGTAACGTTGACGCGCGAAAAGACCGCCGTCTCTGTCCCCGAAATTCTGCGTGCAGTGGAGATGTTGGGGTTTTGGCTCAGGCGATGCCGAAATGAGGAACGGTACGGCGGTCGCATTAGTTGAGGTGTCGGCATCGGCTAAGACTGACCTTGGATGTGACGACCACGAATGGCAGGTTCCGACGTGCAGAACCGGGGCCCCGAAGCAAGTCTATTGAGGCAGCTCCCGCCGATAGGCCGGGCGCTTGCACCGGCAGGTCTCGACCAATCCAAGTCATCCTGCATTGAGCGGGTGCAAGTCCGTTACCGACACAAGCATACGCTGACGTGAACATTCCCACGCGCCCCGGAGCCTTGCGCCTTAAGCCTCTGGTGGCGATCGCTAAGGCGGGCTTGAGGCCTCGCGCAGAAGGGCTTTGAAAGTTTCCGCCCGGCGCCATACGAGCGCCGGATTGGTTGCTTCAATCGCCTCGCGCTTGGCAACCGCGCCCAGCGGCCCATATAATGGCAGATCGTCAGGATTTTGAATCACAATGAATTATCGTCATTCCTTCCATGCTGGCAACAGCGCCGATGTCGTGAAGCACAGCCTGCTGATCGCCCTCGTGCGGGCCTTGCAGCACAAACAGAGCGCACTGACCCTGATCGACACCCATGCCGGCTGCGGGCTGTACGACCTTACCGGCGAGGAGGCCGGGCGCACCGGCGAGTGCGCGGAGGGCGTGCTGCGGGCCTTTGCCGACCCGAACCCCTTGCTGAACGACTACCGGGCCGCCGTACAAGCGGAGAATGCCGGGCAGGCGGTGAATGCCGGAGCCGAGCCGCGCCTCTACCCTGGCTCGCCCCGGATTCTGGCGCAGCTTCTGCGCCCGCAGGATTTCCTGATCCTGAACGAAAAGCATCCCGAGGACGTCTATGCCCTGCGCGGCGTCATGCGCGACACATCGGCTGCCGTGCATCAACGCGACGCCTACGAGCTTTGGCTGGCGATGCTGCCACCCCGAACGCCTCGCGGCGTGGTGGTGGTCGATCCGCCATACGAGCAGACGGACGAACGCGCCCGTATCACAGCCACCCTCGCCGCGGCTTGTCGCAAATGGGCGCATGGCGTGACGGTGATCTGGTATCCGCTGAAAGACCGCGCCACGCATGGGCGGTGGAAGCAGCAGTTGCGCAAGCTCGGCATCCCGAAATTTCTATCGGTGGAGCATTGGCTGTACGATGCCGATCAGCCCGGCATCTATAATGGCGCTGGCCTTTTTATCGTCAACCCGCCCTATGCCTTCACGCAAGGACTGCCGCCTCTGCTGGAAGCCCTGCGCGCCGCGCTGGCGCCGGATGGGCATAGGGGCGAGATCATATCCGACTGGTTGGGCGATTAAAATAAACCCTCATCGCACCCTTCTCCCAAACCAGGAATTGCCGCGCTGCAGGTTGCAAACAATGCATCTCGCGAGATCGCTCGCTGTCGGAGGTTGGCTGGTGGCGATTTGCGCAAGCGATCCGGTTTGAGCGAGCACAGTCTTTTGCAGCGCACGGGCCTCAGTGATCAGCCCGACCAACCGGCTGTCCCGGCGGGTCGTGTCTGGCTCGGAGGCGGGCAATCTAAGTTTGACGACCAGACCGCGGCGCATTCGCTGGGCCAGAGACTGAGGAGGGAGCCAGTTCGCGGGGCCAATGCTGACAGGCGAATCCCAATATCGACATGGTCGTCATAAATATCGATGCGCTCGACGATTTCCTGTGACACCGCACGCCGGCTTGCGGCGATCCCTCGCCCAGCGAAGCGGCAGCCGTTCTGGCTCGCTCGATCGCGGTTTCAATCTCGATCCCTTCGTCATTTTGATCGCGACATGGATCGAGCCGCCATCTCGCAGGAAGCTGACCGACTGGTCGATGCCCATTTGCTCGAGCCACGTTGGTTGGCTGCGATCGGTGCGCTGCTGGTCATGGGTGATGTAGGAGCGATAACGCCTGCCCTGCGTCCGCCGCTACGGCATGACCCAGACCGGCAGCGGCAAAGCGGCGCCCGCCACCATCCGCTCAAGGGGCTTCGCTGTCCCGCTTTCGGTCGAAACGGGCCTGAAGGTCGGAAAACAACTGCATTTGTTCGGCGCCCCCATTCAACGAACTGTTAACGAGGCGTTCGACGTTTCGGGCTTGGCCTCTCTCCAGGTCGCGGGTCAGTTCGATAGCCAGTTTGGCGGCCGCCATCGTTTCCGGCGGGCGCTGCGCAAGGTTCTGGCAGAATTTAAGCACGTCTGCCTCGAATGTTTCCGGGGCCGATACCCTGTGCACAAGGCCAATGGCCTGCGCCTGCTGCGCATCTACGGGTTCGCCGGCCATAATCATCCAGCGGGCCCAGTGCACACCGACCAGCCGCGTGAGTCTGCTGGTACCGCCGGAGCCGGGGATCATCCCCATCGCGAATTCCGGCAGACCATAGGCCGCTCGCGTGGTTGCCAGCCTGAAATCGCAGGACAGCGACATCTCGAGCCCCGCGCCAAGACACGGCCCGTCATGGGCCACGACGATCGGTTTTTCCGCTGCCTCGAATTCATCCCAAAGCCAATGCCGCGCTTTCTCCGCGAAGGCGGTGCGAAACCCGGATGGACTGTCGAGCGGCGCGCCACCCAGCGTCAAAATATCCAACCCGGCCGAAAAATATTCTCCGTTAGCCCTGATCAGCAGAACTTTAAGCGTTGTCTTGCTTGAATCTAAGGTAGTTTTCGTAGAGGCTATCCAGCATTCCCACGCTTAAGGCGTTTCGCTTTGATGGGCGGTTAAACGTTACGACAAGAACAGCACCTTCTGTTCTCGATAATATTTCCGTTTCGCTCATCTTTTATCTCCCGGGGCATGGCGAGCCTGCTGGCCTCTGCCGTCAAGTTACCTGATATCGCGATGCGAACCGCCGCCCTGGCATTGGCCATCGCGCCACGAGCGATCGTCTTGTCCTAATTGGGCGAAACGCGGTGCGCTTCTTCCATCTCGGCCACGGCATATTTTCGCGACCAAAACATCAGTGCCGCGCCGAAAAGGGCCGGAAACTCGGCAATCACTAAAGCCCAGCGCAGCCCAGCGCCCGAACTGAGGCCAACCGAGGCAAAGCCGTCACTCATGACCCCGACCAACAGAGGCCCGAAGCCGAGGCCCACGACGGTCAATGAAAGGTTGGCCAGAGCAGCCGCGGTTCCACGGTTTGATGGTCCGGCCAATGCCTGAATGCCGCTGTAGAACGGCGCATGCGTCATCGCGGTAAAAAGGTCGGGAGCGTCATCAGCAGGAGGGCGCCAACGGCCCCAGGCCAGATCAAGCCGACGACAAACAGGGGAATCGCGATCAACTGCGGGGCCGCCGCGACAGATGCGTAATTGCGGACATCAGAACGTGCCCAGTAATCGGCGGCATATCCGCCAGCCACCGTGCCGGCGATGGAGACTATCCCGCTGAGCACCCCCAGACCCACCCCAGTCCCCCGTCAGCACCAATGGGACAGATTTGAGGTTGTGATTTAATGTGGGTTGGGGCTTCGTCGTAGTGACGAAGGAACGAAGATGAAGCCCCAACCCTCCTTGAAAAAATCGCCGGTAAAGGCCCCTGCCGAGCGGGTGGTGAAGGACATCCGCCG
>CAIXXP010000217.1 GCA_903923465.1 uncultured Sphingomonadales bacterium | reverse complement strand
TGCGCGCAGAGCACATGCATGCCGGCGCGGGCCAGCGCGGCCGGCACCGGCAGCTGATGCATTGCCGTCGATGGGTGCATGAAGATGAACACGGTTTTCGACGGGCGGCCCGTCGGGCGCATCAGCACGCCTTCGACATGGACCATGCCGTGGCTGCCGCCGAAGCCATAGGTTTCCGTGAACTGGCGGTTTTCCGGAAAGGAGAGCGCGAGGAAATCGGTGGTTACATCAAACATGCGCTTCGCCCTTCGCGCGCGCGGCGGGCCACCCTTGGAGTCGCCCGCCGCCACGTCTGTATTATGGATAGAGAGTTTCTATTGCCTTATTCGTACTTGTCAACGTGGCGCCGATCAAGCGCCGCGCACGGTATCGATCAATTTTCCCGGGTCTTCCGGCAGGGCGGCGCCCCGCCAGGCGACCATGCCATCGGGCCGCACCAGCACCAGCGGTTGCTCATACAACGCGGCGATAACCGGGTCGTCGATGGTCTCCACCGTCAGCGGCACGTGGCGCTCGGCGGCGGCCCGGGCCAGCGCCGAGCCATCGGGCCCGCCGCGGAAGCGCAGCAGCACGAAGCCACGGCCGAACAGGTCCAGCGTGGAAAAGCCGTTGCGGATCCACGCGTGCGGCGCGCGGTGGCCGGGGCGGGCGGTTTGCACATAGAGCGTGGGGTCGTCGGCGGGCTCCGGCGTGCCATCGGGCACGATGACCGGCGAGCCCTCGTAGCGATAGCCAAGGCCGACGCCGTGCGAATGCCATTCCTGCGTCAGCGAGGCGCTCATGCCCTCGAACACCGCCTTGCGCTGGGCGGCGCCCTCGGGGCTGTCCTCGCAAACCTTGTCGCGGCTCTGGTCGATCCACGCCCGGTAGTTTTTGGTGGAGCCAGAGGTGTTGCGATAGGCCACCGGCCGCCGCTCCGCGCCATAGGCGTCGAGCAGCGTTTCGCCGCCCCAGCCGGACAGCACGGCATCGAGGATCCAGCCGATATCCTGCGCGTCGCCAATGCCGGTGTTCAGCCCGTGGCCGCCGGTGGGCGAGGTGGTGTGGGCCGAATCGCCGCACAGCAGCACGCGGCCGACGCGGTATTGCCCGGCCAGCATCTGCGCGCGCCACCATGGCACGATGCGCAGCACCTCGAAGGGCACATCCGGCCCCAGCGCCTTTTGCACCTGGGCGCGAATGTCGATCATGTCGACGTCCAGCCGCTCTTGCGAGCCGACGAGGGTGAGGCGGTAGATATCCGTGCCATCGACCATGGTGAGGTTGGCGTAGGTGCCCTGCGGGCCGATGCAGAGGAAGCGCTCGGCCTTGCCCCAGGGATGATAGTTCCACAGCTCGGGAATGCGCAGCATCAGCGACAGGCTGTTGTCGAGCTTTACCCCCTCCCAGCTGATGCCGAGATCCTGACGCACCTGGCTGGCGCCGCCATCGCAGGCAACGACATAGGCGGCGCGCAGCGCATATTCGCCCGAGGGGCCTTCCAGCCAGACGGTGACACCCTCGGCGTCTTGCTCCAGACGGTTGTAGGTGGTGGAGTAGCGCACATCGACCAGACCGGTTTCCATCGCCGCCTGCGCGATCAGCGGGTCGAACAGGTGCTGGGGGCATTTGCGCAGCTTTTCGGCCGCGTAGGGGGGGACGGGGCGGTCATCGGCCGAATGCAGCGGATCGCGGCCCATGAAGAAGCCGTTGATCGCGGTGCAGAACACATTGTCGCGCGGGTAATCCGACGGGAAGCCGCAATTGGCGATGCGATCGGCGATGCCCCACGACCGGGCGATTTCCATGGTGCGCTCGTTCAGCGTGCCGGCCTTGGCCAGCAGTTCGAGCGCGGTGCCGGCCTCGCGCTCCACCAGCACGCTGCGCTGGCCGCGCCGGGCGAGATCCAGCGCCACGGCAAAGCCGACCGGGCCGCCGCCGATGATGAGGACGGGGGCCGGAACGGAAGAGTCGATTTTCGTCATTTGCCCTGCACCACTGTTTTGGTTGCGACCAACTGGTCGATTTCGGTCTGGCTGAGGCCGGCCTCGCGCAGGATCTCAATCGTGTTTTCGCCCAGATGCGGCGCGGGCAGAACCGACTCGCGCCGGGCCGTGGACCAGCGGGTGGGCACCGATGTGCCGACCAGCTTGCCCTCGGTCGGGTGCTCATAGTGCCGGAAGAAGCCGGTGGCCTTCAGATGCGGGTCCTCGGTGATGGTATCCAGCGTGTGCAGCGGGGTGACGGGAATGTCGGCCGCCTTCAGCAGGGTGATCCATTCCTCGGTGGTCTTGGTGGGCATCACCTTGCCGACGAATTCGTAGATCGCCGCGGCATGGGTGGTGCGCGAGGTGAGGTTGGCGAAGCGCTCGTCCGTCTCCAGCAGATCGGGCTGGCCGACAATTTTGGCAAAGGCGTGCCAGTGCTTGTCGGTGTAGATGATGTTGCAGACGTAGCCATCCGCGGTTTGATAGGGGCGGCGGTTGGCATTCAGGCTGCGCAGATAGCCGGGAGGGCCCTCGGGCGGGTCGAAGGAGAGGCCGCCCATGTGGTCGCCCATGACGAATTCGACCATGGTCTCGAACATCGGCACCTCGACCTGCTGGCCCTCGCCGGTCTGGTCGCGGTGGCGGATGGCCGCGAGCAGCGCGATGCCGGCATGCAGGCCCACCGCGCGGTCGTTCATAGCCAGCGGCACGTAATGCGGGTGGGACGACCCCGCCGCCACCAGCATGGCGGGCAGGCCGGTGAGGCCCTGGATGAGATCGTCATAGGCCGGGTCCGCCGCATAGGGGCCATCCTGCCCGAAGCCGACCAGCGCCAGTGTGACCAGCCTTGGGTTGGCCGCCGCCATCGCTTCCTGCGTCAGCCCGAGTCGGTCCAGCGCCTTGGGCCGCACGTTGGAGATGAAGGCATCGGCGCCTTTCAGCAGGGCGAGTAGCGTTTCCAGCCCGCCCGGCTGCTTCATGTCGATGACGATGCTGCGCTTGTTGCGATTCGTCTGAAGGAAGATCGCGCCCATGCCCTTGTGGCGCATGGGCGGCACCTGCCGCGTGGTATCGCCGCCGGGTGCCTCCACCTTGATGACATCCGCGCCGAGATCGCCGAGGATCTGCGTGAGATAGGGGCCCATCACCACCGACGTCATGTCGATGATTTTCAGGCCGTCCAATGGTCCCGCCAAAACTGCTTCCTCCCAGATCGCGCTCGTGCATAGAGCTGATCGCATTATCATCATTACGCGTAATCGACTTGACGCCGATGCGGGTTCGAAATTACAGACAGGTTAATCGGATTGTCAATTAGTCAATCTTGAGTTTTCAAAGCAGACCGGGAGATTCGAGCTTATGGCCAGACGGGTGGCAATCGCGGGCGTGGCCCTTTCGGATACCGGAACTGTCTCGGCCACGCCGCATGCCCTGCATGCGCAGGCCGCGCGCCGGGCGCTGGCCGATGCCGGGCTGAAACCCTCGGGTATTGATGGCTTTGCCTCTTGCGGCATGGGCACGATGCAGCCGATCGAAATTGCCGAATACCTCGGGCTGAAGCCGCGCTGGCTGGATTCCACCGCCGTGGGCGGGGCCGCATGGGAGGTGATGGCCAGCCACGCCGCCGATGCCATCGCCATGGGCCATGCCGATGTGATTCTGCTGGCCTATGGTTCCACCGCCAGGTCGGACCTGAAGAACAAGCTGCGCATGGCCAATCTCGACTGGGGCTCGCGCGGGCCGATGCAGTATGAATCGCCCTATGGCCACACGCTGATTTCGAAATACGCGATGGCCGCGCGCCGGCACATGCACGATTTTGGCACCACCATCGACCAGCTGGCCGAAGTGGCGGTGTCGATGCGCTATAACTCCAGCTTCAACCCCGATGCCTTTGCCAAGGGGCCGCTGACGCTGGACGACGTGCACAATGGCAAGATGATCGCCGACCCCTTTACCGCCGGCCATTGCTGCCTGCGCACCGATGGCGGCGCGGCGGTGATTCTGGTGGCCGAGGACCGGGTGAAAGACCTGAACGCCAAGCCGGTGTGGGTGCTGGGCAGCGCCGATGCCGGATCGCACGCGACGATGAACCAGTGGGCGGACTTCACCGTCTCGCCCGCCGCGGTGACCGGGCCCCTGGCCTTCGAGCGCGCCGGCATTCGCCCCGACGAGATCGACGTGGCCTGTGTGTACGACGCCTTCACCTACATGCTGCTGGTGACGATGGAGGATCTGGGCTTCTGCAAGAAGGGCGAGGCCGGCGCCTTCATCGAGGGCGGCAGGCTGCGGCTGGGCGGATCCCTGCCGACCAACCCCGATGGCGGCGGGCTGGCGGCGTGCCATCCGGGCATGCGCGGGCTGTTCCTGCTGGTGGAGGCGACGCAGCAACTGCGCGGGGTCGCCGGCGCGCGGCAGGTGGCCGATGCGGCGCTGGCCTGCGTGAGCGGCACCGGCGGGTGGTTCTGCTCGTCGGGCACGATGATACTTGGCCGGGACTGAGCCCGGCGGGGATACTTGGCCGGGACTGAGCCCGGCGGGGATTTTGGGCCGGGACTGAGCCCGGCGGGGATACTTGGCCGGGACTGAGCCCGGCGGGGATATTTGGCCGGGACTGAGCCCGGCGGGGATTTTGGGCCGGGGCAGAACCGGGCCCCGTGCCGATTGTTTTGGCTGAGAGAAGGATGCTTGCGATGACCCTTACCTGCCCCTTTACCCGCCCGGCCGAGCCGGCAGCCCCGGGTCAGTGCCCGGTGACCGACGCGTTCCAGCCGTTCGATCCGGAATATCTGGCCGACGCCTACAAGGTGTTCAACGGGCTGCGCGATGAAACCCGCGTCGCCTATGCGCCGAATTACGACACCTATCTGATCACCCATTTCGACGACATGGTGAAGATCCTGAAGGATCGCGAGACCTTTGCCGCGTCCAACGCGACCACGCCGTTTCGCCCCATCGCCCCCGAGGCGCAGGCGATCCTGAGCACCGGCTTCCCGCGCAACCCGGTGTTTTCCAGCGCCGATGGCCCGCGCCACACCATGGCGCGATCCGTGGCGACCAAGGTGCTGACCCGCCGCCGCTGGGCCTCGGTGCAGCCGACCATCCGCGCCTTTGTCGAGGACAAGATCGACGCGCTGATGCAGAAGGAGCGGAGCAATCTGGCGACGGACCTGATCTTCCCCACCACCGCGCTGGGTGGCTTCACCCTCATCGGCTTCCCGCTGGAAGACAGCGACAAGCTGCTGGGCTGGTGCGGCAACCGGGTAATGCTGACCTATGGCGACCTGCCGGTGGAGCAGCAGGTGGAAGCGGCACAGAATCTGGTCGATTTCTGGAACTATGTTCGCGATTTCGTGCGCATGCGCGCCGAGAACCCGGCCGATGACATCACCAGCGACATGATCGCCGAGGCCAGGGCCAGCAATGGTGTGGTGACCATCGAGGATGTGGACAATATGATCTACTCCATCGCGCTGGCCAGCCACGAGACCACCGCCAACGCGATGATGAACGGCCTGTCGCGCCTGTTCGCCGACCGCGATGCGTGGAACCAGCTGAAGGCCGACCCCTCGCTGATCGAGGGCGCGGTGGAGGAATTGCTGCGGCTCGATTCGGCCAATGTGACCCACCGCCGACTGGTGACGCGCGACACCGAAATCGGTGGCTACAAGCTGCCCAAGGGCGCCAGCGTGATCATGCTGCTGGGCGCCGGCAACCACGACCCCGAGCATTTCCCCGAGCCGGAAAAGCTGGACATCACCCGCAAGAACGCCATCGAGCACCTCTCTTTCGGCAAGCACTGGCACTTCTGCATGGGGGCACCGCTGGCCCGCTTCGAGTACAATCTGGTGCTCTCGCGGCTGCTGGAGCGGGCGCCGGAGATGGTGCTGGTGGAGGACGAGCACCCGACCTACGCGCCGATCATCCTGATCCGCGCGCGCAATGCGCTGTGGGTGCATCCGAACGGTGCGCCAAAGGCGGCCTGAGGGCAGGGGAAGGTTTAGGAAGGGCGCAAAAGGGAAGTCTTGGGGGTGTTACACCCCCAAACCCCCATTACTGTCGGCGTGGCGCGTGTTCTGCGGCGGGGCGGCTTTAAGGCCCGCGGCGCGGTGAGGTTGGGGGCGGGGGTGCCCTTGGCGTGTCCTGTCGTCGGGAGACGGCATGGGGTGCAGGGGGTAACCCCCTGCGAATCCCTTTATCCCCTCTACCGCTTCCCCCCAATCAGCCAAAAGTCACCATCACCTTGGCGCTATCCGGCCGTTGCGCCGTGGCGATGGCTTCGTCGAAGTCGGCGAAGTCGAAGCTGTGGCTGACGTAGGCGTCGAGGAGGGCCGGATCGATGGAGGGCAGCGCCGCCAGCACGTCGGGCAGTTCACTGGGATAGCCGCCGGCGGTGGTGATCTCCAGCTCGCGCATCAGCACGTCGGTCAGGTTGATGGGCACCGGCTCCAGATAGACGGCGGTGATGACCAGCCGCGCGTGATATTGCGCCATGGCGACGATGCTGTTGATCACATCCTTGCCGCCAGCCATGTCGTAGAACACGTTGGTGCCCACCGTTGCCTGGCCCATCACCGCCGTGCCCGTGCCGTGCAGTTCGGTCAGCCGCTCGGCGACGTTTTCGCGCAGGGGGTTGATGGTGGCGTGGGCGCCCATCTGGCGGGCGAAGGCGAGCCTCGCGTCGGAGATGTCGACGGCAACGATGTGGCGCACGCCCCGGCGCGCCAGCCATAGTATCGCGCCAAGGCCGATGGGGCCGCAGCCATAGACCGCCACCTGGCTTTCGGCGGTGGGCTGGCCGCGGTTCACGCCATGCAGGCCCACGGCCAGCGGCTCCATCAGCGCCGCCTGCGCCAGGGTGAGCGAATCGGGCAGGGGCAGCAGGCTCTTGTTCGCCACCGCTTCGCGCACCAGCACGCGGGGGGCAAAGGCGCCCTCGGTGCCGCCATTGCCCATCACCGTGCCGTCGTGACACTCGGGATTGATGAAAACGCGGATGCCGGGGGTGATGCCGCGCACGTCCTCGCCCACGGTCTCGACAATGCCCGCCGCCTCGTGGCCCAGCGGCAGCGGCTCGCCACCGGGGCGGGTGTAGCCCTGGCGGACATAGTGGAGATCGCTGCCGCAAATGCCGCAAGCCCCCACCCTTACCACCACATCACGCGGGCCGGGGTTGGGCTGGGGCACCTCGTCGATGGCATAGCGGCCGGGGGCGTGGACTCTGACCAGTTTCATCGGGGGGCTCCTTTGGGGCTGGAAGGGGAAGGGAATGAGGGAGGGGAAAGAGGGAAGAGGGACGAGGGACGAGGGAAGAGGGTAGTCTTGGGGGTGTTACACCCCCAAACCCCCATTACTGCAT
>CAIXXP010000216.1 GCA_903923465.1 uncultured Sphingomonadales bacterium | reverse complement strand
CGCGCCGATGCCGACGGTGGACCGCACCGCCTATGCCTGCGTGCAGAGCCTCGACGCGCTGGATGTCTGGATCGCCCGGGGCTTTGCCGCCCACACCCTAGCCTTCGACACCGAGACCAGCGCGCTGAACGCCATTTCCGCCGATCTGGTTGGCATCAGCCTGGCGGTGGGGGCAAACGAGGCCTGCTACATCCCGCTGGGCCATGGCGGCACCGACATGTTTGCCGAGCGCCCCGTCCAGATCCCCCGCGCCGAGGCCCTCGCCCGGCTGAAGCCGCTGCTGGAAAGCGCGGCGGTGCTGAAGGTGGGGCAGAACGCCAAATACGATCTCAACGTGCTGGCCCAGCATGGCATCGCGGTCTCGCCCATCGACGACACCATGGTGATGAGCTTCGACCTCGACGCCGGGCGCGGCACCGAGGGCGCCGATGGCACCGTTTTTGCCGGGCATGGCATGGATGAACTGGCCCGTCGCCACCTCGGCCATGACTGCATCGCCTTCAAGGAAGTCTGCGGCACCGGCAAGAAAGCGATCAGCTTTGCCGAGGTGCCGCTGGATCGAGCCACCGCCTATGCCGCCGAAGACGCGGATGTGACCTGGCGCCTGCACGCCCAGTTCAAGCCGCGCCTGTCCGAGGAAGGCGCCACGCGCATTTACGAGCGCGTCGACCGGCCCCTGATCCCCGTCGTGGCTCAGATGGAGCGCGACGGCATCAGGGTGGACCGGGAGAAGCTGGCCGGCCTCTCCACCACCTTCGCCGCCCGCATCGCCGAGCTGGAGGCCGAGATCCACGCGCTGGCCGGCACGCCCTTCACCATCGGCAGCCCCAAGCAACTGGGTGACATCCTGTTCGACGCCATGGGGCTGAAGGGCGGCAAGAAGGGCAAGAGCGGGCAATATTCCACCGATTCCTCGGTGCTGGAGGGCCTGGCCACCGCCAAAGATGGGGGGCCGGGGGTGGAAATGGCCGCCCGCGTGCTGGACTGGCGCCAACTGGCCAAGCTGCGCTCCACCTATACCGAGGCGCTGCAGGCGGCGATCAACTCCCATACGGGCCGCGTCCACACCAGCTACAGCCTGATCGGCGCGCAGACCGGCCGCCTATCCTCCACCGACCCCAATTTGCAGAACATCCCCATCCGCACCGAAATCGGCCGCCAGATCCGCGACTGCTTCGTGGCGGATGCCGGCAATGTCCTGCTCTCGGCTGACTACAGCCAGATCGAGCTGCGGCTGGCCGCCGCCATCGCCGACGTGCCGCCGCTGCGGGAAGCCTTTGCCGCCGGCGAAGACATCCATGCCCGCACCGCCGGCGAGCTGTTTGGCGAGGTGACCCGCGACACCCGTGCCCGCGCCAAGACGATCAACTTCGCCATCCTCTATGGCATCAGCCGCTGGGGCCTGGCCGGGCGTCTGGGGGTCAGCGCCGAAGAGGCGCAGGCGATGATCGACACCTATTTCCAGCGCTTCCCCGGCATCCAGCGCTATATTCACGACACGCTGAGCAGCGTGCGCGAGAAGGGCTATTCCGAGACGCTGTTTGGCCGCAAATGCTGGTTTCCCCGCATCAACTCCAAGAATCAGGCCGAGCGTCAGGGCAGCGAGCGCGCCGCGATCAACGCCCCGATTCAGGGCACCTGTGCCGATATCATCAAGCGCGCGATGGTGCGCATGGGGCCGGCGCTGGCCGAGGCGGGCATGGGCCATGTGAAGATGCTGCTACAGGTGCACGACGAACTGGTGTTCGAGCTGCCCGAGGGCGACGTCGAGGCCGCCGGTGCGGTTATCCGCCGGGTGATGGCCGAGGCCGCCCTGCCCGCCGTGACGCTGGACGTTCCGCTGGGGGTGGACATTGGGTTTGGCGCCAGCTGGGGGGCGGCGCATTGAACGGTAAAGCCTGCCCATGAGCATACTCATCACCGCCAGCCCGCTGACCCGCTGGATTGCCAACGGCCCCCTGCCCGCCCTGCCTGGTGGCGCGGGCCGGCTGGCCAACGCCACCTTGGCCAATATGGCCGATGCGGCGGACGATCTGCCGACGCTTGGCGAGCTGCTCCACTGGTCGACCCGGTTGACCCATGCCGCAGTGGTCGCTGGCATAGCGCTGGCCGTGGGGCTGGCCCTGCACTGGCTCGGTTTCTGGCTGCTGCGGCGGATAAGCCGGCGTTCGGGCACCCGCGCCGATTCGCTGGCGGTAATGCGCGTGACCCAATCGACGCGTTGGGCGCTGGTGGCGATCATGATCAGCTTCGCCACAAGGGCCAGCCACCTTCTGGCCAAATTGTGGGACGCGATCGATCAATATGTCGTGCCGGCGCTGGTGGGCTGGGTAATTCTCTCGCTGGTCCGGGCGCTGGCCGAATTGCTGCAAAGCCGCGCGGAACTGGTGGAGGACGAGTTGACCGCGCGCACCCGCCGCACGCGAATCACCCTGCTGAGCAGGGCGGCGGGCTTTGTCATCGTGGTCGTCACCGTCGGCATGTTCATGCTGAGCTTTCCCGGGGTGCGCCATATTGGTGCCACGCTGCTGGCCTCGGCCGGCTTGCTGGGCATTGCGGTGGGCGCCGCCGCCCAGCCCGCGCTGAAGTCGCTGATCGCCGGGCTGCAACTGGCCCTGACCGAGCCGATGCGAATCGGCGATCTGGTGGTGGTGGAGGGCGAGAGCGGCAGGGTGGAGGATATCCGCCTGTCCTACGTCGTCATCCGCACCGTGGATGAGCGCCGCGTGATCGTGCCCACCACCAGGTTCCTCGATTCGTCCTTCCAGAACTGGACCCGGGTTGGCGGCATTACCGGCTCTGTGCTGCTGCCGGTGATGCCGGGGGTGCCGCTTCCCCCCATTCGCGCCGCCTTCGAACGCCTGCTGGCCAGCATGGAGCCATGGGACGGGCGCTCCGGGCAGTTGCAGGTGTGGGAAGTGAAGGTGGACTGCGTGGAGCTGAAGCTGGTGATGAGCGCCGCCGACCCCGCGACGCTTGGCGAGCTGCGCATGGCCATGCGCGAGGCCATGCTGGAATGGCTGCGGCAGGAAATGCCCGAAGCGATTTGCCGCCCGCTCGGCACCGCCTGAGCGCCACCCCGGGGTTGGATTAGCAGGCGCGGACGTACGCCAGAGGAGCAGAAAAAAGGCCCGGTCGTTACCGACCGGGCCATGAAAGTTTTGGGAGAGGATGCCTGAAAGGCAGGGTCTGTATGACCCCACGCCGATTATTGTGCAAGTGCGAAAAGCGGAAGTGCAGGTGATTTTTTTGCAACCATGGCCGTAAGTGGCCGCGCTGCGCCGTTTTTAAGCGGTAGACACGAATAAGCCCCGCCCCCGCCACACCGCCACGAACGAAAAGCTATACAGAAAATGGTGCGATGCAGCGAAAAAGGGGCGGCCGAACGGCCACCCCCTTCATCCCGCGCCAAGGCCAGCGATCACGCCGGCCAATGGCTCAATGGGCCAGAATTCAATGGGCCAGAATTCAATGGGCCAGAAACAGCGCCGGCGCGGCGCCGGTCGCCAGAAAATACCGGGTCACGCCACCAAACAGATATTCGCGCAACCGGCTGTGCCCATAGGCCCCCATCACCAACATCTCGCCCTGCAGGCGGGCAACGCCGGCGGCCAGCGTCTCCTCGATGGAGCCAACCCGCTCCAGCTCGTGCAGTTCGGCCTTCACCCCATGGCGGGAAAGATAGCGCAGCGCATCCGTCGCCGGGAAACCGCCGGCCTTTTCGCGCACCGCCAGCAAATGCACCTCGCCGCAACGGGCCAGCAACGGGGCCGCCAGACGAATCGCCCCGGCCGCCTCCTCGCCGCCATCCCAGGCGACGCACACGCGGTCCAGCGGCAGGGTCAGCGGCGCGTCATCGGGCACCAGCAGCACCGGCGTATCCGAGCCGACAGCCAGATCGCCGGCGAATTCGCAACTGCGCGACAGCACGATCACATCGGCCAGTTGCCCGGCCTGCATCAGGGCGTCAACCGGCTCGTCCTCGCAGCGCAGCACATCGAAGGGCACATCCTCGCGGCGCAGATGCGTGGCCAGTTCCTCGGCATAGGCGTCGTCGCGGGACAGCGCGTCGGCAATGGCATCGGCGGCGATATAGGATCCGCCCATCGCATCCATCGACATGAACCGGGCCACCGGCGTATCCACCACCACGGTGACATGCCCGTCGGTCATCCGCGCCAGCGACAGCGCCGTTTCCAGCCGGGCGGGCGACGAGGCGGATCTATCGGCGAATACGAGTATCGAACGCATGGTCATTCTCCCAAAATGCGCGGCCACTTGCGCCATGGGGAGCACCATAGACCCGCCCCGCGCCATGATACAGGTCAATCGCCGCCATATAGCGAGCAGCCCCGGCAGCCTGTTCGAGCCCCTTGCAGGATGAAGCGGAGCGCCATAGTCTGCTCCCCGACATTCGCCACCAGACACCTGCCTGCGGACATCACCTGCCACAAACGGGCCGCCATAACACATGCCCCACGGGAGACTACCCATGACCAATGCCCCCATTACCAATGCCCCCATTACCGATGCCCTTGCCAGCATCCCCCTCACCCGCATCGACGGTTCCCCCGACAGCCTCGCCAACCACGCCGGCAAGGTGCTGCTGGTGGTCAACGTCGCCTCCAAATGCGGCCTTACCCCCCAGTATGAAGGGCTGGAGAAGCTCTACAACGCCAAGAAGGACGAGGGGCTGGAAGTGCTCGGCTTCCCGGCCAATGATTTCGGCGCGCAGGAGCCGGGCACGCCCGACGAGATCGTCGAATTCTGCAAGGTGAACTACGGCGTCACCTTCCCCCTCTTTGCCAAGGCCGACGTTACCGGCCCCGCCCAGCAGCCGCTCTATGCCGCCCTTACCGCCGCCCAGCCAAGCAAGCAGGGCCCGGCCGAGGAATTCCGCGAAAGGCTCCGCGGCTATGGCATGACGCCGACCTCGGACCCCGATGTGCTGTGGAATTTCGAGAAGTTTCTTGTCGGTCGCGATGGTTCGGTGGTGGGCCGGTTCGCGCCCGGCGTTGCGCCCGATGATGCGGCGCTGGTGGGGGCTATTGAGGCTGAACTGGCGAAGTGACTTGAAGGGGTAGGTGCGAGGGGCCGGGAGTATCGCGCTTTACGCGATGCGACCAATTGAACGCCCCCTCGCGCTCCCGTTACTATAGCGCTGCGCGTGTCACGCCCAGCAGCGCTCCCCCGCGAAGCGGCTTAAACAGCCTACGGCGCGGCGACCTTGCGCCAGGGCCGAACCCGCAAGCCACGCTGACAGTATTGGGAGCGCGAGGGACGAGTCCCTCGCATCTTCCCCGCTAAAAACCCTTGACCCTCAGCCCAGTGCGGCCTTCAGCGCGTCGGCCAGATCGGCCCGCTCCCACGGGAAGAAGTCGCCATCGGGCTTGCGGCCAAAGTGGCCATAGGCGGCGGTGCGGCGATAGATTGGCTTGTTCAGCCCCAGCCCCATGCGAATGCCGCGCGGCGTCAGGCCACCGAGCCGGTCTTCCGCCACCTTGGCGATAGCGGCCTCCAGCGCGGCGTCGCTTACCGTGCCGGTGCCGTCGGTATCGACATAGAGCGACAGCGGCCGGGCAACGCCGATGGCATAGGACAGCTGGATGGTACAGCGCGTGGCAAGGCCCGCGGCCACTACATTCTTGGCCAGATAGCGCGCGACATAGGCCGCCGAGCGGTCGACCTTGGTGGGGTCCTTGCCGCTGAACGCGCCGCCGCCGTGCGGCGCCGCGCCGCCATAGGTATCGACGATGATCTTGCGGCCGGTGAGTCCGGCGTCGCCATCCGGTCCGCCGATCTCGAAGGCGCCGGTGGGATTGATGTGCCACACGGTTTCCGCCGAGACCAGGCCATCCGCCAGCACCTCGCCCACCGCGCGCTTCACATAGGCGGCGAGTTCGGCCTGCCCGGCGCCGGTGTCGTAACCGGGCTTGTGCTGGGTGGAGACGACGATGGCGGTGGCCGCCACCGGCTTGCCATCCACATAGCGCAGCGTCACCTGACTCTTGGCGTCGGGCTCCAGAAAGGGTGCGGCGCCGCTGTGGCGGTCGGCGGCGAGGCGTTCGAGGATCTTGTGGCTGTAGTACAGGGTGGCCGGCATCAGGTCGGGCGTCTCGTCGCAGGCGAAGCCGAACATGATGCCCTGGTCGCCCGCACCTTCGTCCTTGTTGCCGCTGGCGTCCACGCCTTGCGCGATATGGGCCGATTGGCCGTGCAGGCGG
This sequence comes from uncultured Sphingomonadales bacterium, assembly GCA_903923465.1. Classification (GTDB taxonomy): domain Bacteria; phylum Pseudomonadota; class Alphaproteobacteria; order Sphingomonadales; family Sphingomonadaceae; genus Novosphingobium. Next base: position 13,602 of record CAIXXP010000216.1, on the reverse strand, counting down.
TTGATGAACTCGAAGTCCTGCCAGTGGAAGCCGTCCTGCTCATAGCCGATTTCGCGGACGGCGTTGCGCGCCGCGGCCTCGATTTCCTCCTTCGCGCCGGGTGCCCAATGGCCGTGTTCATAGACGCCCTTGCAGCGGATCTCGCCAGCCAGCACCACCAGCTGGGTGGTGGTCAGCGTTTCGCAGGCGATGCGGGCCTCGGGGTCCTTGCTGAGGAACAGATCGACGATAGCGTCGGAAATCTGGTCGGACACCTTGTCGGGATGGCCTTCGGAGACGCTTTCGGAAGTGAAGAGATAATCGCTGCGCATTGCGGAACCGCCATATAAAGGAATCTTTATGTGACCCCTCCTAGCCGCGCCGGCGCCACATGACAAGCATACTTGCAAGCAGCCAACCCAGCGCCAGCGCCGCCGGCAGCCAATTGCCCAGAGCCGCAAAGGGCGTGGGCGCATGGGCCGGGGGAATTCGCCCGTCGAACCGCGCCGCCAGCCCGCGCGGCGCCGCATTCAGCACCGCGCCATCGGCATCCACCACCGCGCTGATGCCGTTGGTGGTGGAGCGCAGCACCGGCAGCCCCTCCTCGATCGCCCGCAACCGCGCCTGCGCCAGATGCTGCGGCGGGCCCCAGCTGCCGAACCAGCCATCGTTGGAGGGGTTGAAAATATACTCGGGCCGATGCGCGGCATCCACCACCTGCCCCGAGAACACGATTTCGTAGCAGATCTGCACCCCGGCGCGGCCCAGCGGCCCAAGATCCAGCGTGCGCGGGCCGGGGCCGGCGGTGAAGTCCATGTCGCCGGGCACCAGCCTGGCCAGGCCGAGCGGCTTCAGCAACCAGCGCGCCGGCAGATACTCGCCATAGGGCACCAGATGCGCCTTGGTATAGCTGCCGACGATCGCCCCGCGCCCATCGACGGCCGTGACCACATTGCGGGCGCCGGCGATGGTGTCGCCCTTCATATCCAGATCCACCGAGCCGGTGAGCAGCACCGCGCCGGGGCCGATCACCCGGGCGATTCGCGCGCGGGCCAGCGCCGGGTCGGCGCCATAGGTCGTCTCGCGATAGGCCCATGCGGGATAGCCTTCGCGCAGGTAATCGGGCGCGCCCGATTCGGGCCACAGCACCAGCCGCGCGCCGCCGGCGGCGGGGCTCCCGTCGCGCCAATCCGCCGGGCCGGGCAGCGGCCGGGACAGCAGCGCGGTCTTGGCGAACTGGGCCTCGAACCACTGGGGATCATCCAGCTGCGCCTGGGGAATATTGGGCTGAACCAGCGTGTAGGGGATGGTGCCGCTGCGCCCGTCCGGATCGTCCGCCGGCACGGCCATGGCGCCGGCCACCAGCAGCGGCGGCCCGGCCAGAGCCAGCAACCCGGCCACCTGCCCACCCCGCACGCGATCGCTGGACAGAGGGGCCCCCCACAGCCGCGTGGCGCCAAGGGCCATCAGCCCGCCAAACAGCGCCGCCAGCCCGGAAAGCCCATAGGTGCCGATCCAGCCCGCCAGCCCCGCCAGCCCGGGGTGAGTGAAATCGCCGAGCAGCGCCACGCCCAGCGGATTCCACGGAAAGCCGGTGAATACCCAGCCGCGCGCCCATTCGGCAGCGATCCAGCAGGCGGCGAAGGCGGGCACCATCGCCACCGGCACGCGGCGAAATGCCCAGCCGCCCAGCGCCGCCAGCGCCGGGTAGACCGCCAGATACAGCGACAGCGCCACCACCGCGATCCAGCCGAGCCACATCGGCATCTTGGCCTGATAGGTGAAAGCGGTGGCAATCCAGTTGTTGCCCACGGTGAAGTGGCCCACGCCCCACAGCCAGCCGAGCAGCGCCGCGCGACGCCAGCCATCGGCCCGGCCCGCCAGCGCGAACAGGCCGCCCACGCCCAGCAGGGCCAGCGGCCACAGCGCCAACGGCCGAAATCCGCAAGCCGCCAGCGCACCCAGCAGCGGCGCACTCCACAGCGGGTGGCGGGCAAAGCCGGTGATGAAACGCCGCAGCTGTGCCGAGGGACGCGAAGGGCTTCCCCCATCGAATCCGGAGGATGGCGAGGCTGGGGCGGTGGTGGGGTCCATGTTTGCGGCTTACCGCGCACGGGGGCACAGGCAAGAGGTTATCTTGCGCAACCGCCGTCAGGCACGCTCCGCCGCCCGAAGGGGCGGAGCGCGTGAAGCTCAGTCCAGCGTTTCCACCGCATCGCCGGCATCGGCCACCGGCTTGCGCCGGGCGCGGCGGCGGGGAGCCACCGCTGGTGCGTCGTCCGCATGACCATCGCCCGCGGGTTCCGCATCGCGGCGCGAGATCGAAATAGCGGGCGGCAGCAACGAAGGGTCGAGCCCGACACTGACAGGCGCGTCCACCGGTGCCGAGGCTTCCTCGCGGCGGGGATTGGCCCCGCGATCGCCAGCGGGGCGTTCGTCACCGCGATCGTCCCGGCGCGGGCGCCGATCCTCACGGGGAGGTCGTGCGGCGCGGGGGCCGCGATTGTCGCGCACGAAGGGATTGTTGCTCGGGGTGATCGGCGCCGGTTCAAACCCGCGCGAATCGCCAAAGTCGTCGTTCTGGCCCTGATCGCCATCGGCGGCGCCAGTCTGCTGGCCATTATCGCCCGAGGCTTCGTCGCGGGGGCCGTTGTCACGCCCGGTGTCACGCCCAACGTCACGCCCGGTGTCGCGCCCAGCGTCACGGGGGCCCCGCTCGTCGCGGCGGCGATATTCGCCGGTGCGGTCGGGTGCGCGCTCAGCCGGACGGTCGTTGCCCCGTTCATTTGCGCCCCGTTCATTTGGGCCCCGTTCATTTGGGCCCCGCTCCGCCGCGCGTTCGCCGCCCCGGTCCTCGCGGTCGCGCCGGGTGTAGACGGGGGGCTGATCGAAGGCCGGGAAATCCGCCTCGACCGAAAAATCATTGCCATCCTCGGCATCGTCGCGGCCAGCACCCTCGCCGTTCTCGCCCCAGCGCTCGTCGCGGCGGCCACGGGTTTCGTCCTGCCGCACGCGGGTGTCGGCGATAACGCGGAAATAATGGTCGGCGAACTGGAGGTAATACTCCGCCGTCACGCGATCACCATTGAGGTGAGCGTCTTGCGCCAGCTTGCGGTATTTCTCCAGCATCTGCGGCGCATTGCCCCGCGCCCGGCTGTCGATCCGGTTCAGCTGTTGACCACCGCCTTGCTGCGGACGCCCATTGTTGCCCCGGCTGCGCCGACGGTTGTTGTTGTTACCACGGTTATTGTTGTTCAAGGGTCCAGTCTTTCTTAACCCCGGTTCGCCGCGTGGCACAGTGCCAGCAGGCGAGCCGTTCTTCCCCTCCGCTGCGACGCCCGGCCAGGGCCATCCGCAAGAGACATCCATACCCCACATGTCGCTGGGCAAAGCCGATAAGCCAAGATCGCCCGCGTTTGTATGGAACGAGCCTGCCGGACGGGAAGCGATCATCCGTCGGCTGGCGCGATGTCCACTTACGGGGCCTGCCACAAATTGCCAAGCAAATAATTAAGGCCCGCCTGACCTTTCGGGCGGTGGCCCCGGTCGCGGCGGATGCCCGCACCGTTCAGCGGCCGGCCGCATGCCTCAGCGCCAGGGCACGGGGCCTTCCGGCCAGATCGCGCAGCAGGTCGCCCGCCAGCCCGGCATCCGCCGCGATGGCGGCCACCGCCTCGGCCTGGGTGGCGCCGATTTCCACCAACGCCCGCCCCCCGGCCGCCAGCAGCGCGGGCAATTGCGGGATGAGGCAAAGGTAATCATCGAGCCCCTCAGGCCCCGCGAACAGGGCGCCGGCCGGCTCGTGATCCCGCACGTCCGGGGCCAGGGCGGCGTCGCTCTCTACATAGGGCGGGTTGGCCAAGATCAGGTCGAACGGGCCGCCAAGGGCCTTGTGCCAGCCCTGCTGCGACCAATCGGCCAGCACCATGCGGGCGCGGGGGGCAAGGCCAAGGCTGCGGGCATTTTCGGCGGCGATGGCCAGGGCGGCGGCCGAACGGTCGATTCCCACCCCCACCGCGCCGGGCAGGCCATGCAGCACCGCCAGCAACAGGCAGCCCGAGCCGGTGCCGCAATCCAGCACCTTGGCCAGCCCCGTGGCGGCCGGGCCATCGGCCAGCGCCGCCGCCACCAGCACCTCGCTGTCGCCGCGTGGGATCAACACATCGGGCGTGACGCGGAAGGTGAGGCCAAAAAACTCCTGCTCGCCCAGAATATAGGCCACCGGCTCGGCTGCCAGCCGCCGGGCGAGGAGCACGGCGAACGCCTCGGGCACTGGCCCGGCCATGTGGCGCAAGAGCAGATCCGAACGCGAGGCACCCAGCGCGTGGGCCATCAGCAATTCGGCATCGAGCCTTGGCGTGTCGGTGGTGGCCGCCAGCGCGGCGGTGGCCTCGCGCAGGGCGGCGGCCACCGTGGCCTGACTACTCACCGATGGAGGCCAGCCGCTTGGCCTGATCCTCGGCGATCAGCGCGTCGATCATCTCGGGCAGGCCTTCGCCGCTGAGGATTTCGGGCAGGCGGTGCAGGGTGAGGTTGATGCGGTGGTCCGTCACGCGGCCCTGCGGGTAGTGGTAGGTGCGGATGCGTTCGCTGCGGTCGCCACTGCCGACCATGGCCTTGCGGGCCTCGGCTTCCGCGCCGTGCGCCTCGGCCCGGCGCAGGTCATACAGGCGCGTGCGCAGCACCTGCATCGCCTTGGCCTTGTTCTTGTGCTGGCTGCGCTGGTCTTGCTGGATGACGACGAGGCCGGTGGGAAGGTGGGTAAGGCGCACGGCCGAATCGGTGGTGTTCACATGCTGGCCGCCGGCGCCGCTGGCGCGATAGATGTCGATCTTCACGTCATTGTCGGCGATCTCGACATCGACCTCGTCCGGCTCGGGCAGCACAGCAACGGTGGCGGCGCTGGTGTGAATGCGGCCGCCCGATTCGGTGACCGGCACGCGCTGAACCCGATGTACGCCGCTTTCGAACTTCAGCTTGGCGAAGACGCCCTGCCCGGCGATATTGGCGATGACTTCCTTGAAGCCGCCGATCTCGTTGGCGTTGGCGCTGATCATCTCGATGCGCCAGCCCATCTGCGCGGCATAGCCCTCGTACATGCGGTAGAGGTCGGCGGCGAACAGGGCGGCCTCGTCGCCGCCGGTGCCGGCGCGGATTTCCAGCATGGCCGGGCGGGCATCGGCCGAATCGCGCGGGAGCATGGCGATGGCCCGCGCGTGTTCGGCCTCTGGCAGTTCATCGCGCAGGCGGGCGAGTTCCTCCTCGGCCAGCGCCCGCATCTCGGGGTCGGGTTCATTGAGGGCAGATAGGCTCGCCTGCTCGGCGCGCAGGGCAGAGACATGAGCGGCGGCACGGGCCACCGGCTCCAGCTCGGCATAATCGCGGCTGGCGGCGACAAAATCCGCGCCCTCCAGCGTGCCCGAGCCCAGGCGCGCTTCGAGTTCGGCGAAGCGGGCCGCGATTTGGGACAGGCGGGAGGAGGAGATGGTCACGGATGGAGCGGCTTCAGCGCCGCCTCAACCGCAAGGTAGGCGCGGGTTTGCTCGGCGGCGCGCAGGGTGATGGTCGGGGCGCCGTCGCGGGTGGAGAGCGACACGAGGACGACCGCATTCACCTTGGCCGCCTTGTCGAAACGCTTGCGTGGGCTGCCGCTGGCGATCATGTCGGCCGACAGCCCGGCGCCGCGCAGGGCGGCTAGCGCCCGCACGCTCAAGTCGAGCAGCGCGTCATCCTCCAGCGCGAGAATCGCGACAAGCGGCTCTTCCACCACCGCCCCTGCATCCTGAACCAGCATCGCCAGCCGCTCAATGCCCGCCGCCCAACCCACAGCTGGCGTGACCGGGCCACCGAGGCTTTCCATCAGCCCATCATAACGCCCGCCGCCCAGCACGGTGCCTTGCGCGCCCAGCCGATCGGTGACGAATTCAAACGCGGTGTGGCGATAGTAGTCCAGCCCGCGCACGAGGCTGCCGTTGCGCGTCCACGCGACCCCTGCGGCATCCAACCCCGAGGTGACGCGGCCGAAGAAATCCTGTGCCTCGGCGGAGAGGTAGTCGTCGATGCGCGGGGCATCGGCGGTGAAGGGCTTGTCGCGCGGGTCCTTGCTGTCGAGGATGCGCAGCGGGTTCTTCTCCAGCCGCTCCTGCGAATCCTCGCTCAATTCCGCCCGGTGGGCGCGGAAATGTTCGACAAGCGCCGCCCGCCACGCCTCACGCGAGGCGCCATCGCCCAGCGTGTTCAGTTGCAGCGTCACGCCGTCCGAAATGCCCAGCTCCTTCAGCAACTGGTCGGCCATCACCAGCAGTTCGACATCGGCCAAAGGCTCACCCGCACCGATGATCTCGGCGTCCAGCTGGTGGAACTGGCGATAGCGGCCCTTTTGCGGGCGCTCATAGCGGAACAGCGGGCCGTGGGTGGCCAGCTTCAGCGGCGCGTGCTGCTGCCAGCCGTTGGTGATGTAGGCGCGGGCGATGCCGGCGGTGAATTCCGGCCGCAGGGTCAGCGATTCGCCGCCGCGATCCTCGAAGCTGTACATCTCTTTCGAGACGACATCGGTGGTCTCGCCCAGGCTGCGGCTGAACACGGCGGTCTTTTCGAACACCGGCATTTCCGCGCGGCGGAAGCGATAGAGTTTGCGCACGCGCTCGAAGGTTTCCACCACGCGGGCGAAGGCCTCGGCCTCGGCTCCGAAGATGTCCTGAGTGCCGCGGATCGCCTGCGGGGTTTCGATACGGGTGGGGATGGAGTCTGACTTGCTCATGGCTGCGCCACTAGAGCATTTTCTAGTCAGGTGGAAACACCCGACGACTCGGAAAATGCGAAGGGGCATTTCCGCTGGCCAAGTCATCAACCGGCGTGTCAGCGGCAGGTGTTGCGAGACAGACCGGTTGGCGCCATGACAGGGCGATGATCACCTCCCTGTTCCGGGCCGGCGCCGCGCTGGCTTTCGCCGCCGCGCCCTGCCCCGCCCTGTCTGGCGCCGCGCTAGCCTCCCCGCCGGCCGCCACCCCCGTTGTCACCCGATCCGCGCCGGCCGCCGTACCCATTACCCACAGCGTGCCCGATGCCGTCGACACTCCTTGGCCGGGCGGGCCGATCACCCTGGACGTCGACGCCACCGACACCACCCGCGCCGCCTTCCGCGTTACCGAGACCATACCGCTGGCGCCAGGCACGAAAACGCTGGTGCTGCAACTGCCGCAGTGGATCCCCGGGCATCACAGCCCCGCCGGCGCCATCGAGGAACTGGTGGACATCCACTTTCTGGCGGATGGCAAACCGGTCCGCTGGTGGCGCGACCCGGTCGAGGTTTTCGCCTTCCATCTCGATCTGCCCGATGGCGCGCGGGCGGTGGTGGCCAATTTCGTGCATACCTCGGCGTTGCGCTCCAGCGAGGCGATGGTTGCCGGGCGGATTACCGTGACCGACGAGATCACCGACCTGCAGTGGGACCGCATGAGCCTGTATCCCGCCGGCCATTACGCGCGCCAGATCAGGGTCGCGCCCAGTGCCAGCTTCCCGGTCGGGTGGCATGTGGCCAGCGCGCTGGATGGCCAGCGGGACGATGGCGCCCGCACCCGCTGGGCCGAGACCGATTACGAAACGCTGATGGATTCGCCGGTGCTGGCCGGGCTGAACTTTCGCCGCGAGGAGCTGGGAAGCGGCGTGGCGCTGGACATGGTGGCCGACAAATCCGCCAGCCTGGCCATCGGCCCGGACCACCTTGCCAGCTATCGCGCGCTGGTTGCAGAGGCCATGGCCACGTTTGGCAGCCGCCATTTCGACCATTACGACTTTCTGCTGGCGCTCAGCGACAAGCTGGGGGGCATTGGCCTCGAACATCACCGGTCCTCCGAAAACAGCATGGACCCCAAGGCGCTGACCGACTGGCCCGGCTTCGAGTGGGACCGCAATGTGCTGCCCCACGAATTCGTGCATAGCTGGAACGGCAAATTCCGCCGCCCGGCCCGGCTGTGGACGCCCGACTATCGCCAACCGATGCAGGATGATCTGCTGTGGGTCTATGAAGGGCAGACCCAGTTCTGGGGGCTGGTGCTGGCGGCGCGATCGGGCGTGCAATCGCCGGAAACGGTGCTGGGCATGCTGGCCAGCTACGCCGGTACCTTCACGCAAACCCCCGGGCGCGAATGGCGCAGCGTGGAGGACACCACCCTCGATCCCGTCATCGATTCGCGCCGGCCCAAGCCCTTTGCCAGCATCGCCCGCGGCGAGGACTATTACACCGAAGGCGCGCTGGTGTGGCTGGAGGCCGACCAGATCATCCGCGCGGGCACTGGCGGCCACCGGGGGCTGGACGATTTCGCCCAGCGCTTCTTCGGCATCCGCGACCGCGACTGGGGCGAGGTGTCCTATGAGTTCGACGATGTCGTCGCCGCGCTGGATGCGACCTATCATTACGATTGGGCCGGCTTCCTTACCAGGCGTTTCAATACGCCGGGCCAGCCGGCGCCGCTGGCGGGCATCGAACTGGGCGGTTACCATCTGGTGTGGCGCGACGAGCCGAACGCCTATGACAAGGCCCGCATGGCCTCGGCCAAGACACTCAACCTGTTCTTTTCGCTGGGCATCACCCTGGACAAGGATGGCAAGGTGCTCTCCTGCCGCTGGGACAGCGCCGCCTTCGATGCCGGGCTGGTGCCGGGCATGCGGATCATCGCCGTCGACGGGCTGGCCTATGATGCCGACACGATGAAAACGGCCATCGCCGATGCGGTCGGCACGCGGTCGCTGGAGGTGATTTACCAGCATGGCGAAAAGATACTGCCGCTCTCCATCCCGTATCACGACGGGCTGCGCTGGCCCTGGCTGGAACGGGCCACGAGCGCCGGCAGGCTGGAGGCGCCGGCCGGTCTGGACATGCTGCTGCGGCCGCGCCGGCGAGACGCGCGGTGATGAAGGCCCAGGTTGCAACCGGCCCCCAGCGGGCGGCGACATGGCTGGGCCGGCGCGTGGCCCCGGCGCATTTCGTCGCCTTTCTGGTGGTGTTGCCGCTCGGCGCGCTGGGCTGGCACCGGCTGTTCCCGCTGCACGACTGGCGCGACTGCCTCGCGGTGGGCTTTGATGCGGCGGCGGCGGTGGCGCTGGCCTCGCTGGTGCCGCTGCTGGGCGCGGTGAACGTGGCGGAAATGCGCCGCCGGGCCGCCGCCAACGATGCCAACCGCATGCTGGTGCTGCTGCTCACCAGCGTGCTGACCGCCGTGGTGATGGCGGCGATCACCGGAGAACTGGCCGGGGCGCGGGCGGGCCATGCCGTTCCGATCATCAAGCTGGTGGCGACGCTGCTGCTGATCTGGCTGTTCGCCAACACCACCTATGCCCTGCACTATGCCCATGCGTTTTATGCCAGTTCCGGCACGGATGGCGACGGCGACGGCCAGAAGGACGACGCCGGTGGCCTGGAGTTTCCCGGCACCGCCCAGCCGGGCTTTGCCGATTTCGCCTATTTCGCCTTCACGCTGGGCATGACGTTCCAAACCTCGGACGTCGCCGTCACCCGCACGGCGATCCGGCGGGTGGCGCTGTTGCATTGCTTTGCCGCCTTTGTGTTCAACATCGGGGTCATCGCCTTCACCATCAACGCGCTGGGCGGGGCATCCTGAGGCGGCCGGGACTTTCACCGACCGGAAATCGACTAAAGTCTTAACGCCGGGCGCCCTTTGCTGCGGCGCGGTCATTGCGATGCAACAAAAGCCGGGCTAGAGCACTGTAGCAATGCGCGCGTTGCAACCCCGGCTTTCCGCCGCGTCCCATTCATCTCTTACGATCCGGATCCCATGGACATCAGCAAAATTGCCGTTGGCGATAACCCGCCCGAAAACCTCAACGTCATCATCGAGGTGCCCACTGGGGGCGAACCGGTGAAGTATGAATTCGACAAGGCGAGCGGCGCGCTGTTCGTCGACCGCATTCTGCACACGCCGATGCGCTATCCGGCCAACTATGGCTTCGTGCCGCACACGCTCTCGCCCGATGGCGACCCGCTGGATGCGCTGGTGGTGGCCCGTTCGCCGTTCATCCCCGGCTGCGTGGTGCGCGCCCGCCCCATCGCCGTGCTGAACCTCGAAGACGAGCATGGCGGCGACGAGAAGCTGATCTGCGTGCCCGACGACGCGACCTTCCCCTACTATGCCGACGTGAAGGAAAAGGAAGATCTGCCCGATATCGTCTTCCAGCAGATCGAGCACTTCTTCACCCACTACAAGGACCTTGAGGCCGAAAAGTGGGTGCGCGTGGGCAAATGGGGCAACACCGCCGAAGCCCGCCAGATCGTGATCGAGGCGATCGAGCGTTACGCTCAGGCGAAGTAAGCGGATAAGGGGACAAGGTGCGAGGGGGTTACCCCCTCGCGCTCCCATTCCTGCATGGCTTTGGGCATAATTCGCGTCGCTGTGCCCTGCCGCGAAGCGGTTACAATGCCTGCGGCGCGGCCGCCTTGCGCTAGGCCGAACCGACGCGCAATGCCGACAGGTAAGGGGAGCGCGAGGGACGACTCCCTCGCACCTTAAACTCCCCAGACTCCCCTCAATCCCCGGCGATCATCATCCCGTCGATGCGGATGGTGGGCACGTTGGTGGCGCGGAACCTTTCGAGGTCGTCTGCCGGGGTCAGCGCCCGGAACATGTCGAGCAGATTGCCGGCGATGGTGAACTCGGCGACGGGGCCGGCTAGTTCGCCATTCACAATGCGGAAGCCGGAGGCGCCCCGGCTGTAATCGCCGGTGATGCCATTCACGCCAAAACCGATCAGATCGGTCACGTAAACGCCGTCGGCGATGTCGGCCATCAGCGCGGCGGGGCTGACGGTGCCTGCCGCAAGGTGCAGGTTGGTGGGCGCCACGCCCGGCGCGCCGCTGCCGCCGCGGGCCGCATTGCCGGTGGGGGCAAGGCCAAGCTGGCGGGCAGAGGCGCTGTCGAGCAGCCAACCGGTGAGCCGACCGCCCGAGACGAGATCCCGCGAGGCGGTGGGCAGGCCCTCGCCATCGAACGGCTTGGACCGCTGGCCCCGGCGCAGGCGCGGATTGTCGGTGATGGTGATGGCGCTGTCGAACAGTTGCTCGTCCAGCCGATCGAGCAGGAAGCTGGCCCGGCGGGCGATGGCAGCGCCAGAAATCGCCCCCACCAGATGCCCAAGCAGCGAGCTACCCACGCGCGGGTCGAACACCACCGGCATCGGCCCGCTGGCCAACCGCCCGGGGTTCAGCCGCGCCACGGTGCGTTCGCCGGCCTGCGTGCCGATCTCGGCCGGGGTGAGCAGATCGGCGGCGAAGCGGGCGCTGCGCCCGGCATAGTCGCGCTGCATATTTCCGCCCTCGCCCGCGACCACACTGGCCGAGAGCGAATGGCTGGTGCCGGAATAGACGCCGGAAAAGCCGTGGCTGGTCGCCAATGCGACGATAGAGCGGCCATAACCCGCCGCTCCGCCCTCGCTGTTGGTGACGCCGGCCACGGCGCGGGCGGCGTCCTCGGTTTCCTCCGCCGCCGCGCGCAGGGCGGCCGGGGTCGGCTCATGGGGGTCGTCGATGTCGAGTTCGGCCAGAATGCTATCCAGCGGGCCGGCGAGGAGCAATTCCTGCGGTGCCAGGCCGGCATAGGGGTCTTCGGGCGCGGCGCGGGCCATGGCCACGGCGCGGTCCGCCAGTGCATCCAGCGCGGCATCGGAAAAATCGGTGGAGCCGATGCTGGCCGAGCGGTGCCCGGAGAAGACCCTGAGGCCAATATGCTCCGCTTCGGAACGCTCGACGTCCTCCAGCTTGCCCAGCCGTACCGCGATGCTCTCCGAGGCCTCGGCGATATAGATGACGTCGGCGGCATCGGCCCCGGCCGCGCGTGCGCGGGAAACCAGCGTGTTGGCTCTCTCTCGGGCGGCATCAAGGCTGAGCATGGCTTGGCGAATATCTCCTGGGGGCGCGGCCGGATGCCCTTAATGGGCCCGGCAGGCGCGCTGACCCCAGCGCCCTAGAGCAAATTCGCGCCGGTCGGAAGCGGCTTGAATGCCGCCGGGCGCGGCCGGCATGGGGCCGGGGCGTGTGGAGGAGAAAGCTTCAGGCGATGATGATCGACAGCAGCAGGAACAGGCCGGTGATGGCAAAGGGCAGGCCAACGGCCAACATCCACAACAGGCCCTGATCGCGGCGGAAGCGCGGGGCGAGGTCTTGGCTGGAGGCCGCCTCGTCGCTGAGCAGGTTCCAGCGCTTTTCAAACAGGCGGCAGGCGGGAATGATCGCGGCGACCAGCACCACCAGCGCGAGATAGGGCAGCAGCGAGGTGCCGCCAGCCTCCAGCGCGCCCATGGTCACGAAGATTTGCAGGCCGGTATAGACCAGCAGGGCATAGGCGATGTTGTCGCTCATCCGCTGCCGCCAGTCGAGCGGGCGGACCTCGGGCCTGCCGGCGCCAGCGCGCGGGGTGGACTGGGTTCCCGCTCGCGTCAGCCGGCTGGCTGGCAGCGCCGGATGGGCACCTGCCTGTTTCATCGCTCCACTCCTTCGGACTCAGTGGCCCGTTTTTGTCTGGGGGAGTAAACCACCAATGGCCCCGCGCTTCAAGTGGCGTGTGGGCGTGTTTGGCGGGATTGGCCTTGTCAGCCGCCCCAATGCGGGCACGCCGCGCCATGCAGGAATCCTGCCAAACGACAAACCGCGACAAAACCAACCTTGCCAAACCGGGGACCGACGCCGTAAACGGCGGGCAATGACCCAGCCTCAGGACCTGCTCAGCCGCATCGGCGGCGCCTCTCCCGCCACGCCGCCGCCCGCGGCACTCAGCGGGCTGGAAGTTGTCTCCATCGCCAAGAGCTATGACAAGCGCGTGGTGCTGTCCGACATCTCGCTGCAGGTGGCCAAGGGCGAGGTGCTGGGCCTGCTGGGCCCCAATGGCGCGGGCAAGACCACCTGCTTCTATTCCATCATGGGGCTGGTGCGGCCGGATGCCGGGCGCATCCTGCTCGATGGCATCGATATCACCAGCCTGCCGATGTATCGCCGCGCCATTCTGGGTCTCGGCTATCTGCCGCAGGAAACCTCGATCTTCCGCGGGCTGACGGTGGAGCAGAACATCTCCGCCGTGCTGGAACTGGTGGAGCCGAACCCCGAGGTGCGCGCCGCCGATCTGGAACGGCTGCTCGGCGAATTCGGCCTGCTGAAGCTGCGCGCCAGCCCGGCCATGGCGCTTTCCGGCGGCGAGCGGCGGCGCTGCGAGATCGCCCGGGCGCTGGCTTCCAACCCCTCGATCATGCTGCTGGACGAGCCGTTTGCCGGTATCGATCCGCTCTCCATCGTCGAGATCCGCCATCTGGTCATCGACCTCAAGCGGCGCGGCATTGGCGTGTTGATCACCGACCACAATGTGCGCGAGACGCTGGATATCTGCGACCGGGCCTGCATCATCTATGGCGGGCAGGTGCTGTTCGCCGGCAGCCCCGAGGCGCTGGTGGCCGACGACAACGTGCGCCGGCTGTATCTCGGCGAAGGCTTCACCTTGTGAATGCATTGTCGGTCATCGGCGCAGCCGCTGACCTCGCGCGGCGCCGGCCCACTCCCCCGGCGAGGCTCTGTTCAGTGCGACAAAGCCCTCCGGCTCCTTGTTATTTTGGGCCTTTTGTTGT
>CAIXXP010000215.1 GCA_903923465.1 uncultured Sphingomonadales bacterium | reverse complement strand
GCTCACCGTTTCCGCCCGCACCGGCAAGGGGCTGGACCAACTCGTCGCCACCGCGTTTGACTTGCGCGCGGCCTGGAGCAAGCGCGTGCCGACCGCCGAGCTGAACCGCTGGTTCGATACGGCGCTTGCCGCCAACCCCCCACCAGCGCCGGGCGGGCGCCGCATCAAGCTGCGCTACATCACCCAGGCGAAAACGCGCCCCCCCGGTTTCATCCTGTTCGGCACCCGGCTGGATGAAATCCCCGAAAGCTATCGCCGCTATCTGGTGAACGGCATCCGCCGTGATCTCGGCTTCGACGCGGTGCCGGTGCGCCTGACGCTGCGCAGCGCCAAGAACCCTTTCGCCAAGAAGGATTGAACGGGCTGCCGCGGGTCAGCCGGCGGTGGTGCCCGCCGCCAGCCTGTCCGTGGCCATGCCCGGCGCGGAGCGCAAAGCCTCGTACCGCGCGACGATTTCCGCCAGCACGGACAGCGCCAGCACCCGCGCCTCCCTGGTGTGCGGGATAAGGCCGATGGGGCTGGTCACCCGCGCGATCTGTTCGTCGGAAAAGCGCGCCGCGCGCAGGGCCTCCTGGCGCGTCTCGCGGCTGGTCTGGCCGCCCAATGCGCCGATGTAGAACGCCGGCGTCTCCAGCGCCCAGTCGAGAATGGCCCTTTCCCACTCGTGGTCGTGAAACAGCAGGACGATCGCGGTCCACGCGTCCGCCGCCACGTCCACCGGCGGTTGGCCCAGCGACAGGCCCTGCCCGGGCCGCACCGCCGAAACGCCCAACCCATAATGGCGCCCCATCGCCTCCAGCGCCTCGGCCTCTGGCCCCTGGCCAAACACCACCAGCCGCGGTGCCGGCGTATAGACCCGCTGGCGCAGCAGCGCCGGCCGGTCATGCGTCAGGTCGAGCCGTGCCTCGCGGCGCGCGTCCAGCGTCGCCACCACGTCGGCCAGAATTTCGTGGTCCGGCGCGGGATCGATCAGCACATCAACGCCCGAGCCGCAGGGCAGGCGGAAATCGATAAACGGCGAACCCCGGCCATAGCGCAACAGGCGCGGCGCCCGCTCGTGCCGGGCCAGTTCCGCCTGCGTGGCCAGCTCCCGCTCCAGACAGCCGTCGGACAGGCTGCCCGCCACCGCGCCATCCACGCCAATGGCCAGTTGCGCGCCCAGCCTGCGGGAAAAGCTGCCCTCGATGCCAACCAGCGTGCACAGGGCGGCATCCCCCCGCGCGGCGAATCGCAGGGCCGATTGATCATCATCTTCCATCGCGGGCTCCAGAGAGGCGTTTGGCCAGACAGGCATTTCGGCCGACGCTTCCTTTCGATCAGAGTAAGCGCCGGGTATCAAGCCCTGTTCCCTTCGGCGGTGTGTTGAAGATACCCCGCCAGTCCTGTAGCCTGCCGGCCATGGCGGGTTTGGAGAGATTTGGCGTCATTCTGCTGGCGGCGGGCAGGGGATCCCGCTTTGGCGGGGGCAAGCTTGCGGCGGATCTGGGCGGGGTGCCCTGCGTGTGGCATGTCGCGCGCATGCTGGCGGAATGCCGGTTTGGCACGATGGTGGCCATCTGCGCGCCAGACACCCCGGACCTCACGCAATTCGGCTTTGAGCGCCTGCCGCTGGAGCCACCGGGCGCGCCTCTCTCACAGTCCATCAAGCTCGGCGTGGAGGCGCTGGCGGGGCGCGGTTGCGATGCCATGCTGATGGCATTGGGCGACATGCCGCTGGTGCCCCGCAGCCATATTCAGGCGCTGGCTGCCGATTTTGATGGCAACCGCATGGCCACGCGCGCGGCCGGCGTGAACATGCCCCCGGCGCTGTTTGGCGTCGAGCACTTCCCGGGGCTGATGCAACTGGCGGGCGACAAGGGGGCCAGGGATCTCATTGCGGACGCACCTGCCGTCGATCTCGATGCGGATCTGGCACTCGATATCGACACGCGAGAGAACCTCGAAAAAGCCGAGCGATTTCTGCAAAACGCGGCGGGAAAGCGCTAGATCACGGCCGCGACACGTTCAGGCGCGAAATCGCAGCATGCGCCGCTGCGCCAGAGACCGCCATGCCCATTCCAGCGGACCCTGCCGGAAATGGGCCAGCCATGGCCTGCTCCAAGCGAGCATCAGCGCCCAGCCCGCCAGCACCAGCGCCATCTGCCCCGCTAGCCCCACGCGGCCCTCCAGACCCAGTCCCCAGCCATAGAACACGCCGCACATCACCACGCTGGTGGCGATGTAGTTGGTGAAGGCCATGCGCCCGGCGGCGGCAAGGCGCAGGCCCAGCCTGCTGGCCAGCAAGCGCGGGGCGCCCAGCACCAACAATGCGGCAAGGCCCAGCGCCATGGCCAGATGCTCTGGCCCCGCCCAGTAGGTCAGCACATAAGGCATGGCGAGGGGCGGAAAGTGCCGTTGCCATGCCCAGCACAGCACAGCCAGCGCCCACGCCAGCCCCAGCGCTAGCCCACCGCCCGCCACCGCCAGCAAGCGCCGCCGGGGCCAGCCGCCGCTGGAAAAGCCGCCGTTGAAAAAACCTGTCGCCTGCAACGCCATGCCCAGCAGCATCAGCGGCAGCGTCTCGCCAAGCGTGTAAAGCGTGACCAGCAACGGCCAATAGGGCGCCAGGCGCCATTTTGCCACGATCTGCGCGCCAAACCCAAGGCGCGCCTGCGCCAGGTCGCGGGCAATGCGCCAATGCGCGGCGGCCAGATCTCGCGCGACAATAGCGTGCTCGGCGGCGCTGGCGGTGCCGTGGCGCACATGCTCCTCGGCCATCACATCGCGCCAGCTATCGAGCGCACCCCACAGATGCCAGGCCACGAAACCGCCCACCCCGGCGATCACCAGAGCGCGGGGGCTCAGCCGGCACAGCGCCAGCGCCAGCAGCCCGCACACCGCGTAATCGAACAGGATGTCGCCCCACCACAGCAGCAGGTAATGCAGATAGCCAAAGGCACCCAGCCACAGCAAGCGGCGCAGTTGCAGCGCCGCGCCATCTCGCCCGCCGGCCATGGCGCGCTGGATGAACAGCAGCATTGAGGCGCCGAACAACAGGCTGAACAGGGCCCGCATCTTGCCTTCGAACACGAGGAACACGAAGGCGAAACCCGCCTCGCTGGCCAGCGATACGTGGCCGGCCGTGGCAGTTGGCGCCAGCGCCGGCGAATCGGTGGTATCGATCGGCCCGGCGAAGCCCGCGATGTTCACCGCCAGAATACCCAGCACCGCCACGCCCCGGATCAGATCCAGCGCCGCTATCCGGGTGGGCGCGGCTGGCGGGGCAGGCGGGTGGGGCGGTGCGGCTGGCGTCACATACTCAGTCTTTGGTCACCAGGCAGACGAGACCGGCGGCGGTAAGCCTGGCGCAGGCGGCGCGCGCGGCCGCTTCGCTATAGCCGGTGGCGAGCAGGCGATTC
Organism: uncultured Sphingomonadales bacterium; assembly: GCA_903923465.1. Classification (GTDB taxonomy): domain Bacteria; phylum Pseudomonadota; class Alphaproteobacteria; order Sphingomonadales; family Sphingomonadaceae; genus Novosphingobium. The sequence continues at coordinate 334 of CAIXXP010000215.1, read as the reverse complement.
ACCTTGCCGGTGGGCACCATCGCGCGCGGATGGCCGGCGATTTCAGGGCGACCCTTCACGCGGCCCCACAGCGCATCGGCATTGCTGGCCACGCCAAAGGCGCCCAGTTGCACCTTCCACGGGCCGCTCGCGCTGCGGACAGGCGCGGCGGCACGCACCGGCGCGCTGGTCGGTGCTTCGGCGGGGGCAGGCGCCGCATAGGCCGGGGCAGCGTTAGGCTGGCTGTCGGCCATCGCGGCGGGATGGGGATGGTGGCGCGGCAGATCAGCCGGCCGGGGCGGCAGGCCCATCGGCCGGGGCTGTGCTCCAGCGATGGATGATGCGTTCGGCGACG
>CAIXXP010000214.1 GCA_903923465.1 uncultured Sphingomonadales bacterium | reverse complement strand
AGGCTTGCGAGCTGGCGGGCAAGGAAATCCCGCGCTTTTGCTATCACGAGCGGCTGAGCATCGCCGGCAATTGCCGGATGTGTCTGGTGGAGGTGAGCCCCGGGCCGCCCAAGCCGCAGGCATCCTGCGCGCTGCCCGCCGCTGACAATCAGGTGATCAAGACCGACAGCCCCATGGTTAAGCTGGCCCGCGAGGGGGTGATGGAGTTTCTCCTCATCAACCACCCGCTCGATTGCCCGATTTGCGACCAGGGCGGCGAGTGCGACCTGCAGGACCAGTCCGTCGCCTATGGCCGGGGCAAGTCGCGCTATCACGAGCACAAGCGGGCCGTGACAGAGAAGTACATGGGGCCGCTGATCAAGACGGCGATGACCCGCTGCATCCATTGCACGCGTTGCGTCCGCTTCAGCGAGGAGATCGCCGGCGTGGACGAGATCGGCGCGCTGTATCGCGGTGAGAACACCCAGATCACCACCTATCTCGAGCATGCCGCCAAGCATGAGCTGTCGGCCAATGTCATCGACCTGTGCCCTGTCGGCGCGCTGACCAGCCGGCCCTATGCCTTCGAGGCGCGGCCGTGGGAGCTGAAGAAGACGCTGGGCATCGATGTGTCTGATGCTGTCGGCGCCAATATCCGCATCGATTCGCGGGGCCGCGAGGTGCTGCGCGTCCTGCCCCGCGTGAACGACGACGTGAACGAGGAGTGGCTGTCGGACAAGGGCCGCTATCTGGTGGACGGGCTGACCAAGCGCCGGCTCGACAAGCCCTATATCCGCCGGGATGGCAGATTGGTGGCGGCGCGCTGGGACGAGGCCTTTGCCGCCGTCGCCAAGGTCAATCCCGGTGCCAGCGTGGCGGCGATTGCCGGCGATCTGGTGGATGCCGAGACGATGTTTGCCGCCAAGGCGCTGGTTTCGGCGCTGGGCTCCAGCCTGCTGGAAGGCCGGCAGACGGGCCTCGCCTACGATTGCTCGAACCTGGCGGCGGTGAATTTCAACTCCACGCTGGCCGGAATCGAAACTGCGGACGCCATCCTGATCGTCGGCAGCCATGTGCGCTGGGAAGCGCCGCTGGTGAATGTCCGCCTGCGCAAGGCCGTGAAGAAGGGCGCCAAGGTGTTCGTTGTCGGGCCCGAGTGGGACACGACCTACCCGGCGGAGTTCCTGGGCGAGGACGCGGCGCTGGTGGGCAACCTGCCCGCGCATGTGCGCGACGCGTTTGGCGCGGCCAAGCGCCCGGCGGTGATCCTCGGTGGCGGTGGGCTAGCCAAGGGTGCCTTGGCCCCGGCGCTGGCACTGGCGACGGAGTTCAAGCTGGTGCGCGCGCTGGAAGATGGCTCGGCGTGGAATGGCTTTAACGTGCTGCACATGGCGGCCAGCCGCATGGCCGGGCTGATGCTCGGCTATGCGCAGACAGGTGGCATCGCCGATGTCGTGGCCGCCAAGCCGAAGCTGCTGATCAGCCTGGGGGCGGACGAGGTGGATTACACCAAGTTTGCCGACAGCATCGTCGTCTACATCGGCCACCATGGCGACAAGGGCGCGCACGCGGCGGACATCATTCTGCCGGCGGCCGCCTTCACCGAGAAGGCCGGGACTTTCGTGAACACCGAAGGCCGCGTGCAGTTTGCCGACAAGGCGGTGTTTGCCCCCGGTGATGCCCGCGAGGACTGGTCGATCATTCGGGCTCTGGCCGATGCGCTGGGCGTTTCGGTGGGCTTCGACAGCTTTGCCGCGCTGCGGGCGGCGATGGTTGCCGCCGTGCCGGCGCTGGGCGTGGAGGGGCTGGCGGATTATGGTTCGCTGCCGTCCGGGGCGAGCGGGTCGGCCGAGGGCGCGATCGCCTACCCAATCAAGGATTTCTATCTCACCAACCCGATTGCCCGGGCCAGCGAGACCCTGCAGCGCTGCTCGGCGGAATTGCTCCACGGTGAGAGCTTCTCGCCAGAACTTATGGGGGCCGCGGAATGACCGCTTTCTTCCAGACTTTGGGCCTGCCCTTCGAGTGGGCGTGGTTTATCGCCGTGCTGTGCGGGTGCCTGCTGATCGCCGTGCCGGTGATGCTGGGCGTGGCTATGATGATCTATGCCGACCGCAAGATCTGGGCGGCGATGGCGCTGCGCCGGGGGCCGAACGTGGTGGGCCCATGGGGCCTGCTGCAGAGCTTTGCCGACGGGTTGAAGGTGTTCCTGCAGGAGACGATCATCCCCTCGGCGGCGAACAAGGGCCTGTTCGTCATCGCGCCGATCCTCACCTTCACCATCGCGTTGCTGGCCTGGGCGGTGCTGCCGT
>CAIXXP010000213.1 GCA_903923465.1 uncultured Sphingomonadales bacterium | reverse complement strand
CGGGTGGCAAAGCCTTCCGCCGCCAGGCCGATCGCCAGGCTGGTGAGAATATTGCGGTCATCATCGACCAGCGCGATAGTGTGGCGGGGCGTTGCGGCGGGCGCGGGGCTGCCGGGGGCGGGCGCGGCGGCTGCGGCCCCGCTCGCATCCGTGGCGGGTTGGGAGCCCGTGGCCGACAGGCACTGCTGATCTGGCAATTCACCCATAGCTCACGCGGTTAGCGCCTCTCGCGGGGTAACGCAATGCGGTGCCAATCTGCCGCCAATGCCTCATGGATGCCGCCCCGTTCGCAGCCATTACGGTGCTTATACCGATGCCTGCCCATTCCAGCCGGAGAGACAAGGGGCCGGAGGTCGATGTCGGACGTTAACCCAGTGAAAACGCGTAGGGCACTAGGTGCATTTTGTGCGGCCACATATTCCTCGGGCTCATTTGACGAAGAGGCACGGCTGGACTATGCGCTGAGCGAATCTCGCATACCTATGCTCCACCTTTGCGGCCGCGCGCTGGCGCGTTCGTACCCCTTATTCGGGAGACCACTTTGACTTCCTCCGCGCTTAGCTTCCCGCTGGCCCGCCAGGGCATCGCCACCTCGGCCCATATCTTCGCCAACCTGGGCACCGCCCCGCTGGTGGAGCATGCAGTCCGCAATGGCGAGGGGCTTCTTGCCGCCGACGGCCCGCTGGTGGTGGCCACGGGCAAGCACACCGGGCGTTCCGCGAAAGACAAGTTCATCGTGCGCGACGCCGAGACCGAAAACAGCGTGTGGTGGGGCAAGACCAACGTCGCCATGACGCCCGAGCACTTCGCCGCGCTGAAGGCCGATTTCTTCGCCGAACTGGGCAAGCGCGAGCAGCTCTATGTTGCCGACCTGTTCGGCGGCAGCCAGGCCGAGCACCGCGTCAACGTGCGCGTGATCAACGAGCTGGCCTGGCACAATCTGTTCATCCGCACCCTGCTGGTGCGCCCGAACGCGGCGGAACTGGCCGGGTTCGAGCCCGAGTACACCATCATCGACCTGCCCAGCTTCCGCGCCGATCCGGCTCGCCACGGCAGCCGCACGGAAACCGTGATCGCGGTCAACTTCACCGAGAAGCTGATCCTCATCGGCGGCACGGCCTATGCCGGCGAGATGAAGAAGAGCGTGTTCGGCATCCTCAACTATCTGCTGCCCAAGGACGGCGTGATGCCGATGCACTGCTCGGCCAACATTGGCCCCAAGGGCGACACCGCCGTGTTCTTCGGCCTTTCCGGCACCGGCAAGACCACGCTTTCGGCTGACGCCAGCCGCACCCTCATCGGTGACGACGAGCATGGCTGGTCCGACACCGCCGTGTTCAACTTCGAGGGCGGCTGCTACGCCAAGATGATCCGCCTGTCGGCCGAGGCCGAGCCGGAAATCTTCGCCACGTCGAAGCGTTTCGGCACGGTGCTCGAGAATGTGGTGATCGACCCCGAAACCCGCCAGCTCGATTTCGACGACGCCAGCCTGGCTGAAAACAGCCGTGGCTCGTACCCCATCGACTTCATTCCGAATGCCTCGGAATATAACCTTGGCCCGGTGCCGTCGAACATCATCTTCCTCACCGCTGACGCCTATGGCGTGCTGCCTCCCATCGCCCGCCTCACGCCGGAGCAGGCGATGTATCACTTCCTCTCGGGCTACACCGCCCGCGTGGCCGGCACCGAAATCGGCGTGACCGAGCCCGAGGCCACCTTCTCCACCTGCTTTGGCGGCCCGTTCATGCCGCGCCACCCCTCGGTCTATGGCAACCTCCTCAAGGAGCGCATTGCCAAGGGCGGCGTGAAGTGCTGGCTGGTCAACACCGGCTGGTCGGGCGGCAAGGCCACGATGCCCGGCATCAAGCGCATGCCGATCAAGGCCACCCGCGCCCTGCTGAACGCCGCGCTGGACGGCAGCCTGAATGCCGCGACCTTCAAGAAGGACCCGAACTTCGGCTTCGAGGTTCCGGTGGAAGTGGCCGGCGTTGAAACCCGCCTGCTCGATCCGCGCGGCGCCTGGGCCGATGCCGCCGAATACGACAAGACCGCGCAGGCACTGGTGCATCAGTTCGTCGAGAACTTCGCCCAGTTCGCCGACCATGTGGACGAGGGCGTGCGCGCCGCCGCCCCGGTGGTCGCTGTCAGCGCCTGAAGGCGTTAGCGCAGACAAAAATGGCGCCGGTGGGCCTTCGGGTTCGCCGGCGCTTTTTTGTGCCCCGGCGACGTTAGGTGGTGGCCGGGCGCGTGCCGCAATGGCATGAAGGCGGCGGTTTTCCTCGGGAGTTTTGCTGATGAGTATTCTTGATTCGCTGCTGGGCGCTGCCGGGCAGAATTTGGACGTTGCCGGCCTCGCCTCGCAGTTGGGCATCGACCCTTCGGTGGCGCAAACGGCGATTGCCGCGCTGGGTGCGGCGCATGGTCAGGATGGCGATACGGTTCAGGCCGCCTCCGACGCCACCGGCATCGATTCCGACACGCTGAACCAGGTGGTCGGCGCGCTGGGCGGCCACGAGGGTCTGGGTCAGGTGGCGCAGGCGCTGGCCGGCAATCCACAAGTGGAGAGCCTGCTGGGCTCGCTGGGCGGGGGCGAGGGCCTTGGCGGTTTGGCAGGTCTTGCCGGGAGCTTCTTCGGCAAGGAATGAATTTTTAAGCTGGGTTATGAAAGGCGCTGGCGGGGTATGCTCCGCTGGCGTTTTTTTTGCGTTTGGGGGGGCTATCATGTCTTAGGCGGATGGCAGATCATTTGCATTCTATCATCCACTGATTGAAAATGGTGAGGGTTCTACATGGGCAGGTTATGTTTAGATCACTGGCGGTACCGCTATGCACGGCGAATGCGTGGTATCCTCATTGCGCTGAACATTGTCATGATGATCACGGTTTTCGTTGCTGCTGCGATGGGTAAGTTAGTCATCGCATTTTTCATGATGGCTTTGTGCGGGCTGTTCTTTCTGCCAGTGGGGATGCTCGGTTGCTATCGTTGTGGCTATAATGTGTTTCGCCCGTATCGTGGGGCATCTTATCCTGAACATGGCGACAGTTACACGGGTAAGCCTGCGTTCCCTCGACCCATTCCGGATGTCTGCCCCAAATGCGGAGCGCAGCTCCTGTCGTCAGGCTGATGGGCCGATTTCGGTTGATAATCTGGCGCACTCATACGGTCGCCACCGGCCATCACAGTACAACCGAAATAGCCCCGGGAGCGCGAGGGGGTGCCCCTGTGGGTCGCATCGTGTTTCACACGATACTCCCCGGCCCCTCGCACCTACCCCTTCCATCTTACCTCAATCCCTCACTTGATCGGGCAATCCGGCGCCAATCGCATATCCAGATAATTGTCCACGGCACGCATCATCTCGTCGAGTTCATTCTCGAAGAAGTGGTTGGCGCGGGGGATTTCGTCGTGGTGGATGGTGATGTGTTTTTGGGTGCGCAGCTTGTCGACCAGCTTTTGCACGTCGCCCGGCGTCACCACGGTATCGGCGACGCCCTGCACGATGATGCCGCTGGCGGGGCAGGGGGCCAGGAAGCTGAAGTCATACATGTTGGCCGGCGGCGCCACGCTGATGAAGCCGCGGATTTCCGGGCGGCGCATCAGCAGTTGCATGCCGATCAGCGCGCCGAAGCTGTAGCCGGCGATCCACGTGCTGCTGGCCTCGGGGTGGATGGACTGCACCCAGTCCAGCGCCGATGCCGCATCCGACAATTCGCCGATGCCGCTATCGAAGCTGCCCTGGCTACGGCCGACACCGCGAAAGTTGAAGCGCAGCGTGGCAAAACCGCGCGCGACGAAGGTTTTATACAGCGCCTGGGTGATGCGGTCGTTCATCGTGCCCCCGGCCTGCGGGTGGGGGTGCAGGATCATCGCCACGGGCGCGCGGGCGCGGGTGCCGGGTTGAAAGCGGCCTTCGAGGCGACCTTCGGGGCCGGGAAAGATGACAGCAGGCATGGGTGGCGTTACCTTAGGGCTGGCTCCCGGCGATCGTGGCACTGGCGGAACCGGGCAGGCCGGGCGGCCACGCATCACGCGGGGGATAGGATGGGAAGCGCAGTGCTATATAGAAATCATCGCTCCAAAAGCAACTTTTCCGGCTATGTGCGCCCTGATGAACGCGAGAAAATCCATCTACCTTGATTTTGCCGCCACCGCGCCGGTGCTGCCGCAGGCGCGCGAGGCGGCGCTGCGCGGGTTTGACCTGTGGGCCAACCCCTCCAGCCCACATCGGGCAGGTCGCGCTGCCCGGGCGGCGCTGGAGGAGGCGCGCGAGCAGGTGAGGGCGGCGCTGGGGTGGGATGGCGAGGTGATCTTCACCAGCGGGGCCAGCGAGGCTTTGGCGATTGCGCTGGGGCGGGCGCAGGTGGAGCGGCGGATCGTCTCGGCGGTGGAGCATGATGCGGTGGTTCGCGCGGCGCCGGATGCGGAGGTGGTACCGGTGGCCGGGGACGGCGCGGCGGCAGGCTCGGTCGATCCCGATGCGCTGGAGGCCGCGTTGGCGCAGCCGGGGCGCGCTGTGGTGGCGGTGCAACTGGTGAATTCGGAAACGGGCACGACGCTGCTTTCCGGCGCGGACAATCCCGCGATAGAGGCGACCCATGCGGCGGGCGGGCTGTTCCTGTGTGATGCCTCGCAGATGGCGTTTCAGCGCGAGCTGCCGGCGGGTGTCGATATGGCGGTGATATCCGGCCACAAGATTGGCGGGCCGGTTGGCGTGGGCGCGCTGCTGGTGCGCGATTTTGCCATGCTGGCGCCGAGCGGCGGGCAGGAGCGCGGCTATCGCGCCGGCACCGAGAACCTGCCCGGCGCTTTGGGGCTGGCCGCGGCATTGGCCACCGGCGAGGAGGCCTGGGGCACCACCGCCGTGCAGCGTTTTGACTTCAGGAACAGCTTGTCGCGCCATGGCGAGATCCTCGCGCCGGGCACGCAATGCTCGCATATTTTTGCACTCGCCTCCCCCCGCTTCGATGCGCGGGCGCTGCTGATCCGGCTGGACGGCATGGGCTTTGCGGTGTCGGCGGGGTCAGCCTGCTCGTCGGGGTCGCTGAAGCCCAGCCGGGTGCTGGCCGGCTTTGGTATCGCGCCCGACGTGGCCAAACGCACCATCCGCGTCAGCCTCGGCTGGAGCACGACGCAGGCGGATCTCGACGCCTTTCTGGCCGCTTGGCAGCAGGTGCACGCGTGATCTACCTCGATTATCAGGCGACAACGCCGCTGGCGCCGGAAGCGCGCGAGGCGATGTTGCCGTGGCTGGGCGGGCCGGAGGGCTTTGGTTATGCCAATCCCCATAGTGCTCACCGGCCGGGTCGTGCCGCCGCCGCCGCCGTGGAGGTGGCGCGCGAGCAGGTGGCCGCGCTGTTGCCAGCGGGCGGGCGCGTTGTTTTCACCAGCGGCGCCACCGAGGCGATCAACCTGGCCATTCTCGGACGGCCAGAACGTAACGGGCGCCTCCTCGTCTCGCCCATAGAGCATGCCGCCGTGCTGGATACGGCGCGGGCCAGCGGCTCACCGGTGGATTGGCTGGCGGTGGATGGCGAGGGGCTGGCCGATGCCGAAGCGCCCATCGCGCCCGGCACCGATCTGGTGTGCCTGATGCAGGTGAACAACGAGATCGGCACCATCCAGCCGGTCGCGCAGATGGCGGCGCGCGCCCATGCCGCCGGCGCGCTGCTGCTGTGCGATGCGGTGCAGGGCGCGGGCAAGCTCGCCGCCCCCGCAGGCGCCGACCTCATCGCCCTCTCCGCCCACAAGCTCTACGGGCCGAAGGGCATTGGCGCGCTGTGGGTGCGCGATGGCGTGGAGCTGGGCCCGCTGCTCCACGGCGGCGGGCAGGAGGGCGGCTTGCGCTCCGGCACGCTGAGCCCGGCACTGTGCGCGGGATTTGGCGCCGCCGCGGCCCTGTGTATATCCTTGCGGGAAAGCGACGCGCAGCATGTGGAAAGCCTGTGGACAACTGCCCGCGCCCTGTTGCCGCACTGGCAGTTGAACGGCAGCGCCAGCCAACGCTGGCATGGCAATCTCAATCTGCGGCTGCCCGGCCTGGATGTTGCGCGGCTGATGTCGGACTGCCGGGACATTGCGTTTTCGGCCGGATCAGCCTGTGCGTCGGGGTCTGGCCGGCCCAGCCATGTGTTGCATGCGCTGGGGTTAGGCAGCACTGATACAAAGTCCTCGATTCGGCTGGGCTTTGGGCGCTATACCGATGCCGGAGAGTTTGCCGGGGCCTTGCAACGTCTGGATGCCGCAGCAGTGGCGCAGACGACATAAACGTGAAGGGCTTTTAGCGTGGTTACTATCAATTTCATCACCGCCGACGGCACGCGGGTTGTCGCACAGGCGGAGGCGGGCTCGGGTCTGCTGGAGGCGGGACAGGCTGCCGGCATGCCGCTGGAGGGCACCTGCGAGGGGCAGATGGCCTGCTCCACCTGCCATGTGGTCATCGCCGCCGAATGGTTCGCCAGGCTGCCCGCCGCCAGCACCGACGAGGAAGACATGCTGGACCTGGCCACCGGGGTCTGCCGCCACAGCCGCCTCGCCTGCCAACTCCTGCTCACCGAGGCGCTGGACGGCATCGAGGTGCGAATTCCGGGGGAAAGCCGCGATATGCGCGCGCATTAGCGCGAGAGGAGACTTGGGGGGCGGGGGCTGCGCTGCTAGGGCGTTGCGGCCATGAGTGACCCGACCGACATTATCGAGCCCGACCCCTTTGCCGCCATTGTCGACGCGCCTTTCGATAGCGCGCTGTCGGAGCGGTATCTGGTCTATGCGCTGTCCACCATCACCGCCCGCTCGCTGCCCGATCTGCGCGACGGGCTGAAGCCGGTGCACCGTCGCCTGCTGTGGGCGATGCGCCAGTTGAAGCTGGACCCATCGCAGGCCTTCAAGAAATCCGCCCGCGTGGTCGGCGATGTCATCGGCAAGTATCACCCGCATGGCGACCAGTCGGTGTATGACGCGATGGTGCGCCTCGCGCAGGATTTCGCGCTGCGCTATCCGCTGGTGGAGGGGCAGGGCAACTTCGGCAATATCGATGGCGATAACGCCGCCGCCTACCGCTATACCGAAGCGCGGCTGACCAAGACCGCCATGCAGCTGATGGCGGGGCTGGAAGACGGCACCGTCACCTTCCACGCCACCTATAATGGCGAGGAGGAAGAGCCGGAGATCTTCCCGGGCCTGTTCCCCAATCTGCTGGCCAATGGCTCCACCGGCATCGCCGTGGGCATGGCCACCTCCATCCCCAGCCACAATGTCGCCGAGATCCTCGATGCGACGCAGTTGCTGATCGACAACCCCCATGTCAGCCACGATCAGCTGATGGAAGTGTTCCACGGGCCCGATTTCCCCACCGGCGGCGTGGTGGTGGACAGCCCGGCGGCGATCAGCGCGGCCTATGAGAGTGGCAAGGGCGCCATCCGGGTGCGGGCGCGCTTTTCCACCGGGCGGGATGCCAGCGGCCTGTGGGAGCCGACCGGCATCGAGAAACTGGCGGGCGGCCAGTGGCAGCTCGTCATCTCCGAGATCCCCTACATGGTGCAGAAGGGCAAGCTGATCGAGCAGCTGGCCGGGCTGGTGATGGACAAGAAGCTGCCGATTCTCGAAGACGTGCGCGACGAGAGCGATGAGACCATCCGCATCGTGCTGGTGCCCAAAAGCCGCAACGTCGATCCCGATCTGCTGAAGGAAAGCGTCTACAAGCTCACCGACATGGAGAGCCGCTTTTCGCTCAACCTCAATGTGCTGGATGCGCACCGCACGCCCGGCGTGTTCGGGTTGAAGCTGATCCTGCAGGAATGGATCGTCGCGCAGATCGACATCCTGGTGCGCCGCAGCCGCCACCGGCTGGAAAAGATCGCGGCAAGGCTGGAACTGGTTGAAGGCTACATCATCGCCTATCTCAACCTCGACCGGATCATCGAGATCATTCGCACCGAGGACGAGCCCAAGCCGGTGATGATCGCCGAATTCGCCCTGACCGACCGGCAGGCCGAGGCCATCCTCAACATGCGGCTGCGCAGTTTGCGCAAGCTGGAAGAGATGGAACTGCGCGGCGAACATGCCGACCTGTTGAAAGAGCAGGGGGAACTCAACGCCCTGCTGGAAAGCCCCGCCCGCCAGCGCACTCGCCTGAAGCGCGATCTGGTGGCGCTGCGCAAGGATTATGCCGAGGATACTCCGCTGGGCCGCCGTCGCACCACCATCGAGGAGGCAGCGCCCACGCGCGAGTTCAGCCTCGATTCGATGATCGAGAAGGAGCCGCTGACGGTGATCCTGTCGGCCAAGGGCTGGGTGCGCGCCGCCAAGGGACATCTGCCGCTTGGCCAAAATGGACAGGGGGGCGACTGGAAGTTCAAGGAGGGCGACGGCCCCGCCTTCGCCCTGCACGCGCAAACCACCGACAAGCTGCTTCTGGCCTGCGACAATGGCCGCTTCTACACGCTCGGCGCCGACAAGCTGCCCGGCGCGCGCGGCTTTGGCGAGCCAGTGCGCAGCATGGTGGATATCGAGGCCGAGG
>CAIXXP010000212.1 GCA_903923465.1 uncultured Sphingomonadales bacterium | reverse complement strand
TATCGCCCATCACCCCGTCGATCAGCCCCGGGTGATACGCCGGGAGATAGCTGAGCATGATCTGCGCGGCGCGCACCGCCAGATCGGGGCAGCCGTGGTTGACATAAGTCTGATGCGCGGTCGCCAGCCGGCTGTCATACTGGTTCTTGGCATAGTCCTGACCGTTGTAGTGCAGCGCATAGGCCGCCCAGTTGCCCGATGCGACATCGTCGGCCAGATTTGACGCAGCAATGAACGCCGCCATCCCCTCCAACTGCGCCGCCTCGTTGCCGACAAACGCCGTCACCATGTCCTGCACCGTCGCATAGCCGGCCGCGGCATGGTTGCCGCCCATGATCTGACCCAGCCCCCACGAAGCCGACGACAGCGCCGCCGTCTCGTCCAGCGCCAGCGCGGCTGCCAGCCGGTCATACTGATGCGCCCCGGCCGCGCCATAGCCCCCTGCCGTCGGCTGGCTGATATCGGGCGCCTGCGCATCATATTTGCCACCGGTCAGGCGATGGAAAATATGCCGTTCGAACAGGATCTTCGGCTTGCGATCCGGCTGATACCCGCAGCCCAGCGTCTCGACATGCAACAAGGCCCACAGCGTAGGCGCATCGCAGCCCAGCTTCGCCGTGGCGGCATCAAACGCATCCTTGCCCAACGGCGTGCCCGGCCCGGTAAAGTCGATCATGGTGTACCCCTCTTGCCCAGTGGTCCAATCGTTACGTTGCATGGGGAATGCCACGGTTTGATGACCGGGGCACGGGGGCTTTGCCAATTCGGTGCAAAAAGGCGGGCCTCCGGCGGCCAAGGGCGGGGCCCTTGGATCCCGTTACTGTCTGGACCTGTGCGTCAATTTGGCGTGGTGCCGGTCCGCAAGTTGCCTGGCGTCTCCCGGCGTGAGGTTGGAGTGTTGGAATAACGAACCTCCCCCTCCTCCCCCGTCGTCCCGCGTCAGTCAGTCAAGCCCGGGACGACGAGATTGGTGGGCAGGGGTCGGCCCCCCAATCCAGCCTTTCGCCGGAAGACAATGCAGCCATGCGACGGCACAAGGCCCGATGCTGCGCGCAGGTCCGGACAGTCACGGGATGCAAGGGCTCCGCCCTTGCCCGCCGGAGGCAGAAGAAAGCCCGCCGGAGGCAGGGACTGCCCGCCGAGGGCAAAACCACCCCTCAGGGATGCGGCGGCGCAACCCTCGGCGTCCCCGTAGCCCGCGCAGCAGGCGGGCGCCCGGTGGCGCGTTGCAGGAAATCTTCGTTGGCGGCGTGATCGTCGGGCACCGGCACGGTATCGTCGTGGCCGCGCGGGGCGGTGTCGGGCGCGGTGCCGCCCGGGGTCGGGGTTTGGTGGGTGGCGATATTGCCGTTGGGGTCGACGTAGAAATAGCTGTCGGGGCTGTTTTGCAGCGATTCATCGTCGGGTTCGAGCTGCTGGGTGGGCAGCTTGAGGTCGGTCTGGAACTTTTCGGGCGGGCGCTTGGCGGTGGCGACGCGCATGTAGGCGGCGAAGGCGCGTGCCGGCGCGGTGCCGCCCTGGAGGCCGGGGACGGGCTTGGCGTCATCGCGGCCCATCCATACGCCGGTTGTGATGCCGCTGGAAAAGCCCAGGAACCAGCCATCCTTGTTCGAGGTGGTGGTGCCGGTCTTGCCGGCGACGGGGCGGCCGATCTGTGCGGCGCGGCCGGTGCCGATGGCGACGGCGGTTTGCAGCAGGTCGGTGATCCCGGCGGCGACGTAATCGGGCACGAGCTGCTGCGCGGGGTCGGGGCGGTGGGTGTAGAGCACTTCGCCTTCGGTGGTGGTCACCTTGCGGATGCCATAGGGGGTGACGAGCGCGCCGCGGGCCGAGACTTCGGCAAAGGCGCGCACCATGTCGACCATGCGCACGTCGCTGGTGCCCAGGACCATCGAGGGATTGGTGGCGACGGGTGTGCTGATACCCATGCGGCGGGCCATGTTGGCGACTGCGCCAAAGCCGATCTCGTTGCCAAGCTGCGCGGCGACGGTGTTTTTGGAATAGGCAAAGGCGGTGCGCAGATCGATTTCGCCGGCATATTTGCCGCCCGAATTGCGCGGGCTCCAGCCTTCGATGGTGACGGGTTCGTCGACGACTTTGTCATCGGGCTTGTAGCCGGCTTCCAGCGCGGCGAGGTAGACGAACAGCTTCCACGCCGAGCCTGGCTGGCGCACGGCATTGGTGGCGCGGTTGTAGTTCGAGGTGACGTAGTCGGTTCCGCCGACCATGGCGAGCACCGCGCCATCGCGATCGACGCTGAACAGCGCGCCCTGGGCACCCTTTGGCGCGTTGGCGACAACCGCGTCGGTCGCGGCGCGCTGCGCGGCGGGATCGAGCGTGGTCCAGACCTCGATCGGCTGGTCGTTGTCGGGCAGGATCTGGTCGAGCTGCGGCAGCACCCAGTCGGTGAAGTAGCGCGCGGAGTTCTGGCCGGTTTCCTCGGCCAGATGGACGTCTTTGGGATTGGCGGCGGCGGCTTCGGCCGGGGTGATCGTGCCGGCTTCCTTCATGGTTTTCAGCACGGTGGTGGCGCGGTCGACCGCGGCCTTGGCATCGGCGGTGGGCGAATAGTGCGAAGGCGCCTTGACCAGGCCGGCGATGATCGAGGCTTCGGCCAGGCAG
>CAIXXP010000211.1 GCA_903923465.1 uncultured Sphingomonadales bacterium | reverse complement strand
GTTTTCGCCGCAGGGTTCACCACATCGTTGGCGCCGATGATGAAGGCGACGTCGGCCTGGGCGAACTCGCCGTTGATGTCCTCCAGCTCGAAGACCTCGTCATAGGGCACATTAGCCTCGGCCAGCAGCACGTTCATATGGCCGGGCATGCGCCCCGCCACCGGGTGAATGGCGTATTTCACATTCACGCCATGCTTTTTCAGCTGATCGCCCATTTCGCGCAGCGCGTGCTGAGCCTGCGCCACCGCCATGCCATAGCCGGGGATGATGATGACGTTTTCAGCTTCCTTCAGCAGGAAGGCGGCGTCTTCGGCACTGCCGCGCTTCCATGGGCGCTGCTCCCTGGCCTCGCCCACCGCGCCGGCTTCCATGCCGAAGCCGCCGGCGATGACGCTGAGAAAGCCACGGTTCATCGCCTTGCACATGATGTAGCTGAGGATCGCGCCCGAGCTGCCCACCAGCGCACCGGTGATGATCATCGCGGTGTTGTGCAGCGTGAAGCCCATCGCCGCGGCCGCCCAGCCGGAATAGGAGTTCAGCATGGAGACCACCACCGGCATGTCCGCCCCGCCGATGGGGATGATCAGCAGGAAGCCGATGAGGAAGCTGAGGGTGGTGACCACCGCGATCACCCAGAGCCCCTGATCCTGCGTGAACCAGCCCACCAGGCCGAGGATGGCGACGATTGTGCCGAGGTTGATGATGTGGCGCCCCGGCAGCATGATCGGCGCGCCACTCATCTTGCCGGCCAGCTTCAGGAAGGCGATAATCGAGCCAGAGAAGGTGATGGCGCCGATGGCGATGCCAAGGCCCATTTCCACCCGGCTCTGCGCGTGGATAATGCCGTCTGCCCCGGCAATGCCAAAGGCCTGCGGATTGAGGTAGGCCGCCCAGCCCACCAGCACCGCCGCCAGCCCCACCAGCGAGTGGAAGGCCGCCACCAACTGCGGCATGTCGGTCATCTTGATGCGCCGCGCGATGACGAAGCCGATGCCGCCGCCAAGGCCGATGGCGGCGAGGATCTGCCCCAGCGTCACCAGATCGGCCGGCGTCGGCTGCGGCAGGAAGGCCCCCGGCGGCACCGGGGCCTTCAGCAACAGCGTGGTCAGCACCGCCAGCGCCATGCCCGCCATGCCGAAGCGGTTGCCCCGGCGCGAAGTGGCCGGGCTGGAAAGCCCGCGCAGCGCGAGGATGAAGCACACGCCCGAAACCAGATAGCTGAGCATCGCCCAGGCGGGGGGAGCCGCTTCCATCACGCCTTACCGCCCTTATCGGTTGAAGCAGCAGCCGGGCGCTCCTTCTTCTTGTACATCGCCAGCATGCGGGCGGTAACGGCAAAGCCGCCGAAGATGTTCACCGAAGCCAGCACCACCGCCCCCAACCCCAACCACTTCGACACGCCCGCCGCCGCGCTGAGGCCCGAGGTGGCCGCCGCGATCAGCGCCCCCACCACAATGACGCTGGAGACCGCATTGGTCACCGCCATCAACGGCGTATGCAGCGCCGGCGTCACCGACCACACCACGTAATAACCCACGAAGCAGGCCAGCACGAAGATCGATAGGATTGAGATGAAGTCCATGTGTCTAGTCCTTCACCATGATTGTGGCTTTGACGTCTGCAACAGCCGGTCGGAATGCGTCGGCAAGCCGTTTCCAATGCGTCAACAGCCAAGCTTGTTGGCTCGGCCAAGTAGATCGATTGTCCTTCTTCTGCACACCCGGCATATAATAAGCGATGCGCTTCTCCTGCCCTCGTAGCGTCTCCCAAGAAAGTTGTTCGCCGAACCGGCCCTCAATCTCATCCCTTTTACCTAACAAGGCCTCAAACACTGTCGGTGCGCCGGGACCGCTAACATAAATTTCCACGCGCAGCTGATTACTACCGGTGAACGCAGCGTTCGCGTCTAACGAGAACCCCGGACCGGAGCCAAGCCGTTCAGCGGATTGCCAGCTCCCTTTGTATGGCTTTCGTCCCGCAAGCGATGGGTAAGCCTCCGAAGCCGCCCCAATCAACTCGGTCCAATATTCGCGATAGAGCAATTGGGCGGGACTTAACGTTTCATCGGTTGCAAATTTAGCGGCAGCACTGTGCTTCGACCAATTGTTAGGTTTTGCCACAACCGAAAAACTCGGAGCAAATGCGCTTTCACCGATCTTAAGTAGTTCAACTTTAACACCAAAAAACCGATGATCCTCATCTGTAATACGGTTAAGGTAGTCAATCGCCGCCCGATGCTGCTCACGAAATTCCCGGGCAACCCAGATAATCGTCGAAACATCGAGCCCCGCCGCGTAGGTCAATATTTGCCCGAGATGGGCATGGTCTGTCATCTCGATCTGATTTTCAATCAGAACCCAGTGCCCACTGCCAATTTCCTTGGCAAGAATATCTGCAGAGAATGGCCCTACTTGTTTTTCAACTGCTTCAACCTCCAACTGAAGTCCAAGCACACTACCCAACAACGAAAGATTATCCTCGTCCGCCAACCAAGGCGTAAAGTTCCGCGCTTCGTCAGGCCAAGCCTGCCGTAGATCCACAGACTCGATACGTCCCAAGGGAATAACTGCGCTCACGCCAAGAGCCTCCCATTCACCACCGTGCCGCCCTGCGTCAGCCGCACCGCGTCGCCGATCTCGGCATCCAGCACCGGCTTGCCGGCTTCCTTGTCCCAGAAGGCGGAGAGGAAGTTGTAGAGGTTGCGGGCGAACAGCGCCGAGGCGTCGGCCGGCAGATGCGCCGGGGTGTTGCTATAGCCCATGATCTTCACGCCGTGGCGCACCACGATTTCGTCGGCCACGCTGCCCTCGACATTCCCTCCCTGCGCCACGGCGAGGTCGAAAATGACGCTGCCCGGCTTCATCGTGGCGATCTGCGCGTCGGTAATCAGGCGTGGCGCCGCGCGGCCGGGGATCAGCGCGGTGGTGATGACGATGTCCTGCCGGGCGACATGGGCGGAGACCAGCTCGGCCTGCGCCGCTTGGTACTCCGGCGACATCTCGGTGGCATAGCCACCCGCGCCCTCCCCCTCGATGCCCGCCACATTTTCAACGAAGATCGGCTTGGCACCCAGCGACTGGATCTGCTCGCGTGTGGCACTGCGCACATCGGTAGCGGAAACCTGCGCGCCCAGACGCCGCGCCGTGGCAATCGCCTGCAAGCCCGCCACGCCCACGCCCATGACGAAGGCCTTTGCGGCGGAGATAGTGCCGGCGGCGGTCATCATCATCGGAAAGGCGCGGCCATAGGCGCCGGCCGCGTCCACTACCGCCTTGTAGCCGGCAAGGTTCGATTGGCTGGAGAGGATGTCCATGCTCTGCGCGCGGGTGATGCGCGGCATGAACTCCATGGCCAGCGCCTCCAGCCCGGCGGCGGCATAGGCCTCTACGCGCGCGCGGCCACCGTTTGAACCCTGGCCGAAAGGATCAAGCCCGGCCACCACCCAGGCGCCGGGCTTCACGCCGGCGAGCAGCGCCATATCCGGCCCCTGCACGCCCAGCACGATATCGGCGCCGGCCACCACAGCGGCGGCCTCACCCACTTCGGCCCCAGCGGCAGCATAGTCGGCATCAGCAATCGAGGCGGCCAGCCCTGCGCCCGCTTCCACCGCAACACTGGCCCCCAGCGCGATGAATTTCTTCACCGTTTCGGGCGTGGCGGCCACGCGCGTCTCGCCACTCGCCCGCTCTTGCAGAACGGCGAGGCGCTGGTTGCCGGCCATTTCGGCGATCAATGCGTGAGCAGCAGGATGACCAGCACGGTAATGGCGCCCACCACCGGCAGGCCGAATTTGAACAGGTTCAGCAAGCCCTCATAGGTGGACCGCGCCGCCTGCATGTCGTGAACTTCAGCCATTGGCCATTTTCCCCTGTAGCCGTGAAGGTGATTCAGCCGTGCGTTTATCCGCAGCCGCGCCAAGGCTCAAGGGCAAAGGGCCGGTTTGCCCCGGATAGCCGCCAGATTCGCCGCTCCATCGCCACACCGCTGAGTTAACGGGGATTTTACCTCCGCCCATTATAGGCCGTTACTTGCCGCGATTGGATCGGGAGACGATGGCCGAAATCGAACAGCGCCTGTTGATGTTGATCGCTGATGAGCCGGCCCAGTGCCGCCTCATCACGGCCCTTGCCGCGCGCGAGGGCTGGCGCACGCTGGTGGTGGCCGATGCCGAGAGCGCCATCGCCACGCTGGGCACGCGCCAGGGCATGCAGCTTTCGGCAATCATCCTCGACCAATGGGTGCCGGGCGACAGCGCCTGCGAACTGATCGCCGAGCTGCGCGGCCGCCGCCCCGCCCTGCCCATCCTGATGCTCACCACGAGTGCCTCGCCGCTGCTGGCGGTGGAAGCGATGCGCGCCGGGGCCACCGATTATCTGATCAAGCCCATCGCGCCCGACCGGATGATGCAGGCCCTGCGCAGCGCCGTCGCCCGCGAAACCGCCAACCAGGAGGTGGGCCGCGACGAGTTGCAGCCGCTGACCGAGAAGCTGACCATCGCCGCCGATTTCGAGGCGATGATTGGCGCGGCCCCCACGTTCCGCACGGCGCTGGCCATTGGCGCCAAGGCGGCGCGCGGCAATTCGCCCGTGCTTGTCACCGGCGAAAGCGGCACCGGCAAGGAAATGCTGATCCGCGCCATCCACGCCGCCAGCCAGCGGTCGCGGCTGCCGCTGCGCATTATCAACGTTGGCGCCACCACCCCCAATTCGCTGGAATCGCTGCTGTTCGGCCATGAAAAAGGTGCCTTCCCCGGCGCCTTCGAGCGGCAGATCGGCGCCATCCAGCATTGCGACGGCGCCACCCTCGCGCTCGACGAGATCGACCGCATGCCGCTGCCGGTGCAACAGCGGCTGGCAGAGGCGCTGGCGCTGGGCAATTGCCGCCCGATGGGCGCGCGCCACAGCTTCCGCGTCGATGTCCGCTTCCTTCTGGCCAGCAACCACCCACTGCCCGAGATGGTGGCGCATGACGAATTCCTGCCGGAACTGTATCAGGCAATCTCGCAGGTCAGCATCAGCCTGCCCAACCTGCGCGAACGCGCCGGCGACATTCCGGCGCTGGCCCGCCATTTCCTCGCCCGCATCGGCGAGCAGCCGGGCCTGCGCCCGCTGGGCATCACCGATGGCGCGCTGGCGCTGCTCGGCGCCTATGACTGGCCGGGCAATGTCCGCCAGTTGCAGGCCGCCCTGTTCCGCGCCGCGGTGTTCTGCACCGGCGACGCGCTGACCGCCGACGACTTCCCCCAGCTCACCGCGATGAACGGCATGGGCGCGGCGGCGGCCGTCTCCGGCGGCACCCAGCACGAGAGCGCCGGGGTCATGCTCTATACCGCGGAGGGGCACCTGCGCACGCTGGAGGACATCGAGGCCGATGTCATCCGCCTGGCCATCGGCCATTATCGCGGCCGGATGACGGAAGTCGCCCGCCGCCTGGGCATTGGCCGCTCCACCCTCTATCGCAAGCTCACCGATCTGGGCATCGACAGCGCGGCCTGACGCCGGCCCCGGTCAGCCCGGGGTGGCGGTGTTGATGCGCATCAGATGCCCACCATCCACCGGCAGCGCCGCGCCGTTCACATAGGAACTGTCGTCGCTGCACAGGAACAGGATGGCCGCCGCCAACTCTTCCGGCCGCCCCAGCCGCCCCATCGGCACGCCCCGGCCAATCGCATCCAGCACATTCTGATCGCCGCCAGCATAGCCGACCAGCGCCTCGGTGGCGACAAAGCCGGGCACGATGCAGTTAACCCGCACGTTGTAAGCCGGGCTTTCCATCGCGGCGACGGCGGAGAAATGCTGAAGCGCGGCCTTTGACGCCGAATAGGCCGCCATGTTCTCCAGCGCCTTCATGCCGCAGGTGCTGGAGATGTTCACCACCGAGCCGCCGCCCGTCTGCGACATCAGCTTGAACGCCTCGCGCGTCGAGACGAAAACCGCATCGACATTGACCCGGAAGGCATCGTGCCAATCGGCCAGCGACAGATCCATGATCGACTTTGGCCCCTCGACCATCGCATTGTTCACCAGCGCATCCAGCCGGCCAAAATGGGCGTGAACCTCGTTGATGGCGCGCACATAGGCATCCAGATCGCCGACGTCGACCGAGATGGCGAGCGCATCTCCGCCGCCGGCGCGGATCTCCGCCGCCGCTTCCTCGATCGGGCCGGGGCGACGGCCAAACAGCGCCACTTTCGCCCCCTCGCGCGCCAGGCGCAGCGCGGCGGCCTTGCCGATGCCCGACCCGGCGCCGGTTACCAGCGCCACTTTTCCATCCATCTTGCCCGCGTGAATCCGGCTCATGTCGTTCCTCCATCCCATGCGACCCGGTTACGCCTTCGCCGGCGCTCCTGATGCTGCTGGGGAGGACTATGACCGCGCGCCGGGGGATTGGCTAGGCCGTCAGCTGGGAAAAATCGCCCAGCGCCGCATCGCGCAAACCCCGCCACACCCTCGCGGCCTGCACGGTTTCGGCGACATCATGCACGCGGATCAATTGCACGCCGGCCGCCATGGCCTGCACCGCCAGCAGAATCGACCCACCGAGCCGCTGGTCCGCCGGGGCATCGCCCGCCGTTGCCCCACCCGCCGTTGCCCCGCCCGCCATTGCCCCGCCCGCCAGCGCGCCGATCATCCGCTTGCGACTGGCGCCCACCAGCAGCGGCTGGCCCAGCGCGTGGAACAGGGCAAGGCCGTTCATCAGCTTCAGGTTCTCGCCCAGCGTTTTGCCAAAGCCGATGCCGGGGTCCAGGATGATGGCCTCGCGCCGCACCCCCGCCGCCACGGCCGCATCGCGTGCCTCGCGCAGGGCATCGAACACATCGAGCAGCACATCCGCATAGGCGCCACCATCTATTGGGCCGCGATGCAGGTCCTCGCCCCCCGCCCCCGGCGCATGCATCAGCACCACCGGCGCGCCAGACCGGGCGGCAAAGGCGCGCGCTTCGGGATCGTGGCGCAGCGCCGACACATCGTTGATGACATGGGCGCCCGCCGCCAGCGCCGCCGCCATCACCGCCACCTTTCGGGTATCAATGCTGATCGCCGCGCCAGTCTTGGCCAGAGCTTCCACCACAGGCACGACCCGCGCAAGTTCATCACCCTCCCACAGCGGGGCCGCGCCCGGGCGGGTGCTTTCTCCGCCCACATCGATGATGGCCGCGCCCGAAGCCAGCATCGCCTGCGCATGGGCGAGCGCCGCCGCGACATCCCCATGCCGCCCCCCGTCGGAAAAACTGTCGGGCGTGACGTTGAGAATGCCCATGACCTGCGGCTGATCGAGCGGGATGCGCCGAGCCCCGCAGACCAGCGGCGGATGGGCCCGCTGCAGCCCCGCCCATTGCGCTGCCCCTTCCTCGGCCAGGTGCCGCGGCAGGCGGGACAGGGCGGCGGGCATCTCGAGCGCCGATACCAGCTCGCGGCTGATGGCCTGCCCTTCGCCCCGGCGCAGCAGGGCAAAGCGGCTGGCCCACACCAGCCCCCCGGCCAGACGCACCGCCCCCAATCCACCGGCGCCGTCCTCGGCCTGCGGACTGGCGGCCAGCGTGATCGGGCGAATGTAGAGCCTGTCGGTCATCGCCCGCTTGTGCCGGGTGGCATGGGCGGGATCAAGCGGCGGATGATCAGTCTTCCGTCGCCAGCAGGTAGAGCTGGCGGATCGCGTCGATCGGCTTCAGCGTGCCTTCGTGCTCGATATGCCAGAAGGTCCAGCCATTGCACGATGGCGCCCCCTGCAGCTTGGCCCCCAACGCGTGGATCGAACCATCAACCGCATCCGAGATGAGCGAACCATCGGCGCGCACCGTGGCGCGCAGCCGCCGCTTCTTGTCGAACACCACCGAGCCGGGAGCGATCCAGCCGGTTTCCACCAGCGTGCCAAAGGCCACCTTGGGCGCGCTTCTGGCGCTGTGCATGGTGGTGATCGCCGACTCATCCAGCTCCAGCGCCATGTCGATGCGCGCCCGCGCCGCCTCGGCATAGACGGTGTCCCGCTCGCAGCCGATCCATTCGCGGCCAAGGCGTTTCGCCACCGCGCCGGTGGTGCCGGTGCCGAAGAAGGGGTCGAGGACGACATCGCCCTTGTTGGTGGTGGCCAGCATCACGCGATAGAGCAGGCCTTCGGGCTTTTGCGTCGGGTGCACCTTGGTGCCGTCCTTCTTCAGCCGCTCGGGGCCGCCGCAGATCGGCAGCACCCAGTCGCTGCGCATCTGCAATTCGTCATTCAGCGTTTTCATCGCGCGATAGTTGAAGGTGTATTTCGCCTTCTCGCCCATGCTGGCCCAGATCAGCGTCTCGTGGGCATTGGTGAAGCGGGTGCCCTTGAAGTTCGGCATCGGGTTGGCCTTGCGCCAGACGATGTCGTTGAGGATCCAGAAGCCCAGGTCCTGCAGGATGGCGCCGACGCGGAAGATGTTGTGATAGGAGCCGATCACCCACAGGCCGCCATCCGGCTTCAGCACGCGGCGCGCCTCGGTCAGCCACTCGCGGGTGAAGCGGTCATAGGTGGCGAAGCTGTCGAACTTGTCCCAATCGTTGGTAACGGCATCGACATGGCTGCCATCGGGGCGGGCAAGGTCGCCGCCCAGCTGCAGATTATAGGGCGGGTCGGCAAACACCATGTCCACGCTGGCCGAGGGCAACGCGCGCATCGCCTGAATGCAATCGCCGGGGATGATCTGGCCCAAAGGCAAATCGCGCGGCAGATCGGCGCGATCCACAGGCGCCACTTTGCGCGCGCGCGCCTTGGTCGTGCGTGCGGGCTTGAGCGCTACCTCGCGGGTGAGAAGCTGTACCATGATTACCGATTTTCCCCTTGCAAGCCCCTAGGGTGAGTCAAACCGGAGTCCGCGTCAAGCCGCGACTCCGCGGGAATCCTAGGGATTCATGGTTAACAGGCCGTCAAGGGCACCCGGAACGAAACGGGGCCCACACCGCATATTGAGTCCGCCAAGGCGGCCAGACTCGACATCTGGTGGTGTGCCCCAACCCCCACCGCCGGCAAAAAATATTTTCCCGAAATGCGGCCGATCAGCTAGCCTGCCGGCAAAATAGAACGGGAGAGGAATTCATGAGCCTTCGCATCATTGGCGCCGGGCTGGGCCGCACCGGCACGCTTTCGCTGAAGCTGGCGCTGGAACACATCGGCTTTGCCCCGTGCTATCACATGACCGCGGTGCTGGGCGAAGCCCGCCAGACCCTGCCGCTGTGGACGCAGGTGGTGCGCGGCAACCCCGATTGGGACACCATTTTCGCCGGCTTGCCGCCACGGTGGATTACCCCGGCTGCAGCTATTGGCGCGAACTGCTCGCGCATTATCCGCAGGCCAAGGTCATCCTCACCACCCGCGATGCCGATGCCTGGTTCAATTCCGTCAGCCAGACCATCTTCTCGCCCGAACAAACCGCCAATTTGCTCAATTCACCGGCGGGGGAGTTCATGCAGGGCGCCGTGCTCGGCACTTTTGGCGACAGGATCGGCGATCGCGCCTTCATAGTCGATTATTTCCGCCGCTGGCAGGCCGATGTCATCGCCAGCCTGCCGCCCGAGAAGCTGCTGGTGCTCAAGGCCAGCGACGGCTGGGAGCCGCTCTGCGCCTTTCTGGGCGTGCCGGTGCCCGCGCAGGCCTATCCCAGCGTCAACAGCCGCGAGGATATGCAAAACGCCCATGTCACCGAGATGGCGCCCGGCCCGGAAGGCATCGAGACCTTCGCCCGCAACTACGTCGGCGCGATGAAGCAGAAAGCGTTTGGCGCCGGCTGATCCCTCGGCGCGGGCCTGCCAAGCAAAACAACCCCTCAGAACGACAGGCAGGCCTGCGCGACGGGGGCAAAGCTGCGGCGGTGGTGCGGCGTGGGGCCAAGCCTCGCCAGCGCCGCCATGTGCTCGCGGGTGCCATAGCCGGCGTTGCGCTCCCAGCCATAGCCGGGGTGGCTTTCCGCCAGCGCCCGCATCAGCCTGTCGCGATGCTCCTTGGCAATGATCGAGGCGGCCGAGATCGCCGGCTCGCTGGCATCCCCGCCGACAATGGCGCGCGCGGGCCAGCACCATTGCGCCACCCGCCCGGCCGGCGTGAGGTTGCCATCCACCAGCACCAGCGTGGGGCCCGCCTGCCAATGCGCCGCCCGCCGCTGCCATGCGCCCGCCTCCTCCGCCGCCACCTTGGCGACAAGGGCGGCCACGGCCAGCGTCATCGCCCGCATGGTGGCGGCAAAGATGTTGATGCGGTCGATCTCGTCGACCTCCACCACGCCCACGGCCCAAACGCAGCGGTCCATGATCGCCGCTTCCAGCACGGCCCGCCGTTTGGCCGAGAGCAGCTTCGAATCGGCCAGCCCGGCGATGCCCTCCTCCGGCAGCGCCACGGCGCCGGCCACCACCGGCCCGGCCAGCGGCCCGCGTCCGGCCTCATCGACGCCGATGACCCATTGCGGTGTGGCTGCGATGGCAGAAGGCAGGGTGCGGATCATGCCTCCTCTTTCTCCCGCCCCGCGCGCCCGGGCAAGAGCCCGCGTGCAATGGCCTGTGGGGAATCGGCGGCGCAGGGAAAGATGGCTGGCCGCGCCGTGTTTGCCCGATGCCCGGTTTTCATTGCCAGCCCCCGCCCGCTCCCCTATCGGCCAGCCCCTCCCCCTTGAGTGCCCATCATCGTGAACCCCATGCCCAGCCAGCCCACGCTCATCCCGCTTGACAATGTCGACCCCGCGCTGGTCGAGGCGGTGCTCGACACGGCCTTCGAGCCGGAGCGCCACACCCGCACCGCCTACAAGGTGCGCGAAGGCATGGACTGGCTGCCCGGCCTCAGCTTCGCCGCGATGGACGAGGCCGAGCATCTGGTGGGCACCATCCAGTGCTGGCCCGTGGCGCTGACGGATACCTCGGGCCGGCGGCACCCGATGATCATGGTTGGCCCGGTCGCGGTTTTGCCGGACTTGCAGGGGCTTGGCTATGGCAAGGCGCTGGTCACCGCCGCGCTGGCCGCGCTGGACCCGCGCGCGCCGTTGCCGCAGGTAATGATCGGCGATCCGGAATATTACGGCCGCTTCTGGGGCTTCACCAACGCCCATACCGGCGGCTGGACCCTGCCCGGCCCCTTCGAGCAGCGCCGCCTGCTGGTGCGTTGCGACAACCCGGCGGTGCTGCCGGTGCAGGGCACGCTGGGGCCCTGGCTGGGCTGAAGCACTGGGCCGAAGCACTGGGCTGAAGCGCTGGCCTCGGCGCTGGGCTGAAGCGCCCGGGGCAACCGGCCGCCTGCCCACGCCCCCTTGGCGCGGCGGCCGCGATCTGGCAGGGCATTGGCCATGCCCTATGACCCGCCACCCGACCTTTCCACCCTTGGCCTTGCCGACATCGCCCGGCTGGCCGAGGCGCGCAAGCTGCCGCCGGTGGAACTTTGGCACCCCGAGCGCGTCGGCAACTCCGCCATGGTCATCAAGGCCGACGGCCGCTGGTTTCACGAGGGCGGCGAGATCACCCGCCCGGCGATGGTCCGCGCCTTTTCCACGCTGCTGCGCGCCGATGCCGATGGCCAGCACTGGCTGGTCACCCCGGCCGAGAAACTGTCGATCGAGGTGGAAGACGCCGCCTTTCAGGCCGTGGATGTGAAGCAGGACGGCGACGCGCTGATCTTCCGCCTGAATACCGACGAATTCGTCATCGCCGGCCGCGATCATCCGCTCATCGCGCGGGGGTCTGCCGATATGCCCGCCATCTATCTGGCCGTGCGGCACGGCACCGAGGCGCGGATCAACCACTCCACCTGGGGGCAACTGGTCGAGATCGCGCTCGCTGAAAATGAGCTGGCTGAAAATGAAATGGCCGGAGGTGAGGGAGGCGAGGCGAGCCTTGCCGTCTCCAGCCATGGCGCGCGCTTCCCGCTGGTGCCGCAATGAGCCCGCCCGCATGAATCTGGTCGCCCATCTCACCCGCCTCTATGTCGAGGGCCATGCCCGGCCGGCACCGCCGATGTGGCAGGACCCGCGCATCCAGCACATGGCCAGTTTCAAGCCCGCCTCGGTGCTGGTGGCCGTGACGGACCGGCCAGAGCCGGGCCTGCTGCTGATCCACCGGCCAGACACGATGCGCGCCCATCCCGGGCAGGTCGCCTTTCCCGGCGGGCGGCGGGATGAAGGCGAGGATGTGACCGCCGCCGCCCTGCGCGAGGCCCACGAGGAGCTGGGCATAGACCCGGCACGCGTCACCGTCATCGGCCCCAGCGACATCTATCGCACCGCCACCGGCTATGAGATCACCCCGGTGATCGGCGTGGTGCCCGCCGATATCGCCATCACCCCCTGCCCCACGGAAGTCGCCAGCTGGTTCGAGGTGCCCCTGGCGCATGTGCTCGATCCCGCCAACCGGGTGACGCGGCAGATGGAGCACGACGGCGTGTCGCTGCAGGTGATGGAGATCCTGTGGCAGGGCCACCGCATCTGGGGCGTTACCGGCGCGATTCTGGCCCGTCTGATCCGCCGGCTGGATTGGACGCTGGCGTGATGCCACAGGCTTTTGCCCCCCTGCTGCCACCCGCCGAGTGGACCCGGCGTGCCGACCTTGCCGGGCTGATCGCCGCGCTGGGCGCCGGTAATCGCGAGGGCACGGCGCGCTATGTCGGCGGGGCGGTGCGCGATACGCTGCTGGGGCTTGCGGTCAAGGATATCGACATCGCCACCACCCTGCTGCCCGAGGCAGTGACCGCCGCGTGCAAGGTGGCCGGCATCCGCACCATCCCCACCGGCATCGACCACGGCACCGTCACCGCCTTGCTGGCGGGCGGCCCGGTGGAGATCACCACCCTGCGCCGCGATGTCTCCACCGACGGGCGCCGCGCTACCGTCGCCTTCGCGGCCGACTGGCGCGAGGATGCCGCCCGGCGCGATTTCACCATCAACGCCCTGTTCGCCGACCCTGCCACGGGGGCGATCAGCGACTATTTCGGCGGGCTGGCGGATCTGGCCGCACGCCGCGTGCGGTTCATCGGCGATGCCCGCCAGCGTATCGCCGAGGACCATTTGCGCATCCTGCGCTATTTTCGCTTTCAGGCCCGTTTCGGCTCCATGCCGGCCGATGCCGAGGCGGAAGGCGCCTGCGCGGTGTTGGCCCCCACGCTGAAGGGCCTCAGCCGCGAACGCATCGGCATGGAACTGCTGAACCTGCTGTCGCTGCCGGACCCCGCCCCCACCGTGGCCCGCATGGCCGAACTGGGCGTGCTGGCCGTCATCCTGCCCGAGGCCGAGGTGGCGCCGCTGGCCGCGCTGGTGGCGCAGGAGCGTGCACAGAACCAGCAGCCCGACGCCATCCGCCGCCTCGCCGCCCTGCTGGCGCTGAAGGGGCACGAGGGGGAGATTGCCCGAACCGAGGCCATTGCCGGCCGGTTCCGCCTCTCCGGCGCGCAGAAGAAGCGCCTGGCCACCACCGCCGGCGCCATCGCCACCCTCGCCGCCGCCGACGGGCAAGGCGAAGACCCGGCAGCGCCAGCCGCCCACGCCCGCGCCCTTGCCTATCGCTCAGGCCCGGTAACCGCGACAGACGCGCTGCTGCTCACCGGCCATAGCGTCGCGCCGCTGGCCGGCTGGTCCGTGCCGGCCTTCCCGCTGAAGGGCGGGCAGATCGTCGCGCGCGGGATCCACGCCGGGCCCCAGGTCGCCCGCATCCTGCAGGCGGTGGAGGCCCGCTGGATCGCGGAGGGCTTCCCCGACGAGGGACGCGTCCATGCCCTGCTTGATGCCGAACTGGCCGCGACGGGAATTGCGCCATGAGCGACGCCGGCCTGAAAGACTTCGGCCTGAAAGACTTCGGCCTGAAAGGCTCCGGCCTGAAAGACTCCGGCCTGAAAGACTCCGGCCTGAAAGACAGCGCCGCCCCCCTCGCACAGGCGGCGAAGGGCCTGTGGCAGCAAGTGCAACACTATGCCCATACCGAGCCGCTGTTGCAGATCGCGCTGATCGCGATGGCGCTGATTATCGCCGGCGGCGCCCTGCGGCGGATCCTGCCGTTGCCGGCCGGCTTGCTGCGGTTTGTCGGCAATATCGGCCTGATCTACGCCATGCTCGCCACCATGCTGCAGGTGGCGCATGACAGCGGCTTTGGCACCCCGCTCGATGCCGTCGGCTCCGGCGCCGGCGAGGGCGAGCCCAGCGTCTCCGGCGGCGAAACCCGCGTGCCGATGAACGCGGACGGCCACTTCTGGGTGCGCGCCTCGGTGAACGGCGTGCCGCACCGCTTCCTCGTCGATACCGGCGCCACGCTCACCACCCTGTCACCCGACAGCGCCAATGCCTCCGCCGTGCGCCCGCAACGCTGGGGCCAGACGGTGGAGTTGAACACCGCCAATGGCAGCAGCACCGGCACGCTGGCCACCATCGACCGGATGCAGGTGGGCAATATCGTCGCCCGCCACATCGACGCGGTGGTGGCGCCGGGCCTGGGCGAGACCAACGTGCTGGGCATGAACTTCCTGTCGCGCCTGTCGGGCTGGCGGGTGGAAGGGCGGCAGATGATTTTGGTGCCGCATCATCCGGTGGTGGAGGCGAGTGGGAAGGCCAGGGAAGAATAAAGGACAGGTGCGAGGGCGATGGCCCTCGCGCTTCCACTACAGTCGTTGTTGCGCCATGGGTTCGGCCTTGCGCAAACTCGCCGCACCGCAGGCTGTCAAAGCCGCTTCGCGGCAGCACAACACGCCACAGAACGCGCGCAACGCTGACAGTTCCGGGAGCGCGAGGGGGCGTTCCTGGGGTCGCATGCGCGTGAAGCGCGATACTCCCGGCCCCTCGCACCTGCCCCTAACTACCAGCTTAACCCCGCACTAATGCCCCCTTAAAACTTGTTATCCCGCGGAAACCCGGAAGGCGGCATCCGCCCCGATCCGCCCCGCGCCACCTTCCACAGCATCACGTCTTTTTCCGTTCGGGTGCGGCCGGTCTCGCCGCCCATCGTCCACGACAAACCATCCTCCAGCTTGAACGTGGTCGCATCGGCCATGCCGCCGTCGCGATAGCGTTGCAGCGTGACGCCCTGCCCCTTGGTCATCACCGGCAGTTCGGAGAGGGAGAACACCACCAGCTTGCGGTTCTCGCCCACCACGGCGATATGGTCGTGCTCGGGGGGAATGTCGCGCAGCACGGTGAGCTTGACGCCGGGCTTGGTGGCCATCACGCCGCGGCCCTTGCGGGTTTCGGCGAGCAGTTCCTCGGCCTCCACGGCAAAGCCGCGCCCCACGCTGGAGCCCAGCAGCAGCAGCGCCTTGGGCCGGTAGATGATCAGGGCAAGGATCTGCGCCTCGC
>CAIXXP010000210.1 GCA_903923465.1 uncultured Sphingomonadales bacterium | reverse complement strand
GGGGCACGGCCAGCAGCACCATGTCGTATTTGCGCTTAAAGGCATCGGCCACCAGCGGAATGCCATATTCGTGGATGGCCTCGTCGGCATCGGCATGGGCATCGTGCACCCGCACGCCATGGCCGAGGCGACCCAGCGCGGTGACCAGATCGGCCACCTTGCTGTTGCGCAGATCCGGGATGTTTTCCTTGAAGGTGAGGCCCAGCACCAGCACGCTGCCGGGCTTCTGCCCGCGCACGCGGTGCAGCTTGTTCGCCACCCAGCCGGCCATCGCATCGTTGATGCCCCGCCCGGCCAGGATGACGCGCGGGTCCAGCCCCAGCTGCTCGGCGCGGTGCGAGAGGTAGTAGGGGTCGACACCAATGCAGTGCCCGCCAACCAGGCCGGGGCCAAAGGGCAGGAAGTTCCACTTGGTGCGGGCGGCGGCCAGCACATCCCAGATCGAGATGTCCATCGCCGAGAAGATCTGCGAGATCTCGTTCATGAAGGCGATGTTGATGTCGCGCTGGGCGTTTTCGATGACCTTGGCGGCCTCGGCGGCCTTGATGCTGGCGGCACGGAACACGCCGCCGCTGGTGATGCTGTCATAGAGACGGGCGACGCGCTCCAGCACTTCCGGCGTCTGGCCCGAGACGACCTTGGTGATCTTGTCGATGGTGTGCTCGCGGTCGCCGGGGTTGATGCGCTCCGGGCTATAGGCGAGAAAGAAGTCGCGGCCGCACAGCAGGCCGGAATATTGCTCGAGGATGGGCGCGCAGATGTCCTCGGTGACGCCAGGATAGACGGTGCTCTCATACACCACCACCGGGGTGCGGCCCTCGGCCACGGCAGCCGGCAGCATGGCGCCGATGGTGCGGCTGGCGGCCTCGACGATGCGCAGATCGGGGCGGTTGGCGCCATCAATCGGGGTGGGCACCGTCACGATGTAGAAATCGGCCGGGGGGCAGATGGCGGGGTCGCTGGCCAGCGACAGATCGCTGGCATCCAGCCGGCTGCGGTCAATCTCGCCGGTGCGGTCGTGGCCGGCTTCCAGCTCGGTAATGCGGCGCTGGTCGATATCGAGACCGACGGTGGGGAACTTGCCCGCCAGCGCCACGGCCAGCGGCAGGCCAACATAGCCAAGACCCACCACCACCACTTTCTGGCCAAGGGCGTCGGGCGTCAACTCGCGCGCGGTGAGCGGCGTGGCACCGGCGGTGGCGACTTTGGGATGCATCGAGGTCAAGTGGGCCCCCTTGAGGTTGTGGCCAGACGCGAACGACGGGCCAGGGCAGTACAAGTGGACGACGAACATGGTTTTCGCCGCCTTCACCCGGCGTTTAGGCGCAGGGGCGTTATTTCGAGGTTAACGCGGGCGAACAGAAATTCTGGTCAGGTTCAGCGGGCGGCGGGCGATTGTGGGGTCTTGTTAACCCATTTCCGTTAGGAAACGCGGCCATGAGCACCGACACGCCCCCCTCCGCCGCCCTTGGCGCCCCCTCCGTATCAACCCGTATTCTGGTGATTTTCGGCACCAGGCCCGAGGCCATCAAGCTGTTTCCGGTGGTGGCCGCGCTGAAGGCCGACCCGCGCTTCGAGGCGCGGGTGTGTGTTTCGGCGCAACACCGCGGCATGCTGGATCAGGTGCTGGAAATCGCCGGGATCACGCCCGACCACGACCTCGACCTGATGCGCCCGGACCAGTCCCTCGATTCGCTGACCGCCGCGCTGATCACCGGCCTCGGCAAGGTGATGGACATTGAAA
The DNA here is from genome assembly GCA_903923465.1 of uncultured Sphingomonadales bacterium. GTDB lineage: Bacteria > Pseudomonadota > Alphaproteobacteria > Sphingomonadales > Sphingomonadaceae > Novosphingobium. The sequence goes on along the minus strand of CAIXXP010000210.1, from coordinate 3,386 downwards.
AGCCGGACCGCGTGATGGTGCAGGGCGATACCGCCACCGCCATGGCCGGCGCTCTGGCCGCCTATTACCGCAAGATTCCGGTCGACCATGTCGAGGCAGGCTTGCGCAGCGGTAATATCTATCACCCCTGGCCCGAGGAGGTGAACCGCAAGATCATCGGCGCCATCGCCAGCCTGCACTTTGCCCCCACCACCACGTCTGAAGCCGCCCTGCTGCGCGAGAACATCGACCCCGCGCGGGTGCATGTCATCGGCAACACGGTGATCGACGCGCTGCGCTGGGTGGTCGACCGGATCGCCGCCGACCCGGCGCTGGCCTCCGGGCTGGCGGAGCTGGAGGCGCGCTTTGCCGGCAAACGCATCATCGGCGTCACCACGCACCGGCGCGAGAATTTCGGCGAGGGCATGGAGAACATCGCCGAGGCCATCCGCCAGATCGCCCAGCGACCTGATGTCGCCATCATCTTCCCCGTGCACCTGAACCCCAATGTGCGCGCGGTGATGAACGAGCGGCTCGCCGGCCTCGATAATGTCGCGCTGATCGAGCCGCTGGATTATCCGCATTTCGCCCACCTGCTCGGCCTGGCCGAGATTATGCTCACCGATTCGGGCGGCGTGCAGGAAGAGGCCCCGGCGCTGGGCAAGCCGGTGCTGGTGATGCGCGAGACCACCGAGCGCCCCGAGGGCGTAGCGGCCGGCACCGCGAAGCTGGTCGGCACCGATTCTGCCCGCATCGTTTCCGAAATCTTCAGCCTTCTCGACGATAAGGCTGCCTACGAGGCGATGGCGCGCGCCCACAACCCCTTTGGGGATGGGCAGACGTCACGCCGCATCGTCGAGATCCTGTGCGAAGAGATGGGGCAAGCATGAAATCGGATAATAAACCGGACGTCTGCGTAGTTGGCCTGGGCTATATCGGCCTGCCGACCGCCGCGATTATCGCCCGCGCCGGCTGCAAGGTGCGCGGCATCGATGTCAGCCAGCATGTGGTGGACACGATCAACCGCGGGCAAATCCATATCGAGGAGGTCGATCTCGACGGCCTGGTGCAGGGCGTCGTCTCGCGCGGCTTGCTGTCGGCCTCGCTGGAGGTGGCGCCGGCCGATGTCTTCGTCATCGCCGTGCCCACGCCGTTTGACGACGACCACGCACCAGACATTTCCTATGTGCTTTCGGCCGCCCGTGCCGTGGCGCCGGTGCTGAAGGCTGGCGACATCGTCATCCTCGAATCGACCAGCCCGGTTGGCACCACCGAGGAAATCCGCGACCTGATCGCTACCATGCGCCCGGATCTGAAGATCCCCGGGCGTATGGAGGGGAATCTGGGTCGCGAAACCCCGGACATTTCCATCGCCTATTGCCCGGAGCGCGTGCTGCCGGGCAAGATTCTCGAAGAGCTGACCAATAACGACCGCTCTATCGGCGGCATCACGCCCCGCTGCGCGCGTAAGGCGCTGGCCTTCTACAAGATCTTCGTGCGCGGCACCTGCATCGCCACTGATGCCCGCAGCGCCGAGATGACCAAGCTGGTCGAGAACGCCTATCGCGATGTCAACATCGCCTTTGCCAACGAGCTGTCGATGGTGGCCGACAAGATGGGCCTCGATGTGTGGGAGGTGATTCGCCTGGCCAACCGTCACCCGCGCGTCAACATCCTCCAGCCCGGCCCGGGCGTTGGTGGCCACTGCATCGCGGTCGACCCCTGGTTCATCGTGCACAGCGCCCCGCAGGAAACCCCGCTGATCCGCACCGCGCGCGGCGTGAACGATGGCAAGATGCGCCATGTGGCGATGAAGGCCGAGGCGCTGATCGCGGCCAATCCCAATGCCCGCGTCGCCTGCCTTGGCCTCGCCTTCAAGGCCAATATCGACGACTTCCGCGAGAGCCCGGCGCGGCTAGTGGCCTCCGTGCTGGCCAAGCGCTTTGGCGAGCGGATCCAGATCGTCGAGCCCTATACCGCCACCCTGCCCCGCGAGTTTGACGGCACCGGCGCCAGCCTGATCGACCTCGACACCGCGCTGGAGGAAACCGACATCCTCATCGTGCTGGTCGACCACGACGTGTTCCGCCACGTGCCGCTGGCCGAGCGCGCCGGCAAGATCGTCTACGACACGCGCGGCATCTGGCCGGATCAGCCCAAAGAGGTGCAAGCCGCCGAAGCCACACAGGGCCTGCGGCTGGCAAGCTGAGGGCGCCCACCCTGACGCAAACACCAAAGGCGGCCCGGCTATCCCCCGGGCCGCCCTTTGGTGTGGTGGTCCGCAGCGCCCGAAACGGGCGCCTCCGCGCCGCGTCACCGAATCCCCGCCCCGTGCTGTTGACCCCCGGGCGCCCATGTGGCAAGCGGCGAACCTCGTTTCCGCCCCGGTGGAAACCGGTCCTGGCGACCAGCGATGCGGGTGTAGCTCAATGGTAGAGCAGCAGCTTCCCAAGCTGAATACGAGGGTTCGATTCCCTTCACCCGCTCCATTTTCCTGTCCGCCAGCATCCGCCAGCGTCTAGACAAATCCCCAAACTCCAAGGTATTTAGCGGCTATTAGGCCGCAAGCATCCCTCCGCGTCCGCGTCCAGCCGCCAGTCTCTGGGGGTATGATTGGGGGGTATATGCAAAACGGCCAACTCGATACCCCCACGCTTGGGGGTATATTGGGGGTACAGGCCCCGGAGAGGCTAGGAAATCCATGGCTTTAACCGATGTAGCCATCCGCAATGCCAAGCCCGGCGCGAAAGCGATCAAGCTGGCGGACGGGAACGGCATGTTCCTGCTTGTCACCCCGGCTGGCGGCAAACTTTGGAGGCTCAAGTTTCGGATCGATGGGCGCGAGAAGCTGCTGGCCATCGGGGCCTATCCGGAAATTGGTTTGGGAGAGGCCCGTAGGCGTCGAGAGGAAGCGCGGGAACTGATCGCGCTTGGCAAAGACCCTTCGCGCGAAAAGCAGCGCGAGAAGGTGCGCGCGCGCGTTCTGGCGGCGGACACGTTCAAAGCGATCTGCGACGAGTATTGCGACAAGCGGCGGCGCGACGGCGCAAAGGGCTGGGCACCTGCCACCGCCATCCGCAGCGAATATCTGCTGTCACTGGTTTGCGGCTCAATCGGCAAGTTGCCCATTGGCGAGATCGAACCGGCGGACGTGCTGACAGCGATTCGCCGGATCGAAGGCAAGGGCAAGCTGGAAAGCGCCCGGCGCAGTCTGCAACTGGCGGGCGCGGTGTTCCGCTATGCCGTGGCAACGGCGCGGCTTTCTTCGGACCCGACCCGCGATCTGCGCGGCGCGCTGACAGCGCCAACCGTTACCCACTACGGAGCGATCACCGAAGCAAAGAAAGTGGGCCAGTTGCTTCGCGCCATCTGTCCCCCGTCAGCACTTATGGCACAGATTTGAGGTT
>CAIXXP010000209.1 GCA_903923465.1 uncultured Sphingomonadales bacterium | reverse complement strand
CCGGGTGATGAGGCGGGCCTGGCCGCCGCCATCGCCGCGCTGGCGCGGGACGCGGATTTGCGCAAGGCCGTGGGCGCGGCCAATCGCGCGCGGGCCACGGCGGAATATGACGAGCAGACCATGGTGGATCGCTACCGGGCGCTCTATTCCGCGGCGGTGCGGCCGGGGGTATGGGGCTGAACGGCGCCCCAGCCGCGAAGGCGGATTTCCCGGTCACCCGCGCCCTTGTGCCATAGGCGTTGAAAAGCCAGCCCCATGCGCTAAACAGCGGCCATTCAAACCCGTGCGCACCGCACGACGCCTGCTTGCGCGTTTATCGCGGCGCGCCGCCGGGCGCTGTGTCAAAAGAAAGAACCCGTTTTGGTCCTGCCTCCCCGTAACTCCCCGAAGACTGCCGCGGCGTCTGGCCCGGGCAGCAAGATCGCCGAGCGCGATGCCGCGCAGAACGATGCCTTTCTGCGCGAGGTGGACGATGCCCTGCGCGAGGACGAGTTTTTCGGCTTGATGCGGCGTTATGGCAAGCCGGCGCTGGCCGTGGTGATGGTGGGGTTGCTGGCGCTGGCCGGCTATTTGTGGTGGGGCAGCTATAGTCAGGACCAGAAGGCCGCCCATGCCGAGCAATTCACCCTTGCGCTCGACCAGCTGGATGGCGGCAATCTGGCCGGGGCCACCGCCGGGCTGGCGCCGCTGGCCGCCGGCAAGGACGGCAATGCCGCCGCCGCCCGCCTGTTGCAGGGCGACGTCGCGTTGAAACAGGGCCACGCCGCCGAGGCAGCGAATCTTTATGGCGCCCTGGCCGCAGACAGCAATGCGCCCCAGCCGTTCCGCCAGCTGGCCTCCATCCGCCAGGTGGCCGTGCAGTTCGACAGCATGCCGCCCGAGGCGGTGATCGCCCGGCTGAAGCCGCTGACCCAGCCCGGCAACCCGTGGTTCGGCAGCGCCGGCGAGCTGGTGGGCATGGCCTATCTGAAACAGGGCAACAAGGCGCTGGCCGGGCCGCTGTTCGTCGCCATCTCGCGCGACACCGGCACGCCCGATTCGCTGCGGGCCCGCTCGCGCCAGATGGCCGGGCTTCTCGGGTTTGATTCCATTGATGATATCGCCCATTCATCGGCGGGCAATGCGCCCGCTGCTGGTAATGCCGGGGCGGGGGCAGTAGCCCAATAGGGCCGGCCAACAGTTTTAGCTGGTTTGCGGCCGTGGCGGGCTTACAGGCAAAAGCATGCGGGCCTTGCCCCGCAGTTTGTGAAGAGGTTGCGTCTATGAAGTTTTCCCTGCTTCCCCGCCCGGCGTTGGCCCGGCGAAACCTGGCTCAGGTGACAGCCCTGGCGTTGGTGCAGGCAGGGGCATTGGCCATGCTGGCCACCGGCGGCCCGGCGCAGGCTTCCATTTTTGGCCGCGGCCACAAGCCCGCCACGCCCACCGTTGGCAACCGCATCCCCATTCTCAGCCGCGTTGAGGCGGGCGCCGCGGTCGACCGGGAGCTGGCCGATATGGCGGTGGTGCTGCCCCCGGCCGAGGAAAATGCCGAATGGGCCCAGCCCGGCGGCACGCCCAACAAGAGCTATGGCAATCTCGCGCTGAATGCCTCGCCGCAGAAGGTATGGACGCGCGCTGTTGCCGGCGCCGATAATCAGCGCCGCCTGGCCGCCGCGCCGGTCATCGGCGGGGGCATGCTCTATGTGATGGACGTGACCGGCGTGCTGCACGCGATGGACGCCACCACGGGCGCGCCGCGCTGGACGCACAGTTTCCAGGCCTCCGGACGCACGGCGCTGGCCACCTTTGGCGGCGGCGCCAGCTATTCGGGCGGTAAGGTCTATATCACCACCGGCGTGGGCGATGTCGCCGCGCTGGATGCCAAGAGCGGCAAGCTTCTGTGGAAGGTGCGCCCGGCCGGGCCGATGCGCGGCTCGCCCACGGTTGCCTTCGGCAATGTTTTCGTGATGACCCAGAACAACGAGATTCACGCGCTCAATGCCGATGACGGCACCGAGCTGTGGCAGGAATCGGCCTCGCTGGGCGAAGAGGGCGTGTTTGGCGTTGCCGCGCCGGCGGCCGGGCAGGGCACGGTGATCGCCGGCTTTTCCACCGGCGAACTGATCGCCTATCGCTATGAGAATGGCCGCACGCTGTGGTCGGATGCGCTGTCGCGGACCTCGCTCTCCACCAGCGTGGGCGTGCTGACCGACATCGACGCCGACCCGATCATCGATCACGGCCGGGTCTACGCGCTGGGCATCGGCGGGCGCATGGCCGCCTATGAGCTGGTGACCGGCCAGCGCATCTGGGAACTGAACCTTGGCGGTATTTCCACCCCCGCCGTAGCGGGAGATTGGCTGTTCACCCTGACCGACGACGCCAAGGTGCTGTGCATCGCGCGCTCCAACGGCAAGGTGCGCTGGGCGGCCCAGCTTGACCGCTTCCATAACGAGAAGAAGAAGTCGGATCCGCTTTATTGGAGCGGCCCGGTGCTGGCGGGCGACCGGCTGTGGCTGGTGAACAGCGTCGGCGATGTTTATGCCGTGAGCGCGATGGACGGCACGGCCAAGCGCTTTGCCAAGCTGGGGTCGAAGATCACCCTGGCGCCGGTGGTGGCTGGCCGCACGCTGTATGTCATCGACGACGCGGGGAAGATCACCGCGTTTCGGTGAGGTTAGCAGGGGGTTTAGGGGAAGTTAGCGGGGGCTGGCCCCTGCACCCCTGAACCTGTTCCGGCGAGAGGCGGAGTGGGCGGCTGCCTCGTGCACAGCCTCGCCGCGCCACAGGCCATTCAAATCCGCCTCGCGGCCATGCGCGACGGCGAGATCCCAGCCCGACGAATCCAGTAATGGGGGTTTGGGGTGCCAACCGGTTTCTCTTGAGAAACCGGCACATTAAACTCCACCCCCAAGGCTACCCTCTTGTCTTAGGCCCCAATCTCACCCTCGACCTCGAAAACCCTGATCCGGCGTTCGGTCATCCCCATTTCCGCGCGCCCCTTGTTCCATTCATTCATGTGCGGCGAGGCAAGGTGCGCGGCGAGGTGCTGGGGCGCTTCCCACAGTTCGCTCACCCGGAACAGGCCGGCTTCGAGCACATCCTCGCCCATGTCGTAGCTGTGGCAGCCCGCTTCGGCGCGCGTGGCGGCGATCACGTCGGGGATCAGCGTGCGAGCCCGCGCCAGCGCTGCCTGAGGCAGGCGGAAGCTGGCCAGCACGACGATCATCAGAACGCCTGTTCGTAGACCCGGCTAAGATCGCCGCCCCATTCGCCGTGATAGAGGTCGAGCAGGCGTTGGGCGGGCACCTTGCCGCTGGCAACGATATCGTCGAGCGGGCCGAGGTAGCCGGTTTCATCGTCGCCCACGGCGTTCAGCCGCTTGCGCGCGCGCAGGCCGGCGCGGGCGATGGCCAGCACCTCGGGCGCGATGTCTTTCAAGGTTCCGCCATTCGGCAGCGGGGCATCGAGGCCCAGCTTCGGCACGGCGGAGCGCAGTGCCTCGCGGCCCTCCATGCTCCAGTCCTTCACCAGATCCCATGCGGCATCCAGCGCGGTCTGATCGTAGAGCAGGCCCACCCACAGGGCGGGCAGCGCGCAGATCCGGCTGGTGGGGCCGCCATCGGCACCGCGCATCTCGAGGAAGCTCTTCAGCCGCACCTCGGGGAAAGCGGTGGAGAGATGGTCGACCCAGTCCGATTCGGTGGGCAGTTCGCCGGGCAGCGCGGGAAGCTTGCCGGCCATGAAGTCGCGGAAGCTTTGCCCGGCCGCGTCGATATATTTACCGTCGCGATAAACGAAGTACATCGGCACATCGAGCATGTAGTCGACATAGCGCTCGTAGCCGAAGCCCTCCTCGAACACGAAGGGCAGCATGCCGGTGCGCGCCGGGTCGGTATCCGACCAGATGTGGCTGCGATAGGAGAGGAAGCCGTTGGGCTTGCCTTCGGTAAACGGCGAATTGGCGAAGAGCGCGGTGGCCAGCGGTTGCAGCGCCAGCGACACGCGGAACTTTTTCACCATGTCCGCCTCGCTTGAATAGTCGAGGTTGACCTGGATGGTGCAGGTGCGCAGCATCATGTCGAGCCCCATGGTGCCCACCCGGGGCATGTGGCGCAGCATGATGTCGTAGCGGCCCTTGGGCATGATCGGCAGTTCTTCGCGGGTCTTGTCGGGCCACATGCCGAGGCCCAGGAAGCCGGTGCCGGTGCGCGCGCCGATGGTTTTTACCTGCATCACGTGGCGCCCCGATTCGGCGCAGGTTTCGTGCAGGTTCTCCAGCGGGGCACCCGAGAGTTCGAACTGCCCCGCGGGCTCCAGGCTGATGGCGCCATCAACGCCCTTCATGGCGATGACGTTTGTTTGCCCATTTGGGCCGCGCTCTTCGATCGGCTCCCAGCCAAACTCGCGCATGGCCATCAGCAGGTCGTGGATGCCGCCCGGCTCGTCATAGGACGGGGCGTGGTGGTCCTTCTGGCTGTAGACCAGCTTTTCATGCTCGGTGCCAATGCGCCAGCGGGCTTCCGGCTTTTCGCCGGCGGCCATGGGGGCGGCCAGCTGGTCGCGGCTTTCAATTAGCGGATCGGCGCTGTCAGAATCCTGCCTGGTGCTCATGTTTTGCTCTGGCGTCCTCTTGGCGGCACCGGGGTAAGCGGCGCCGGGATGGGTGCGAGGCCGGAACCAGCAGCTGGCTTCCATACAGGCATCGCGCCGGGCTTTTGCCGGCTCACTAGGTTAGCGCCGGGGTCGGCGCCAGCGTTAATTGCGGTTCAGTGCCGATCGGGCGCCAGCCCGGTGGTGCCCACAGGCCGCGCTAATCGCCGGCCCAGTCGCCACAAAGCCCCATCCACAGGGCGATGCCGGCCACGGCCGCCGTCTCGCCGCGCAGGATGCGGGGCCCCAGGCTGATGGCGCGGGCCTGGCCCAGCGCGCGGATGGCGGTGCGTTCAGCCTCGTCGAAGCCGCCTTCGGGCCCGGTGAGCAGCGCCGCCGGGCCGGGCGCGGCGGCAAAGGCCCGGGCGGCCGGCTCGCCACCTGTCTCGTCGGCGAAAAACAGCTTGCGGTTCTCCGCGTCCCATCCGCGCAGCAAGGTGGCCAGCGGCACCGGCTCGGCCAGCACCGGCAGGGCCGTGCGGGCGCATTGCTCGGCCGCCTCGGTGAGGATGGCCCGGGCGCGATCGAGGTTCAGCTTGTCGGCCACGCAGCGACGGGTGATGACCGGCTGGATGCGGGCGACGCCCAGCTCGCAGGCTTTCTCCAGCACGAGGTCGAAACGGTCCTTTTTCAGCAGCCCAGCGCAGAGGGTGAAGTCTGGAACTTCCTCGCGCGGGCGCAGCAGGGCGACGCAGGTGAGGGTGAGGTCGCGCTTGCCCGCCGCCTCCACCCGTGCCGCCCATTCACCGGAGACATCGTCGCACAGGATGACCGCATCGCCCGTGCCGACGCGCATCACCCGAGACAGGTAATGCGCCTGTGGCCCCTCGATGGTGACGGCCTCGCCTTCGCCGAGCGGCGCGCCGACAAACAGGCGCGGCGCCGAACGCGGCGGCCAAGCCGGAACCAACGGACGGTGCGTGGCGGGCAGCTGGGGCGGGGCTTCGGTCATCGTCACCGGCTCTAGCCGATTGGCCTTCGCCGGGCTATCCCCCGGGCATGGAGACCAACATCGTTCCCGACAGCGAGCATCGCGGGCTTTTGGCCCATCTGCCGGCGCCCTTGCGCGATTATGCCCAACTGGCCCGGCTGGACCGGCCCATCGGCTTCTGGCTGTTGTTCTGGCCCTGCGCCTGGGGGGTGCTGCTGGCCGGCGGCATGCCCACGCTGACGGGCGGCCGCTGGGGCCTGCTGGCGTGGCTGTGGCTGGGGGCGGTGGCCATGCGCGGGGCGGGCTGTGTCTACAACGACATCGTCGATGCCGACATCGACCGGCAGGTGGCCCGCACCGCCAGTCGCCCCATCGCCGCCGGGCGGGTGAGCACGCGCGCGGCCTGGGGCTGGCTGCTGGTGTTGTGCGGCGTGGGGCTGGTCGTGCTGTTGCAATTGGGCTGGCAGGCGCGAGGGGTGGCGCTGGGCAGTCTGGCGCTGGTCGCGGCCTATCCGTTCATGAAGCGCATCACCGGCTTTCCCCAAGCCTGGTTGGGGCTGGTGTTTACCTGGGGTGCGCCGGTTGGCTGGGTGGCGGTTCGTGAAGTGGCAATGGGGCGTGGCTTCGATGGCTGGCCGGTGCTGGCGGCGCTCTATGCCGGGGCGGTGTGCTGGTGCATCGGCTATGACACGATCTATGCCCTGCAGGACCGCGAGGATGACGCGATGGTGGGGATCGGTTCATCGGCGTTGACGCTGGGGCGCCATGTGAAGGCCGGAGTGGCGGGGTTTTATGTGGGGGCGGTGGCCTTGTGGGCGCTGGGCTTCTGGTGGCTGCGGGCGGACATGTTGGCGCTGCTGGCCTTGGCGCCGGTGGCGCTGCATCTGGGCTGGCAGGTGCTGAGTTTGAAGCCTGATGATGGCGGCAATGCGCTGGCGCGGTTTCGTGCGAACCATGGGGCGGGGGCGCTGATGGCGCTGGCGTGCTGGGTGGTGGGCAATGCGGGGGCGGCGGGGTAGGTTTTTCAGGAAGGCTGGATGCGAGGGACTCGTCCCTCGCGCGCCCTTTCCCTTTTTCGTGGCGCCGATTCTCTGGTGATGCGGCCCGCCGCGAAGCGACTTTCATAGCCTGCGGGACGGCGGCGTGGCGCTACGCCGAACCCTTGGCCCAACAATGGCAGTATCGGGAGCACGAGGGGATCATCCCCTCGCACCTTGCCCTGGACTGCCTCTTCTACTCCGCCGCCAGCAATTTCTCAGCCCCACCCAGATCCACGCTGACCAGCCGCGAGATCCCCTGTTCCACCATGGTCACGCCGAACAGGCGGTGCATGCGGCTCATGGTGACGGCGTTGTGGGTGACGATGAGGTAGCGGGTGTCGGTTTCCTGCGCCATCGCCTCCAGCAGGTCGCAGAAGCGTTCGATGTTGGCGTCGTCGAGCGGGGCGTCGACCTCGTCGAGCACGCAGATGGGGGCGGGGTTGGTGAGGAACAGGGCGAAGATCAGGGCGATGGCGGTGAGGGCCTGCTCGCCGCCGGAGAGCAGGGTGAGCGATTGCAGGCGCTTGCCCGGCGGCTGAGCATAGATTTCAAGGCCCGCCTCCAGCGGATCGTCGCTGTCGACCAGCGCGAGGTGGGCCTGCCCGCCCTGAAACAGGCGGGTAAACAGGCGGCGGAAATGGCCGTCCACCGCCTCGAAAGCGGAGCGCAGGCGTTCGCGCCCTTCGCGGTTGAGATTGCCGATCGAGCCGCGCAGCCGGGCAACGGCCTCGGCCAGATCGGCGCGTTCGCTCTGGCCTTCATTGGCGCGGGCCTCGGCGGCGGCCAGTTCGTCGGCGGCGACGAGGTTGACCGGGCCGAGGCGCTCGCGATCGGCGGTGAGGCGCTCCATCGCGGCGGTTTCATCCTCGGCGCTGGCGATGTCCGCGGGGGCGAAGGCGAAGCGTTCGGCCAGCAGCGGCGGCGGGCAGGTGAAGCGTTCGCCCGAGAGGCGGGCGAGGTCGGCGCGGCGCTGGTCCTCGTGCTCGGCGCGGGCGCTGGCCCCGGCGCGGGCCTCGCGGGCGTTGGCGAGGGCTTCCTGCGCGGCGGCCAGCGCGGCATCGGCGGCGCGGGAGGCCGCCGTGGTGTTGGCGACGGAGGCCTCCGCCTCGGCCATTTCGGCGGCGATGCGGTTGCGGATGGTCTCGCCCTGCTCGATCTCGCGGGCGAGGCCCGAAGGCTTG
>CAIXXP010000208.1 GCA_903923465.1 uncultured Sphingomonadales bacterium | reverse complement strand
GCCGACGATGATCTGGCCCTCGGCGAGGTTCTGGATCAGACCGCTGCGCTGTTCGGCGCGGGTCTCTTCCAGTACGGCGCGGCGCGAGACGACGATATTGCCACGGCGGCGATCCATCTTGAGGATCTGGAAGGGCTGCGGCACATCCATGAGGGGGGTCACATCGCGCACGGGGCGAATGTCGACCTGCGAGCCGGGCAGGAAGGCCACGGCGCCGTCGAGATCGACGGTGAAGCCACCCTTCACGCGGCCGAAGATCACGCCTTCAACGCGCTTGCCTTCGCCGAATTCGTTTTCGAGCTTGTCCCAGGCGGCTTCGCGGCGGGCGCGGTCGCGCGACAGCATCGCCTCGCCCTCGGAATTCTCCACGCGGTCGACATAAACCTCGACCTCGTCGCCGACGGAAAGCCCATGGGGCTGGCCGGGCATGGCGAACTCGCGCAGGGACACGCGGCCCTCGCTCTTCAGGCCCACGTCGATGACGGCCTTGTCGTTGTCAATCGCGGTGATGGTGCCCTTTACCACGCGGCCTTCAAAGCCGCCGCTGGCGGCGCCGCCCAGCGATTCATCAAGCATAGCCGCGAAATCGTCGCGGGTGGGGTTAGTCATGTTTCAGTTTCCTGCTTCACGTTTTTCCCGGCCAGGCGGTTGTTTCCGCCGGTCTTTCTCCGCAATCCGCACCACGCGGCCCCTTCGAAAAGGGTTTTTGGCGGGCCAAAAGGGCCGAACTCTCCACCGGGGCCGAACGCCACGGCAAAGGCCCCGCCAAACACGCTTTGCCAGCGCGCCTATCGGGACGCGCGGCCACTAGGGGAAATGCGGGGGAAAAGCAAGGAAATTGGCGGTCGGGGGAGGGGTGGGTGGCGGAAGCATCGGGGGTCTGGCCAGCGTGCCTTGCCGCTGGCGCGGCGCCTGCCGCCCGGTGGCGGGCACGGTTCTGGATGGTTTGGCACAAGTCTGAACGGAATGGCGCGCCGACTGCCGGTAAACATATGTAATCGGCGCTGGATTGGCCATTTACAACAATCGATTATCCGCTGCGCAGGCCGAATTTTTGTGGAGGCCGCCGGTCGGCGGGTGCAATTGCTGATGAGCATAAAATCCAAAATCCAGGCCGGTGGCGCGCTGCTTGCCGTCACCTTCCTTGTCCAGACCGCCGTGACCTCGATGATGGAGGTCAAGCTCGCCGCGGCCGGCGAAAATGAGCGGCTCATGGCCTCTGCCATTCACAACCACATGCAGGCGGACATGATGCATGACGCCATCCGCAGCGCGGTCTATCGCGTGCTGCATGGCGCCATGCGTGGCGACAAGCAGGAGCGCGACAGCGCCGTGGCCGAAGTGACCGAGTTCGGCGGCGGCATGCACAAGGCGGTGGACGCGAATCGGCAACTGCCGCTGGATCCCGACATCAAGGCCGGGCTGGCCCTCATCGCCGGGCAGCTCGACACCTACACCGATAGCGCCGCCGCCCTGGCCCGCGCCGCGCAAACCGACCCGCAGCGGGCCGAAGCCATGGTGGGCGATTTCGACAAGGCGTTTCGCGCGCTGGAGACCTCGCAGGACGCGCAGGCGCAGCGCATCGAGGGCCGCATGGCCGAGGTGACGGCCCGTGCGCAACTGCTGGAAAATTTGACGCTGGTGATGATCTTCATCACCTCGCTGCTGTTTGGCGGCGTGCTGTTGTGGGCGCTGCGCAGGCTCAACCGGGCCGTTGTCTCGCCGCTGGTGGTGCTGGCCGAGCAATTGGGCGGGATGACGCAAGGGCAGTTCGACATCGAGCTGCCGACGCCCAAGGGTGACGACGAGGTGGCCGCCATCCAGCGCGCCGCCATTGCCTTCCGCGATGCGGGCCGCGACCGGCGCTCTGCCCAGCGGCTGACCACTCTGCTTACCGATGCGCTTGGTGCGGCGGAAAGCGTGGCCACGGGCGCCAACGAGATCCGTACCGCCTCCGCCGACCTTGCCAGCCGCAACCAGCAGCAGGCGGCTTCGGTCGAGCAATCCGCCGCGGCGCTGGCGCTTGTGGCCCAGTCGGTCTGCGAAACGGCCACGAGCGCCCGTGACGCGCAAAGAGCAATCGCCGCTACCCATCAGGAGGCCTCGGAGGGCGGCGATGTGGTGAGCCGCGCGGTGGTGGCCATGGCCGACATCGAGCGATCCTCAAGCGAGATCAGCCAGATTGTCGGCCTGATCGACGGCATTGCCTTCCAGACCAATCTGCTGGCCCTGAACGCCGGGGTGGAAGCGGCGCGCGCCGGCGATGCGGGCAAAGGCTTTGCCGTGGTCGCCAACGAGGTGCGGGCATTGGCCCAGCGCAGCGCCGATGCCGCCTAGGACATCAAGGCGCTGATCACTTCTTCGGGCGAGCAAGTCGGCTCTGGCGCGGCGCTGGTTTCCGAGACCGGGGAACTGCTGCGGCACATCGTCGAGCGCGTGGCCGCCATCAGCGAGGGCGTCAGCGACATTGCCGACAAGTCCGCCAGCCAGGCGGCCACGCTGCAGCAGGTCAGCGCCGCTGTCTCCAGCATGGACCGCGTGACCCAGCAGAATGCCGCCATGGTGGAACAGGCCACCGCCGCCGCCAGGAGCCTGGCCGATGAAGCCAGCAAACTGCAACATTCCATCGGGCAGTTCCGCAAGGGCCCGCGCGAGGGTGGCGAAGCCCCCGGGCCGGTGCTGGTCGCCGAGCAGCGCGCGCCCCGCCAATGGGCACAGGCTTCCGCGCCGGCAGTCTACGGCAACCTCGCCCTGGCGCCCACCTCTGGCGGGGAGGACTGGAGCCAGTTCTAAGGCGGGCGTCCACCGTTTCGCGATAGGCTGCGGCCCGCATCGGGCGGGAGGGAAATGCGGGCGCGCCCTTGCTTCATGCGGGGGCGCGTTTGGCTGTTCCTCACCACCGGCAAGACCATCCTGACCTCTGCTACGTGAGCTTACCTAGGCTGTGATCGGGTGGAATAAATCACACTTCTGACAGTTGTATAAATCGGTCAACGCTATGCTTTAAAACGACATTACAGAGCATGGTGCAAAGATGAGCCTGGAATTTTCGCTAAGCGGATTGGCCTGTCCCGATGCGGGGTCGTTTGACCCTGAACTGTGCCTGCGGCGGATAGGGCAAGGCGCCAGGGATCTGCACCGCGTGCAGCCATCCGGGCCAGTTCATGCCGCCCTGTGCGACAGGCTGGCGCGGTTCACTGCGGGTATCGCGGAGCTTCTTCACCCCGATTCCCGCAATGCCATCGCGGACGACGAGGCTGTGGCCGCGCCGCGGCGGCAGCGGGAGCAGCAATATACCGATCTGCTCGACGCTTTCCACGCCGCCGAGACCCTCCACGCCGCGCCCGGCGACGGGTTATCTGCCGCCGATGCCGGGGAAATACCCGAAAACACGCTGTTGCTGATTGAATTGGCCGAACTGCGGGCAGATTGTCGGCAACTTCACAACCACGTTGCCCGCGGCGCGCTCGAACGGCGCAAGGCCCCCCGGTGGGATCCGGTCGAGGCATGGGTGGCGGCGGCGGGTTTCGCCAGCGCGGAACGGGCGCTTGCCCGCCTGGCCGAATGGCGCAGCGGCTATCCGAGCGCCCTGCGCCGGCCGAGGGAACGCAAGGCGCTGGAAGTCATGCTGCCCGATCTCATCCGTAGCCTTGGCCAGGTGCTGAACCCGGACCGGACGCTGGCGACGCTGGATCTCGTGCTCAGCCGGCTGCCCGCAACCACCGGGCTGTTCACCCAGTGCCATGAGCAGCCCGAGTTGCTGCCCTATCTGCTGAAAATCCTGTCCAGCTCGCCGGAGCTGGCCCGGCTGATGGAGGCCTATCCGCATTTTCTGAACCGGGTGGTGGATGGCGGCGTTGATGTTCCGCTGGCCGACGATGATGGGCTCGATGCGGAATTCCTGCGGCTGGCCAATTGTCGGGCTTCCGGCCGCAATCAGCAGCTGATTGCCGAGCGGGTGCATTTCCACCGCTTTGCCCTGGGGGTGCAGGCGCTGCGCGCCGGGGCCGATCCGCTCGAACTGGCCGCGCGCATGTCCGATCTGGGCGAGGCGGCGGTGCGGGTGGCCTGCCGGATCGCGACGCGGCAGATGCGGCTGCTGCATGGGAGCCTGCCCGGTGGCGAGCTGGTGGTGCTGGCGCTGGGCCGGTTTGGGGGCCGCGAGATGACCCACCATTCCGATCTGGACCTGATCTTCGTCCATACCGGCCGCCACAGCGCCCACAGCGATGGCGCCCGCCCGCTGGATGCCAATGAATACTTCTGCCGCATGGCCAGCGCCGTCACCGGCCTGTTGTCCACCATGACGCCGCTGGGGCCGCTGTATGCGGTGGATACGCGCCTGCGACCATGGGGCGGCAAGGGGCAGCTGGCCTGCTCGCTGCAATATTTCGAACGCTATTTCCGCGAAAACGCCCAGACGTGGGAAAACATGGCGCTGACCCGGGCGCGGGTGATCAGCGGATCAGCGAGGGCGCGCGCCGCGATGGGCGCCGTGCTGACCGATCAACTGCAACAGTTCCGCAGTGCCGACCGGCTGATCGCCGATGCCAGATCGATGCGCGCCCGAATGGCGCTGCACAAGCCGCCGCGCGACGCGTTTGATGTGAAGCTGGTCGATGGCGGTCTGGTCGATCTGGAGTTTGCCGTGCACATTCATCAGCTGCGCGACAGAATGGGGCTGCATGCCAATCTGGCCATGGCCATCCGGGCGCTGTGCGCCCAGGGTCTGGTCGGCGAGGCTTTGGTCGATGCGCACCGCGTGCTGACCCGGTTGTTGATCAGCCTGCGCGCCTATACGGCCGATATGCGCGAGCCCGATCCAGCACAGCGCGGACAGATTGCGCAGGCCTGTGGCTTTGGCGACTGGCCGGCCCTCACCGCCGCCTATGCGCAGGCCCGGCAAACCGTCCGCAGCGAATGGATCAGGGCAACCGATGTGAACGCGGTGTCGTGCTGAGCACCCCCGGCGATCGCAGTCAGGATTTCAGGCGGCTTTCAATGCAGCCAAACCAGCCGAGCCCGCGATAGGTTTCATAGCCCGGGGTCAGGCCATAGGCGATGATCTTGCCGCCATCGACCTTGTGGCCCCAGGCGCCACTCGGCTGAAGCGGATAGGGCTGGCCAAAGGCATCCCGCTGGGTGGAGGCGATGACCCGGTATTGCGAATCGAGCAGCATGATCTTGCTGGTGGCGCGCTCCTCAGCGGTCAGCGAAACGCCATCGACAATGGCCTGCGCCTGCGGTTCCCAATCGAAGAAAATCCCCAGAACGCCAATTTCTTCCGCATTGGTGCCGCCGCCCTTGCGGATGGCCGTGGCGTAAGTGGCAACCTGCGCACCGGCGAGTTGCGGGGCCTTGTCCACGTCGCACACCACGAAATCGTCGCCGTCGGCGGTTTTGAGGCCGCGGCGAAACCAGTCCTCGCGCGAGACGTCGGCGCCGACAACACCGCCATAGAGATCGGGGCGGCCATTGGCGATCACCCGTCCCGAGCGGTCGGCGATCCACAGGTCGAGATAGACCGTATAGGAGCGCAGGATCGTGGCCAGCCGCGAGGTGGCATAGGCGCTGGCTTCCGGACTCGGCCGCTCCACCGCGGTGACCACGGCGCTGTCGGTGGCCCACCAGCGCACATCGCACGACCGCTCATAGAGGTTGCGGTCGATGATCTCGACCGCGTTGCGCGCCATGTCGGCATAGCGGTTGCCCCGGAAGGCTACCGACATATCGTGGCCCGCATCCTGAATGCGCTCGGCATTTTCCGAAATCACCGTGTTCAGCGATGCGGCCAGCGCGGTGACCTGTTGCGAAACCGAGCCCATTTCCTGCGCGACAATCGCGAAGCTTTTGCCCGCCTCGCCGGCGCGCGCGGCTTCCAGGCGGGCGTTCATCGCCAGAATCTGGGTATGCAGCATGATCTGGTCGAGGTCGGCGATCTTCGCCTTCGTCACCTGGGTCAGCTCGAGAGCCAGGTCGACAATTTGGTCCTGCATCGGAAATTGCTCCACGGAAGTTAGGTCTATTGTCGAGGGTGACGAGTCATTTTCCGTTCAGAAGCCATCTCCAACCCGATTTTTATCGATTAACATCGCATATCAATTCCTTACAGGCGCATGGTTTTTTGCACGCTAACGGGGGTTAGGGTGTTTCCCTGATGGCGGGTGGCCCGCGAGGTGGCGCCGGCGGGCAGGGCGCGGGGGGCGCGTTCCGGCCGGGGCGGTCAGGCGATCATTCGTCGCCGCGCCAGCAGGGCCGGCGGGCGCGGGTTTTGGGCAATGGGGCTGCGCGGGGGAAGGGGCCGGACGGCCTTGGGCTTACCCCCGCCGCACGGCCCGCTCGACGATGCGGATGGCCTCGGCCACCGATTCATCCTTGGTCATCGCCGAATTGTCCAGCACCACCGCATCCTCCGCGGCGCGCAAGGGGGCTTCGGCGCGGCTGCGGTCGCGCGCGTCGCGGGCGGCGAGGTCGGCTTCGATTTCCGCGAGGGTGACGGCGCTGCCCCCCCGTTGTTCATGGTGCCTCTGCATCTCGGAGAAGCGGCGGCGGGCGCGGGCCTCCACGCTGGCGATGACAAAGAGCTTGGCCGTCGCCTCCGGGGCGATGACAGTGCCGATGTCGCGCCCGTCCAGCACCGCGCCGCCGGGCTGGCAGGCAAAGGCGCGCTGGCGCTCGAACAGGGCGGCGCGCACCGGGGCATGCACCGAAACGCGGCTGGCAAGGCCGCCACTGGCCTCGCTGCGTAATTCGGGATCAGCCAGCAGCGCGTCGGGAAAGGCGCAGGCGGCGGCGGCATCTGCGGGCGAATCGGGATTCCCGCCGTTCAGCAGCACCTGCCGGCCCACAGCGCGATAAAGCAGGCCGGTATCCAGATGCGGCAGGCCGAAATGGGCGGCCAGCGCCTGGGCTATGGTGCCCTTGCCGCTGGCGGTGGGGCCATCGACGGCGATGACGAGCGGCCGGGCGGTCACTGGCGGCGCCCTTTCGCCCGCGCAGCCTTCACCAGCCCCCAGATGGCAATGGCGGCCCAGAAGCCCTCCAGCACCAGGCTGGCCGGGTTCAAATTCACCAGCAGCGAGATGGTGAGCAGCACCGCGCCGGCCAAATTCGTGCCGTGCTGGATGAAGGGATTGGGCGCCTTGGCCTGGGTGAGATAGGCATAGGCAAAGATGATGCAGCCCATGCCGGCAAAGCCTGCGAGATTGGCCGCCAGCGGGGGGATGGCAATGATCATGCGGTCGTGCCCAGGCTGTCGAGCAGTGCTTCGAACGTGGGAAAGCTGGTGGCGATGGGGCCGGTATCGTCGACGCTGACGCCGCCGTGGCTCGCCAGGCCGGCGACGGCCATGCTCATGGCGATGCGGTGGTCGAGGTGGGTGGCAACCGGCTGGGCGTTGCCGCCGGGCAGGGGCTCGCCGTCGGTGCCATCGATGATCAGCCCGTCCTCGGTCTCGGAGATGCGGGCGCCGGCAAGCTCCAGCGCCACCCGCATGACGGTGAGGCGGTCGCTCTCCTTCACCCGCAACTCATCGAGGCCGGAAGTGACGGTGCGGCCCTTCGCCAGCGCGGCGGCGACGAAGAGGACGGGGAATTCGTCGACCATCGACGGCACCACGGCGGGGTCGACGGTGATACCGGTGAGGGCGGAGTGGCGCACCCGCAAATCGGCCACCGGCTCGCCGCCGACCTCGCGCGGGTTCAGCTCGTCGATCTGGCCGCCCATGGCGCGCAGCACTTCTATCAGCCCCGCCCGCGTGGGGTTCAGCCCGACGTTCTCGATGGTGATGTCGCTGCCCGGCACGATCAGCGCCGCGACGATAAAGAAGGCGGCCGAGGAGGGGTCGCCCGGCACAACGATGGTCTGCGGCTTCAATTCCGCCTCGCCGCGGATGCGGATGATGCGGGTGCCGCCCATTCCGTTTTTGGCGGCCTCCACCTCAACGGTCAGGTCGGCGCCAAAGCCCTTGAGCATCCGTTCGGAATGGTCGCGGGTGGGGATGGGTTCGATGACGGTGGTGATGCCGGGGGTGTTGAGGCCGGCCAGCAGGATCGCGCTCTTCACCTGCGCGCTGGCCACCGGCAGGCGATAGGTGATCGGCACGGCGGGGCTGGTGCCGCGCAGCATCAGGGGAAGCCGCCCTCCCGGAGACGCGGTGAAATCGGCGCCCATCTGGCTCAGCGGCTCGATCACCCTTCCCATCGGCCGCTTCGAGAGCGAGGCGTCGCCAATGAAGCTGGCGGTGATCGGGTGGCTGGCGATCAGCCCCATCAGCAGCCGGGTGGAGGTGCCGGAATTGCCCATGTCCAGCGCCGTCTGCGGTTGCAGCAGCCCGCCGACGCCGACGCCGTTGATGACCCACTCACCACCGGCGTCGCGGGTGATGGTGCCGCCCATTGCCCGCATGGCGGCGGCGGTGGACATCACATCCTCGCCCTCCAGCAGCCCGCTCACCCGCGTTTCGCCCACGGCCAGCGCGCCCAGCATGATCGAGCGGTGGCTGATCGACTTGTCGCCGGGCACGCGGATGGTGCCGCGCAGCGGGCCGGCGGGGGCGAAATGGTGCGGGCCAGAACGGGTTGAATGGGGGGCACTGGTCACGGAAAGGAGCCTTTCTGGCGGAACGAATCGTGTATGACGGGCCACAGGGGGCTTGCGCTGCCCGGGGCTTATGGCCAAAAGCGGCCGGCTTTTGACAGCGCCCGCCCGGTATGGCAAGGCGCGGCGCTTGCAGCGGTGGCCCGTTCGCCGCCAATCCGATCACCGAAAACTTTTTGCCCGCTTTGCGGTGGGCGTGTTTGATACGAACCGAGGAATAGCATGGTAAAGCCTGAATGGGGCGCCAAACATGGCTGCCCGAAATGCGGCACCCGTTTTTACGATCTGGGCAAGGACGATCCCGTCACCTGCATCGAGTGCGGCTATGCCTGGACACCCGAGCCGGTGCTGAAGTCGAAGCAGCCGATCCCCTATGAGGAAATCCAGAAGAAGGAAGGCGAGGTTGTCGCCGACGTCGATCTGGCCGACGAGGATCTCGACATCGACGACGACGGCGATTCGCCGGATAACGACGTTGATCTGGGCGGCGACGACGATCTGGGCGTGCCCGGCCACGACGAGGAACCCGACGAGGTTTAAGGGTAAACCAAAAACCGCAAATACCCTCTTGCCAAGGTTAGGACGCGCTCCTAAAGGGGCGCCTCCCAACGCCGAGGCCCACAGCCGAGGTGATGGTCGGCAGCCCAAAAGGCTGCCACGCAAATGGAACGGGGCCTTAGCTCAGCTGGGAGAGCGCCTGCATGGCATGCAGGAGGTCAGCGGTTCGATCCCGCTAGGCTCCACCATTTGCCCGATGAAATTTCGCCTTGTGCGATACGCTGGCCGACGAGGTTTCGTCCGCCGGCGTTTTCGCATGATGCGTTCATAGCCAGAGCGGCGCGGTTGCGTCGCCCACTCGGCGCGGAAGCGCTGAAGGCATTCAGTTCCGCCGGTCAGCGAGGTTTCGCCCACCGGCGCGTTTGGCGTTTGGTGCCGGTTTCGGCGGTTTGTTCGAGGAGGCGTGACTTATGTTCGATAGTCTGTCCGATCGCCTTGGCGGCGTCTTCGACAAGCTGCGTGGCCGTGGCGCGCTGAAAGAGCAGGACGTTCGCGATGCCATGCGCGAGGTGCGCATCGCCCTGCTGGAGGCCGACGTCGCCCTGCCGGTGGTGCGCCGCTTCATCGACGATGTGACCGAAAAGGCCGTGGGCGCCAGCGTGCTGCGCTCGGTCACGCCGGGCCAGCAGGTCGTCAAGATCGTCAACGACGCGCTGGTCGACATGCTGGGCGGCGCCGAAAGCGTCGGGCTGGACCTGAATGCCGCCCCGCCGGTGGTGATCATGATGGTCGGCCTGCAAGGCTCGGGCAAGACCACCAGCACCGCCAAGATCGCCAAGTTGCTGAAGGACAAGCAGGGCAAGAAAGTCCTGATGGCCTCGCTCGACATCAACCGGCCCGCCGCGCAGGAACAACTGGCAGTGCTCGGTACGCAGATCGGGGTGGCGACGCTGCCGATCGTGCCGGGGCAGACCCCGGTTGAAATCGCGACCCGCGCGCTGACTGCTGCGCGGTTGCAGGCGGTCGACGTGGTGATGCTCGACACCGCCGGGCGGCTGCACGTCGACCAGGCGCTGATGGACGAAATGAAGGCGGTCAGCGCGATTTCGGCGCCGCGCGAAACGCTGCTGGTGGTCGATTCGCTCACCGGGCAGGACGCGGTCAACGTCGCGCAGAACTTTGTCGGGCAGGTGCCGCTGACCGGCGTGGTGCTGACGCGGATGGATGGCGATGCGCGCGGCGGCGCGGCGCTGTCGATGCGCGCGGTCACCGGCCAGCCGATCAAATTTGCCGGCACCGGCGAAAAGCTTGACGCGATCGAGGCGTTTGACCCGCAGCGGGTGGCCGGGCGCATCCTCGGCATGGGCGATATCGTCTCGATCGTCGAAAAGGCCGCCGCCGCAGTCAGCGCCGAAGAGGCTGACAAGCTCGCGCAGCGCATGGCCAAGGGCGAGTTCGACATGAACGATCTGCGCACGCAGTTGCGCCAGATGCAGCGCATGGGCGGGC
>CAIXXP010000207.1 GCA_903923465.1 uncultured Sphingomonadales bacterium | reverse complement strand
GAAGACGCCGCCTTCCTGCTGAAGGAAGCTGAAAACGTCATCATCATCCCCGGCTATGGCATGGCGGTGGCGCAGGCTCAGCATGTGCTGCGCGAAATGGGCGATCAGCTGAAGAAGCTGGGCGTGAATGTGAAATACGCCATCCATCCGGTCGCGGGCCGCATGCCGGGCCACATGAACGTGCTGCTGGCCGAGGCCAATGTGCCCTATGACGAGGTCTTCGAGCTGGAGGACATCAACGGCGAGTTCGCGCAGGCCGATGTCGCCTTCATCATCGGTGCCAACGACGTGGTCAATCCGGCGGCGAAAACCGACAAATCCTCGCCGATTTACGGTATGCCGGTGTTCGATGTCGAAAAGGCCAAGACGGTGATGTTCATCAAGCGCAGCATGGGCGGCGTCGGCTATGCCGGGGTGGACAATGATGTGTTCTATATGGACCAGACGATGATGCTGTTGGCCGACGCCAAGAAAATGGTCGAGGACATCATCAAGGCGCTCGCTCACTGAATTTGAGGCGCCCGAGCGGCAAAGGAACAATTTATGCGTGGCAGGTTGATGACCGCGGGGCTGGCGTTACTGGCGCTGGGCGGCTGCGTGCAGGAGGTGAAGCAGGACCGCGTGAAAGTGGCGCTGATGAACACCGGCTTTTCGGAGCAATTGTCGGACTGCATGGCCCGGCGCATGGCGCAGAAGCTGACCATCGCGCAATTGCACCGCCTGCAGCAACTGGGCGGGCCCAAGCAGAGCTGGATGGACTATGTCGCCTCGGTGCAGCGCGTGCATGACCCCGACGCGATGGAGGTGCTGATCAGCAGCGCGGCCCTGTGCCGGGCGGGGTTGATCCATTAACCCGTTGTCGCCACTGGCTTGCGATCCTGCGCAATCGCGCGGGCGGCAGTTCGCGCTGGAAGGCGCCATCGCGCGCGGGCCGCGCTCGATCTATCAACGCGACCGCGACCGCATCATCCACTCCATCGCCTTTCGCCGGCTGCGCCACAAGACGCAGGTGTTCATCGCACCGGATGGCGACCATTACCGCGTCCGCCTGACCCACAGCCTGGAGGTCGCGCAGATCGGCCGGGTGATTGCCCGCGCGCTGGGGCTGGACGAGGATCTGACCGAGGCGCTGTGCCTGGCCCATGACATCGGCCACCCGCCTTTCGGCCATTCCGGCGAGGATGCGCTGGCCGAGGCGCTGGCCCCCCACGGCGGCTGGGACCACAACGCCCACTGCCTGCGGGTGCTGATGCTGCTGGAGAGCCCCTATTGCGAGCATGACGGGCTGAACCTGACCTGGGAGTTGCTGGAGGGCCTCGCCAAGCACAATGGCCCGGTGGAGACGCCGCCATGGGCGCTGGCCGAACTGGACGCCGCCTTCCCGCTGCACCTGCGCGAGTGGTCTTGCCTGGAAGCGCAGGTGGCAGCGCTGGCCGACGACATCGCCTATGACAACCACGACATCGACGATGGCCTGCGCGCCGGCTTCCTCGACCTTGACGACCTGCTGGCCCAGCCTTTCATCGCCGACAACTGGCGCGCGGTGGAGCGGCGCTTCCCCGGCGCCCCGCGCGACCGGCAGCTCAGCGAACTGGTGCGCAGCCAGATCGGGCTGATGGTGAACGATGTGCTGGCCGAAACCCGCATCCGCACCCAGGGCATGGCCAGCGTGGCCGATGTGCGCGCCGCCGGGCGGGCCAGTTGCGCCTTTTCCCCCGCACTGGCCGAGGCGGAACGCGGGCTGAAACGCTTCATGTATGAGCGGCTCTATTACCACCCCGAGCAACTGGCCACCGCCGACCGCGCCCGCACGGTGACCGCCGGCCTGTTCGCCGCCTTCGCCACCGACCCGGCGCTGATGGGCGAGGGCTGGGCCAGCCGGCTGCCCGTGGCCGAACCCTGGCGCTGCCGCCACGTCGCCGATTACATCGCCGGCATGACCGATCGCTTCGCCATTTCCGCCTATGCGCGGATTTTTGGCGCGGCGCCGGAGGGGTTGAGCAATGTTTAGGGGCGTGAAGGGTAAGGGGTAGGTGCGAGGGTGTTACCCCCTCGCGCTCCCAATCCTGTCCTGCTCAGCGCATCGCCCGCAGCGTGGTGGCTTGCCGCGAAGCGGCTTTAACAGCCTGCGGCGCGGAGGGCTTGCGCCAAGGGTGAGCGGCACACGACGCAGACATTAATGGGAGCGCGAGGGACGAGTCCCTCGCACCTTACGCTTCGCACCCTTCCCCTTTCCGCTAAGCTTTATTCCCCCAGCACCATCTCGCGCAACTCGCGGTGCAGGTTCCACACCACCTTTTCCGCGCGGGGGTTGGACAGGGCGCCGCGGTAGGCGATGGATTTCATGCCGCGTTGGACTTCATCGACGTTCTCGAAATCCTGCACGAAGATGCGCGGATAGTTGCCGTCGTGCCAATCCTCGTAGAATTCCCGCGTCACCTTGGGTGCCATGCCGGGGGCAAAGCGTTCCAGCGGGAAGATGTCGAAGAAGCACTTGTCCGGATCATCGCCATCGGGGCGGGCGCGGTAGATCAGCAAGCCGTCGAGTGTGGGCAGGATCGCGAGGTTGGGGAACATGTTCCAATCCACGCCCAGCGCGCCCAGATCCTGAGGCGATAGCTGGCTGACATCGACACCGTCGCGGGCGCAGATTTCATAGTGCAGGGTGATGAAGGCCATCATTACGGCCATGTCGTCCGCATCGTCGGAGACGCGCTCGGGCAGGCGGCGGGTGGCTTCCACCATCCGGTCGGTGAACAGGCAGTGCAGATCGCCCGACACGGTCTTCATATAGCGATAGATCCGCTCCAGCCGGCCGACACCGTCAAACGCCTCGGCGCCAAGGCCGGGAATGAACGGCTGGTTGGGGTTGGCCCCGCCCCATGATGCCGGGTTGGCATCGTAGAACATCGAATGGCGGCCGAAGGTCTGGCATTCCCAGCGGTTAGACCCGCAGGCCGGGTTAACCTGACGGTGGGTGGTTTGTGCGTGATAGCCTTCGAGGAAGGCCTCCAGCGCCACTTTCCAGTTGCAGTTGAGCTTGGTGGTTTTGAACCAGCGGTAGCGCATGTCCTGAATGCGGTAGTTCTCCCACATTTCCGGCCAGGGATGGAGATAGTCGAGCAGCGGCTCGGCTTGTCCATCGATATTGACGAAGACGAAGCCGCCCCAGGTGTCGACGCGCACGGGGCGCAAGGCCACATCGGCGGGGGAGATGCCGGTCCAGTCGCCGGAATCGATCATCACCTTGTTGGTGCCGTCGAGGTTCCACTGCCAGCCGTGATAGTTGCAATAGAACTTGGCGGCGAGGCCGCAGCCCTTGGTTATGCGGCGGCCGCGATGCGGGCAGACGTTGAAGAAGGCGCGGATCTGGCCGGTGGTGTCGCGGGTGAGGAGGATCGATTCATCGGCAATGTCGAAGGTGACAAATTTGCCCGGCTCGCTGAACTCTTCCTCGCGGGCGGCGACGAGCCATACGGCGGGCCACAGCCTTTCCTTCTCGCCTTTGGCGAATGCGGGCGAGATGTAGCTTTCGTAGGGGATGAAATCTGTTTTGCTCTCCAGAGCCTGTACCGACACGACCTCGTTCATGGCACCGTCTTCCCTGTCCATTGGCCGCGCTTTTGCGCGTGCCGGACTTTTGCGGGAAAGCCGGGGGGTGGAAATTGGCCTAAATCAAATCCGCGAAATTTAGTGGACGCCGCGTCCATTATTGGCGGGTGGGCCGGGGCGTTGCTACGGCTGGTTTAGCTCGCTTGGGGCGTGTCGCGGCGGGCGCGGATGCCGGCAATCAGCAGATGAAGCGAGGATTCGAGGCCGGCCATGATCATATCGGCGCTTGGGGTCTTTTGCGAGGGTAGCGTGCCGCCGCGAATCGCCTTGTCCAGCGTTACCTCGCCAAGGGCCATGACCGCGTAGAGCGTGTAGATGTGGCGCGCTTCGGCCGGCGACAGGCCGGCATCCTCCAGGCAATCGGTGATGGCGCTGGTTGCTGTGGCAGCCTGCGGGGAATTCTCTGCCGACAGGGCGCGCAGCAAGGCGGGTTCCGACAGGGCTGGATAGCGGCGGAGCATCACATGCGCATCGCGCAAAACAATCGTCAGCCGTTCGGCCCATGGCATATCGGACGGGGGAAAGGGCCACTGCGCCAGCACGGACGATGCCGCCAGATCCAGCATCTCCGCCTTGCCGGAAACGTGGCGGTAAAGCAGCTTTGGCGAGACATTCAGCGCCTCTGCCACGTCGCGCATGTTGATTTCCCGGCAATCGCCGCTGCCGGCGAGGCGGACGACCGCCTCGATGATTTCGGGCAGGCCGGGGCCGGCCGGATCGGTGCGGCGCGGGCGGCCCCTACGGGGCTTTTCCCGGGGGGCGTCTGGCTGATGGTGGGGGGCACTGTCCGTCATTACCCTGTCATGGTTGGCAGACCCCAATGGGCGAATCAAGCGCGATGCCGCCGGAGGAGAGGCGCTTTGGGTCGTTTCCTTCAGCAGCGGCGGGCTGGAGCGTCTTTTGCGATGCCGCATAATCGGAAGTTGTTCTAGACTGCGGTGATGCCCGAGATTGCACCTGCCGAAATTGCCGACTGGTTCCGGGCCCGGGGCTGGGCCTTGCGCGGCCATCAGGCGGCGATGCTGGCGGCGGCGGAAGCGGGGCGCGATGCGCTGCTGGTGGCGGATACCGGGGCGGGCAAGACGCTTTCCGGATTTTTGCCGACGCTGGCGGCGTTCTGCCCGTCGCGGCTGGGGGGCGAGGCGCTGCCGGAGGGTTTGCACACGCTGTATATCTCGCCGCTGAAGGCGCTGGCGCAGGATGTGAAGCGCAATCTGATGGCGCCGATCGAGGACATGGGGCTGGCCATGCGGGTGGAGACGCGCAGTGCCGACACGCCATCCGAGCGCAAGGCCCGGCAGCGGGCCCGCCCGCCGCATGTGTTGCTGACCACACCCGAATCGCTGTCGCTGCTGCTGTCTTATCCCGAGAGCGCGGCGCTGTTTGGCGG
>CAIXXP010000206.1 GCA_903923465.1 uncultured Sphingomonadales bacterium | reverse complement strand
TTCACCGAGGTGGTCTGCGCGCCCGATGCCGACGAGGACGCCCGCGCGGTGTTCGCCAAGAAGAAGAACCTGCGCCTGCTGTTGACCGGCGAATTGCACGATCCGCATCGCGGCGGCCTGACCATGAAGCTGATCTCCGGCGGCGTTCTGGCGCAAAGCCGCGACGATGGCCAGCTGACCCAGAACATGCTGAAGGTCGTGACCAAGCGCCAACCAACCCCGCAGGAACTGGCCGATTGCCTCTTCGCCTGGACCGTGGCCAAGCATGTGAAGTCCAATGCCATCGTCTATGCCAAGGATGGCGTTACCGCCGGCATCGGCGCGGGCCAAATGAACCGCCGCGATTCCAGCCGCATCGCCGCCGCCAAGGCCGCCGAAGCCGCAGAAACCTATGGCTGGGCCGCCCCGCGCACCCAGGGCAGCGCGGTTGCCTCCGACGCTTTCTTCCCCTTTGCCGATGGCCTGCTGGCCGCGGCCGAAGCCGGCGCCACGGCGGTGATCCAGCCGGGTGGCTCGATCCGCGACGACGAGGTGATCGCCGCAGCCGACGAGGCGGGGCTGGCCATGGTGTTCACCGGCATGCGCCACTTCCGCCATTGATGCGAGGTGGGCCCGGTAAATGGGCCGCCTACATGCGTTTTGTCGCAAGCGGCTTTCGGTTTACCGCGCAACCTGCGGTGATTGCGTATTGGCCTCTGGTGCAGTTGCGAAATCGCGCCGAAGGACAATGGTGACGAATCATCCCAACGGGCCTGTTTGCGACACTATGGGTATTTTGAAATCCGATCTGTTCCGGTCATTTGCTTTGGGCTTTGGCATTGGCGCTCTGGCTCTGTGCGTGGTGTTTGGCGGCAATGCGCTGACCCATGTGACCGGCGGCATGGTGCCCTCGGCGACCGCGGCGCCGGCGCGCTGAGCCGGCTGCCGGCGTTTCAGAACAGGCTTGGCGCGCTCTGGTATTTGGCGCGGGGCCCGGTAGAGGGAACGCATGGGCATTCAACTCCATAACGAACACGGGCATCGCGAACACAGCGGCGCCAGCCTGATCGCGGCGGCGCGGGCGGCCCTCATCGCCTCGGCCGAGCGATGGACCGACATGCGCGCCGATGTCTTTGCCGTGCTGGCGGAGCAAGAGCGCCCGGCCTCGGCTTATGACATCGCGGCCAGCGTCTCGGCCCGGCGCGGCGCGCGGGTTGCGGCCAACAGCGTCTACCGTATCCTCGATCTGTTCGTGCGCACCAATCTGGCCCGCCGGGTGGAAAGCGCCAACGCCTATATCGCCAATACGCATCCCGGGTGCCAGCACGACTGCATCTTCCTGATCTGCGACACCTGCGGGCAGGTGGTGCATCTCGATGATGACCGGCTGACCGGCGCGCTGGTCGATGCCGCGCGGGCCGCCCGGTTTGTCGATGTGCGCCCCCTGATTGAAATCCGCGGCCGCTGCGCCGCCTGCCACGCTGCGGGAACGCCCGGCACCGCGCCGCAAAAATAGACAGCGCCCCACGTTGGCATTAGGACAACCCCTTATGACTACCCCCCCCCTATTGCCGCACGTGGAATATCCCTCGGATTTGCGCGGATTATCGCTGGCGCAGTTGCGTGTGTTGGCGGACGAGGTTCGGGCGGAGATGATCGAGACGGTGGGGCAGACCGGGGGGCATCTGGGCTCGG
>CAIXXP010000205.1 GCA_903923465.1 uncultured Sphingomonadales bacterium | reverse complement strand
CTGCCTTCATTTCCTTCAACACGTTATAGGGCACGTTCGCCTTGGCATTGCAGCCCCAGGTGACGGGGAAGCCGGGCTTGCCGAAGCCGAGCTTGGCCAGCTCGCGCGACAGGCCGACCACATGCTCGTGGGCGTCCGCCAGCGTGTCGTCGTCGAAGAAGATCTCCTTCACCTCGGGCATTTCCTTGAGGATGAACTTCACCTCCTCGATCACCTTGGGCACCGAGCGGAAACGATAGTTGTGGCCGGAGATGGTCTGCGGCCACAGGCAGAAGGTGCAGCGGCTCTTGCAGCCGCGCCCGGTGTAGAAGCTGACGTAGGGGTGGCGCTGGTAACCGCCGAAATATTTGGTTGAAATCAGGTCGCGCTTGTAGATCGGGCTGACCATCGGCAGCACGTCCATGTCCTCGATCGCCGCGCGGTCCTTGTTGCGCACGATTTTGCCATTGGGGGTGCCATCGGGCGCGCGCCAGGTGATGCCGTCGATCTCGGCCAGCGGCCTGCCCTCGGCCAGTTCCACGCAGGTGAAGTCATATTCCTCGCGGCAGACGAAATCGATGGCTTCGCAGGCCTTCAGGCTCGCCTCGTCCTCGATCATCACCTTGGCGCCGACAAAGCCGACCAGGCAGTTCGGGTTGCGCTCCTTGATGAGGCGGGCGGTGCGGCAGTCCTGGTTGAAGCTGGGCGTGGAGGTGTGCAGGATCACCAGATCGCGCTCGTCGAACTCATGGGCGATGTCGTCCCAGCTCAGATCATGCGCGGGCGCGTCGATCAGCTTCGATCCCTCAACCATGGCGGCGGGCTGGGCGATCCAGGTGGGGTACCAGAAGCTCTTGACCTCGCGCTTCATCTGATAGCGGGCGCCGGCGCCGCCGTCATAGCCATCGAAAGAGGGGCCTTGGAGAAAAAGGGTTCGCTTCATCGTGCTCTCTTGCAGTTCTGGCGGAGATCCCGCGTGATTTTTCAGTCCCGGGCGGAGATTCGCCCCTGTGTGTTCGTGGTCAGGCGCGCACCGCGCCATTCAATGCTTCGTGCAAACAGGCTGGCCCCATAGACCATAAATCCGAGCATGTCGCCTGCCGCAATGCACCATAGGGGAATGGGCGCGTGGCGCCTGCCACCGGTCGTCCTGCCGCAAGCACGATCTGTCGCCCGGGCCATTGTCCGCCTCACCAGCAGGCGCACGGCCAGAGCCGCCGGAACCAGCGCCGCGCACAGCGGCATCAGTCCGGTATCGCGAGCGAAAACCAGCGCCAGCAGCGCCAGCGGCAGCGGGTGGGTAATCACAGATCCGACATGGCCGCCCGGGCGCAGATCGCGCACCGTGACCGCCCAGCGCAGGAAATGGCGCCACAGCTCGCCAAACGAGCGCTCCACCCCGGCGTGTTCCAGCAGCAGGGGGGGCACCGCCACCGTCAGGCCCAGCGCCGCCACCGCCTCGCCAATCGCGTAATCATCGGCCAGCACATCGGCGAAGCGCGCAAAGCCGCCAATGGCCTCCAGCGTTTCGCGGCGCAGGGCAATGGTGGAGCCCATGCAGGGCCGCGCCAACCCGCCGACCAGCGCGCCGATGATATTGGCCGTGCCCTGCGTGGTGATCATCGCCGCGCCAATCCGGCTCCACGCCCCGGCATCGCCCCGCCCGACGTAAAGGCACGACACCGCGCCCACGCCCGGCTGCATCAGCGCGCCGAGCACCATGGGCAGATAGTCGCGCGAGACGGCCATGTCGCTGTCGGACAGGATGAGGATATCGTGCCGGGCCAGCGGCGCCATGGCCGCCAGATTGCCGATCTTGCCGTTGGCGCCAAGCGGAAGCGCGTGGGTGGAAAGGGCAATGTCGGCATCGGGGTGCGTCGCCACGAGTGCGGCGACCGCGGGCAGGGCGGCATCATCCGGCGCGTTTACCCCGCAGACCATCTGCACCGGCCCGGCGTGGTCCGTGGCCAGGAAGCTGGCGAGGTTGGCGGTCAGCCGTGGCTCGGCACCGTGCAGCGGCTTGAGCAGCGAAACCGGCAGAGGCTGCTGGCACAAAACCGGCGGCGCGGCGAAAAAGCGGGGGATCGCCCAGACCGCATAGAGTTGATAGCCAAGGCCAATCACCGCCAGCAGGGCGAACAGGGCGCCGGCCGCGTCCATTGCCGTCAGGGGGGCAGGGATGATGGAGCCGAAGTGCATGGGGCGCCTCTACACCGCTTTGCGCGGGGCACAAAAGCCTATAGAGGCGTGCGCGTGAGCGAGGACATCACCCTTGTGACCGGCGTGGCCGGCTTTCTGGGCTCGGCGCTGGCCCGTGCGCTGGCGGCGCGGGGCGCCCGTGTGCGCGGGGTGGTGCGCGCCTCCAGCCCGCGAGCCAATCTGGCCGATTTCCCCGGCGAGCTGGTGGAGGCCGATCTGCGCGATGAGGCTGGCGTTGCCGCCGCCATGGCGGGGGTGGGCACGCTGTATCACGCGGCGGCCGATTATCGCCTGTGGGCGCCAGACCCCGAGGAGATCGTGCGCAACAATCTGGCCATCACCAGCACGGTGATGCGCGCGGCGCTGGCGGCTGGTGTGGGCCGGGTGGTCTATACCTCCAGCGTGGCGACCTTGCTGCCACTTGACGGCGCCCCATCCGACGAAACCCACCCCGCAACGCCGGCGCAGGCCACCGGCGCCTACAAGCGCAGCAAGGTGGTGGCCGAGCGGCTGGTGGAGCGGATGGTCGCCGAGGACGGCCTGCCGGCGGTCATCGTCAACCCCTCCACCCCCATCGGCCCGCGCGATGTGAAGCCCACGCCCACGGGCCGCATCGTGGTGGAGGCCGCCTGTGGCCGCATGCCCGCCTTTGTCGATTCGGGGCTGAACCTCGTGCACGTCGATGATGTGGCGCAGGGGCACATTCTGGCCGCCGAAAAGGGCCGGCTGGGTGAACGCTATGTGCTGGGGGGGCAGGATGTCAGCCTGGCCGCCATGCTGGGCGAGATCGCGCGGATCGTGGGGCGCAAGCCGCCGCGCGTTCGCCTGCCGGTGGCGCCGCTGTTCCCGCTGGCGGCGGCGGCGGAACTGGTGGGGCGCATCACCGGCGCCGAGCCGTTCCTGACGCTGGATGCGCTGCGGATGAGCCGGCACCACATGTTCTACAGCTCGGCCAAGGCGGAAGCGGAGCTGGGCTATCGCGCCCGGCCCTATACCGAGGCGCTGGAGGATGCGGTGCGCTGGTTCACCGATGCCGGGATGATCCGCTGATGCCGCCGCTGGCATTTTCGGGGCTGGCGTTCTGGCTGGGCCTGCTGGCGCTGGCGGGGTGGGCGGTGCTCGCGCTCTCGGGCTTCTGGACCTGCCGGGAGCGCGACGATCTGGCGCCGCTGAGCGTGCCGGCAAGCTGGCCCGAGGTGGTGGCCGTGGTGCCCGCGCGCAACGAGGCGGATGTCATCGCCACCTCGCTGGCCAGCCTGGCCGCGCAGGATTACCCGGGGCCATTCCGCATCATCCTGGTGGACGACAACTCCGAGGACCAGACCGGTGCCATTGCGCGTGGATTGGGCGCGGAACGCATCAGCGTGCTGTCTGGCGCGCCGCTGGCCGCCGGGTGGACGGGCAAGCTGTGGGCGGTGCATCAGGGCATCGCCGCTGCCGGATCTGGGGCCGGAACCCCGCGCTACCTGTGGCTCACCGATGCCGATATCGAGCATGCGCCAGACACGCTGAGCCGGCTGGTCTCCATCGCCGGGCCGGATCGCCCAACCACTGGCAAACTGGCCCGCAAGCGCCTCGTCTCCTTCATGGCGTTGCTGCACTGTGGCACTTGGGCCGAGCGGGCGCTGGTGCCGGCCTTCGTGTGGTTTTTCATGATGCTCTACCCGTTCAACTGGATCAACCGGGGGCCGCTCTCCGGCGCGGCGGGCGGCTGCGTGCTGGTGGAGGCCGAGGCGCTGGCGGCGGCCGGGGGCATTGCCGCGATGCGCGGGGCGCTCATCGACGATTGCACGCTGGGCGCGCTGATCAAGCGGCAGGGGCCGATCTGGCTGGGGCTGACCTATCGCAGTCGCTCGATCCGCCCCTATGGCGGCGCGGGCGAGATCGGGGCGATGATCGCCCGCTCGGCCTATGCGCAGTTGCGCTATAATCCGCTGCTGCTGCTGGGCACGGTGCTGGGGCTGGCGCTGCTGTTCGCCGTGCCGCCGGGGCTGGCGCTGTTCGGCGCGGGCGGCGAGGTAGCGCGCTGGATGGGCGCCGGCACCTTCGCGCTGATGGCGCTGCTCTATCGGCCGATGCTGAGCTTCTATCGCCGCTCACCGCTGTGGGGCTTTGCCTTGCCGGTGGTGGCGGCGTTTTATGTCGGTTGCACGCTCTATTCCGCCTGGGCGTGGTATCGCGGCAAGGGCGGCATGTGGAAGGGGCGGGCCCAGGCCCATACGGCGCCGCCGCAAGCCAAAACCGCCGATACCAGAGGATGACCCATACTATGACCGCCGCCCCATCCTCGCTGCCATCCTTGCCGGCCGCCCCGGATCTTGCCTCTTGCGAGGGGCATGCCGACAGTTCTGCCCTCGCCTCTGGCAAGGGGCACAGGGACGAGAACTTTCCCGTGGCCAGCTGGCTGGTGCGGCCCGATGCGCGCGCGCCGGTCCTCACCTACTATCGCTTTGCCCGTGCCGCCGACGACATAGCCGACAACCCCACCGCCAGCGCCGAAGAAAAGCTCGACCTGCTGGCGGCGATGCGCGCCGGGCTGGCGGGCGAGGGGGCGCCCGAGGCCATGGCGCTGGCCCGGGTGGCGCAGGCGCGGCGCATCAGCCTGACCCACGCCCACGAGTTGCTCGACGCCTTCGAGCGCGATGTCACCGTCAACCGCTATGCCGATTGGCAGGAGCTGATGGATTATTGCCGCCTATCCGCCATGCCGGTGGGGCGATTCGTGCTGGATGTGCATGGCGAGGATACCGCCCTGTGGCCGATGAACGACGCGCTGTGCGCCGCCTTGCAGATCATCAACCACCTGCAGGACTGCGGCAAGGACTATCGGGCGATCGACCGCGTCTATATCCCCACGCGCATGCTGGAGATGGCCGGGGTGCCGGTGGCGGCGCTGGGCGAAGCGCGCAGCCGCGAGCCCCTGCGCGGGGTGATTGCGGCGCTGGCCAGCCAGACGGGCGAGCTGTTGCGGCAATCTTCGGGCTTTGCCCGCGCCATCCGCGACGCGCGCCTCTCGGCCGAGGTCGCGATTATTCAGCGGCTGGCCGAGGATCTGGTGCGCCTGCTGGAGCGGCGCGATCCGCTGAGCGAGAACGTGCACCACAGCAAGCCGCGCGCCGGGCTGCTGGCGCTGGGCGCGGTGATAGGCCACGGGGCGCGGAGGGCTTTCGCGTGACGGCATCCGCCTCCCCCGTAGTGCAGGATGCGCCGTTTGACTCCGGGGCCCTGCGCGCCGCCGTCTCGCGCAGTTCGTTTTACGCCGGTATGCGCGTGCTGCCCGCCGCCGAGCGCGAGGCGATGTTCGCCATCTATGGCTTTTGCCGGCTGGTAGACGATATCGCCGATGACCAGCAGGCGCCACGGGAGAAACGCGGCGTGCTGCTCGACGGTTGGCGGCGGGATATCGCGGCGCTCTACCGTGGCGAAGCGGCCGGCCAGGCCACATTCCTCGCCGATCCCGTGCGCCGCTTCGGGCTGGAGCAGGCCGACTTCATCGCGGTGATCGACGGCATGCAGATGGATGTCGACGCCGATATCCGCTGGCCCGACTATGCCAGCTTCGATCTCTATTGCGACCGGGTGGCCAGTGCCGTCGGGCGGCTGTCGGTAAAGGTGTTCGGCATGGAGCGCGAACCGGGCATAGGCTTGGCCCATCATCTCGGCCGGGCGCTGCAGATCACCAACATTCTGCGCGATATCGACGAGGATGCCGGCATTGGCCGCGTTTATCTGCCGCGTGAGGCGCTGGAAGCGGCAGGCATCACGCCCACCACGCCTGAGGCTCTTTGTGCCGACCCCCGGCTGGATGTGGCGGCGCGCTGGCTGGCCCCGCGCGCGCAGGCCCATTT
>CAIXXP010000204.1 GCA_903923465.1 uncultured Sphingomonadales bacterium | reverse complement strand
GGCGCCACATAGGCCGGTGCCGGCTCCGGCGCGGAATAGGTGGGCGGCTGCGCCATGGCCACGCGCGGGGCGGGCGCGGGCGCCGCCATGGCCAGCGGTGGGCGCGCGGCGGGCGGCGGCGACGCGGTGGTCAGCGAGACGGGTTCATCGGGCCCCAGCCGGCGGGTCAGCACCACCAGCAGCGGCTGCGGTGTCGGCATCCGCTCCGGCGCGGAGCCGCCAGCCCGCAGCGCCGCCCGCTCCGGCTCCGGCGGATTGACCCGGCGCACGCGCACCGTATCGTGATCGCCAATGCCCAGTTGTGCGGCGGCACCCTGCGACAGCGAGATCACCCGGTTGCTGTCCATCGGCCCGCGCCGGTCCACGCGCACCAGAATGGTCCGCCCGCTGGCCAGCGAGGTCACCTCGACGTAGGAGGGAATAGGCAATGTATGATGCGCGGCAGAAA
Organism: uncultured Sphingomonadales bacterium; assembly: GCA_903923465.1. GTDB lineage: Bacteria > Pseudomonadota > Alphaproteobacteria > Sphingomonadales > Sphingomonadaceae > Novosphingobium. The sequence goes on along the minus strand of CAIXXP010000204.1, from coordinate 4,350 downwards.
CGCCCGCCCCCTCACCATCCACCGCCACATAGCCCACCGCGTCGTAATTCATCACATCGGCGGGCGTGTAGGCAGTGCTGCCAATCGAATATTGCTCGCCCAGCACCACCGGGAAATCGGCGCCGGGGCCGTTGGCCTGGGCCGCCGAGACGGGCGCCATGGGGGCGGGCGGCGCCTTGTGCGCGGCGGCTGGCGGGCCAAACAGTACCGCAGCGGCCAGAACGCAACCCGCCATCGCGCGGGCACCTTGCGGCATCGACCATTCGCAGGCCGTCGCCCTGTCAAAGATTAGAGGCAATTTCATCAGCCAGCAGTCCCACGCTCAACGCATAATAGTTGGAGCAGTTGTATTCGAGGATAACCCGATAATTACCCGTTAAGAGGAACGCGGTTTTTCCGGGCCCGTCCGGCTCGATCAGCGCGGCGAGCGTATCGTCGGCCAGCGGCTTTTCTATGCGCACGCCGCGCGCGCGCCATTCACGAGCCGTCAGCCAGCGGGAATGGCGCGCATGGACCCGGGCGCACACCGGCGATGTCAGCGGGCTGACCAGCGAGCCGGACACGTCTGGCGAGTCAAACCCCGGCGGCAGCACCGCCACCGAGCCCCAGGCCTCGCCCGGCCGCCAGCCCGCATCGCGAAAATACTGGGCGATGGAGGCCAGCGTGTCGGCGGAGTTGCCCCAGATGTCGCGGACGCCATCGCCATCGCCATCCTGCGCAAGCCGCAGATAGACGCTGGGCAGGAATTGCGGATTGCCAAAAGCCCCCGCCCAGCTGCCCACCAGCTGCGAGCGCGGCACGCCCATGTCGGCGATTTTCAGCAGAGCGACGAATTCACCGGAAAACAGGTCGCGCCGCCGCCCCTCGAAAGCCAGCGTTGCCAGTGAACGGGCCAAATCGAAATCGCCATGATAGCGGCCGAAATTGGTCTCGTTGCCCCAGATGGCCAGCAGGATTGGCGCCGGCACGCCATAACGCGCCTCTATCCGCGCGGCATAGGGCTGCACCGTGGCATAGAGCGCGCGCCCGGCGGCGATGCGCGCGGCATCGACATGGGCGCGCCGGTATGGGGCGAAATCCGGCGGGGCCGACGGGCTGGCGCCCACCCCAGACCCCGGCTGGGAACGGTCGAGCGCGATAACACGCGGGTTGAAGGTGAGCCCGGCGGTCATCCGCTGGATCGTGCCTTCGCTCACCCCTTCCGCACGGGCGCGGGCACTCAGAATCTGGAGGAAACCCTGGAACCGCGCCTCGGTGGTGGCATCGGCGCCCGGCGCATCGCCAGCCACGGACGCGGAGACAGCCGCCTCCGCCGGGTTTTGCGCCTGCGCCGCCGCCGGGGTATCAGAGCTGGCAATCAGCCCCGTTGCCACCCACAGCGCCACGGCACACGACAGGCCGGCCCCCGACCGCCTGGCGCGCGGCGGCGAACCAAGAACAATTACGCCGGGTTTCGTTCGGGTCATCATGTCGGCATCTTTGCCATATCGTGCTGCCAAAAGGAATGGCGCCCCACCAGCTTTACCCCGCGCCTTTTACGGTCGGTTCGGGCAAGCGACAATCGGCGTGGCGTGCCATCCGGTGCCGTGACCGACGCAGAAAGTGGGTTGGCGACACCTGCCCTTGTCGCTACAGGACCCCGTAAATCAGGCTGTGACGCGGCGCGTTTTGCAAGTCATGGAAATCCATACGCTTTGGCCACGGGCCGGCCTTTCGGTCGCGCTTTTGCCCGGACGGGCATCGGCAACGGCGATCAACCGGCGAAGCACAGGCTACATGCCATGCGCCGGCCCACCGCCGTCGCAGGCCAGAGGTGGACGGTAAGATATTGAATTGGACAGGTGGCCGAGTGGTTTAAGGCAGCGGTCTTGAAAACCGCCGTGGGTGGAAGCTCACCGTGGGTTCGAATCCCACCCTGTCCGCCAACATCTTATTGCGAAACAATAAGATGGCCCTTTGAAGGGCAAAAATCCCCAGCTTCCGCGGGGTTTTGGCTATGCCATCCGAACCTCGGAGACTGCCGGGGCGGCCAAAATCGGTCTCTGATCGGCTTTTGTCTCTTTTCACCCGAACCTCATCGGAAAAGGTTCGGATTAAAAATACCAAGCATTTCCAGTAGTTTACTGAAATTGCCGCGCGGTCGAGTTTGCGGCGCGATCCCGGTAGGCATTGCAGTTAGAGAATCCGAGGTTTAGGTTTTGGCGCGCAATCGAGCGGGTGACTGACCCCTTCTTACTGCGCCTTGCTCAGCGTGAAATCGATGCCGTTGACGAAATCGGCCTTGGGGTTGATTTCCACATCGGCAATGCGGTCTGCATTGAGGCCAATGCCCTTGAGCTGTTCAGGCTCGATCCTCAGCTTGTAACGGCCCGGTATGACATTGGGGATGATGTAGTAGCCATCGCTCGACGACTTGGTTTCGCCCACCACCTTGCCATTCGCATCGACCAGCTGGAGCTTGGCGTTGCCAATTCCCCGCTTGTCCGTACCGTCCATCAGGTAAACGGTGCCGTCGATTTCAGCAGTCAGCACCACCGGGAAGTCGATGACCTGCACCTTGCCCGGGCGCGGCAGGACACGCACGCCGGGGCGCGTCGGTTGCCACTGCGCGTCGTCCAGCGAGCCAAGATCCAGCGCCACATCGGCATAGGCCCTGGGCTGCAGGCGCGGCAGCAAGGCCTCGCCCTTGGCGTCGGTGCGGGCGCCCTGACGGCCGCTGCCATTGACGGTGAAGCCCGCATTCTCCACCAGCTCTTCGCCTTGATCAAATTTACCATTGAGGTTGCTGTCGACAAAGACCTTGGCCGCCACCGCCCCCATGCCCGCGATCGGCTGCCAATCGCGCATGATGTGGCCGTTGCGCGGATTGCGGCCGAAGGCGGTGAACAGCTGGATGCCCAGCCCCATGTTACGCGGCCCGCCATAAAGGCCGCTGAAGCCCACACCGAACGAACCGAAATTGCGCGTCCAGCCCGCCGTCATTATCGTCCGATCGGGCCCGAAGCTCTGGACGATACCCAGATTGATCCGGTTATGCTCGCCCAGCGTCTTGTCGAACGTCATGGCGAAGCTGTCGAGCTTGCGGTTGGGCTGCAAGGTATAGGCGATCTGGCTGCTGACGCCCACGCCGGCCACCCGGCGGTTGGCCTGCAAGGCACCGCTCAGATTGTCTGGGCCGGGGCCGATCAGGTAGTTGAGCGAGTTGGTGAAGCTGGTCCCCCACGCGTTGACCGAAAGGCGCGGTTGAATGTTGTACGTGTTGACGCCCGAGACCGTCTGCTCATGCTTGAAGTCCGCCGCGAACGGCAGGCGGAACCGGGGCGAAAGGATGAACGATCCGATAAGGCGCAGCTGGTCCCGGATCTTCAGCGGATCGCCGTTGTTGCCGAACAAGTCGCTGGCGAAGTCGTTGATCCAGGTGCGCGATGCATCCAGCGACACGCGCATGATTGCGGTACGCAGCCCCAGTTCGGTCAGGCTCCCGCCGTGAATGTCCTTGGTATAATCAAGGTTGACGAGCGAGCCCAGCACCGAGGCCCGCAGCCCGCCGTTGAAATAGGTGCGGGCCAGCGTGCCATCATCATTGTCGATGTACACCGACCCGGCGGTCACAGCCAAACCCTTGGCAACACCGACATCCACCTGCAGCGTTGAGCGGATCGCTCCGTTGTTGTCCTGCTTCGCGCCCGCCGTGTAGTAAAGCTCGCCCGGCTTGGCCACCGTCTCGTCGAACATATAAACCTGCGTTTCCACGCGGCGCTGGCCCAGCGGACCGTTGAACACGAGACGGATTTCATTGCGACCGAACACAAGTGGCTGGTCGGGGAATTCATAGAGGCCATCGCCGCGCGCTTGGGAGAACGCGATCAGCGCTTCGTTGAAAAAGAGTGTGACGTCCCAGCCCTGCGGCAGTTCGCCGCGCAGGGTTTGCAGGCCATAGCTGCGGGGCTGGTTGAGCGGGCGGTTGCTGACGATCGAACCCCAGCCCACGCCGCCGCCCGACAACACGTTCTTGAGCGCCGGGAGACCGATGTTACCCAGCTGCACGCTGGTGGCATCGAGCGGACCCAGCAGTCCACCTTCCGGGTCGGTGCGCGACAGCGTGATGCGCGCGGTGGGCTTGGGGTTGTCCTTGCTGATCGTGGCATAGGCCGTGGCTTCCATGCCCAGCAGATCACCCGAAAACATGCCGGAATAGGACGCGACGGTCGTGGTCTTGTCGCCGTTGCGGTTGACGCCAAGACCGATGGTGCTGTCGATCACCGGCGGGGTCAGGAAGCGGTTGTCCCCCGTCAGCACTTATGGCACAGATTTGAGGTTGTGAATTAAGGAGGGTTGGGGCTTCGTCGT
>CAIXXP010000203.1 GCA_903923465.1 uncultured Sphingomonadales bacterium | reverse complement strand
GCGCGGCGGGCGCGGTTCGCGGCCGGCGCGAGGCTCCCGCTTGGCCGGAACAACTTCCGCCACGGCGGCGTCGGCCACGGCGGCATCGGCCACAACGTCTTCGGCTTCCTCGCGGGCGACACCCTGCCGGCGCGGGCGAGACTCGGCACCGCGCGCGCGGCTCTCGCGGCGCGGGCGTTCCTCGCGGGCACCGCCCCTTGCGGGCCGACCCTCGCGCCCGGCACTATCCCTGGAATCCCGATCCGCCGCACCGCCCAGATCCACCTCGAACAGCGGAATGGCCCCGCCGGTCAGTTTCTCGACATTGGCGACGGCCTCGGCATCCTCGGGCGTCACGAAAGTGAAGGCGCGGCCCAGCGCCCCGGCGCGCCCGGTGCGGCCGATGCGGTGCACGTAATCGTCCGGGTGCCAGGGCGTGTCGAAGTTGAACACATGGCTCACCCCCTTCACATCCAGCCCGCGCGCGGCAACGTCGGAGGCAACCAGAATGTTGATGTCGCCGGCCTTGAAGCGGTCCAGCTCGGCAATGCGGCTCGACTGGTCCATGTCTCCATGGATTTCGCCGGCGGAAAAGCCGTGCTGCTTCAGGCTCTTGGCCAGATCGCGCACGGTGGTCTTGCGGTTGCAGAAGACGATGGCGGTGTGCACATTATCCGTGCGCAGCAGATGGCGCAGCAGCTCCTGCTTCGACTTGGCGGCCACCTTCACCTTGTGCTGGGCGATGTTCAGGTTGGAACTGGCCGGGCGCGAGACCTCGATGTATTTCGGGCTGGTCAGGAAGCGGTCGGCCAGCTTCTTGATCGGCGGCGGCATCGTCGCGGAAAACAGCAGCGTCTGGCGCTGGGCGGGCAGCTTGGAACAGATCGTCTCGATATCGGGGATGAAGCCCATGTCGAGCATGCGGTCCGCCTCGTCGATCACCAGCAGGTCGCAACCCGTGAGCAGGATCTTGCCGCGCTCGAACAGATCCATCAACCGGCCCGGCGTCGCGATCAGCACATCCACGCCATCGCCCAGCGCCTTGATCTGGTCGCCCATCTGCACGCCGCCAATCAGCAGCGCCATTTTCAGATCGTGGTTCTTGCCGTATTTCTCGAAATTCTCCGCCACCTGCGCCGCCAATTCGCGGGTCGGCTCCAGAATCAGCGAGCGCGGCATCAGCGCGCGGCGCCGGCCATGGGCGAGAATATCGATCATCGGCAGCACGAAGCTGGCGGTCTTACCGGTGCCGGTCTGGGCGATGCCGATGATGTCCTTCATCATCAGCACGCTGGGAATGGCCTGCGCCTGAATGGGAGTCGGCTCGTCGTAGCCGGCCTCGAGGACCGATTGCAGCAATTCGTCTGACAGGCCGAGATCGGCGAATTTCATAAAATCATGTGGCTTTCTGGAAAAACGGGCCACCCCGGCCCGGGCTAACAACCGGCGCAAATCTGCCGGGAAATCTCACTCGGCGGTGCGGGCAACAGCCCCCTCTCGCCACTGGCACCTGCCCGCCATCTCCGGCCTCGAGTCAGGCTCGGGGTCAGGGTGGGGGTCAGGCTGGCCAGCCTTGGCCGGGCGTTAGCCGCAAAGCCCCATGAAAGTCAAGGAAATCGCCGCCACTGCTTGGGAGCAAGCTCGTGGAGGGCCAGCAACCGGCAGTTCGCGCCAGAGCGGCTCTGCAACGTATCCCGGTCGGTGCACAGCAGCCCGTCGCCATTGCGGGCCACATAGAAGCCCGAATAGAAATCCTCCGCGCGGCACGCCTTTTCCAGCGCCGCCAGCACCACATGCTGGTCGCGCATGAACAGCAGCAGCCGGTTGCCTTCCGCCCCGCGCACCATGCCGATGCTGGAGATCGCCACGCACTGGCTCAAATGGCGCAGCGCCAGGCGTTCGGGCGGCGGGGTCTGCTGGATCTCGTCGAGCATTTCCGGCGGCAGCACCGGCGCGCCCGGCGTAATGCGGATGGAGAAATGCTGCTCGATCCGCACCTGATGCGCCACCGGCAGAATATCCGCCACAGGCGAGCTATGCGGAATTTCCGCGACATCGGCCTCAGCCGCACCCACCTGCTCGCGCGTCTCGGGCAGGGCGGCAAGCGCGGGCCACGACAGGCTCGCACCCAGGCCGGCAAGCAGCAGCGCCAGCGGCGCGAAAAGGAAAGCGGGGCGAATCATCGTTCTGTGACCACCCCTACTGAAAAGTGGGGGGCTGGTGGACCTCATTCTTATTCCCTGTTGTCATAACCGATAGGCAGTTGCGCTTGAACCCCGGCTGAACCTCTGGCCTGTCCCGGGCGCGCCGGTGGGCCACACATCGGCTGGCCAGCGGGCAAAACCCTGTGGCATAGAGACCGGGACATGACGCAAACCCCGCTCTCTCCTCCGCCCGCCCCGCCCGCCACGCCCGCCACGCCCGCAAGCGCGTTTCTGGCCGCCGCCGAAGCCCTGCTTACTTCACGCGGCCTCACCCGCGATGCCGACCTCACCACCCCCTGGCTGACAGACTGGCGCGGCCGCTACACCGGCACGGCGCTGGCTCTTGCCTCACCGGCCAGCACGGCGGAGCTGTCGGCGCTGGTGAAACTCTGCGCCACCCATGGCGTGCCGATCGTGCCGCAGGGGGGCAACAGCGGCATGTCCGGCGGGGCCACGCCCGATGCCAGCGGCACCTCCCTGCTCGTCTCATTGCGGCGGATGAAAGCCATCGGCCCGGTGGATGTCGCCTCGCGCCAGATCACCTGCGAGGCCGGCGTGGTGCTGCACGACCTCCACGCGGCGGCCGAGGCGGCGGGCCTGCGCTTCCCCCTCACCCTCGGCGGCAAGGGCGTGGCGACGGTCGGCGGGCTGATTTCCACCAACGCCGGCGGCACCCAGGTGCTGCGCCATGGGGCGATGCGGGCGCAGGTGCTGGGGCTGCAGGCGGTGCTGGCCGATGGCGGCGTGTTCAACGCCCTCACCCCGCTGAAAAAGGACAATCGCGGCTTCGACCTCAAGCAGTTGCTCATCGGCTCGGAGGGCACGCTGGGTATTGTCACCGCCGCCACGCTGCGGCTGGTGCCGGCGCTGGCTGAGCGCCGGGTGGTCTGGGCTGGCGTGCCCACCATTCACGCCGCCCGCGCCCTGCTGCTGCATTGCGAAGCCGCACTTGGAGACGCGGTGGAAGGCTTCGAGGTCCTGCCGCAAGCCTGCCTCGACGCGGTACTCGCCTATCTGCCACAGGCCCGCGCCCCGCTGGCCGCCGCCCACGGTTGGCACGTACTGATCGAGGCGGTGGCCGACCAAGGCACCGCCGCCGCCCTGCCCGACCGGGTGGAAGCCATGCTGGCCAGCGCCTTTGCCGCGGGGCTGGTGGAAGACGCCACCATCGCCGCCAGCGATGCCCAGGCCGAGGCTTTCTGGGCCCTGCGCGACAGCGTCTCCCCGGCCGAACGGGCGATTGGCCCGGCCATGCAACACGATATCTCCGTGCCGGTGGCGCGCATGCCCGATTTCATCGACACCGCCGTGGCCGAAATGGAGCAGCGCTTCACCGGCTGTCAGGCCCTCGCCTTCGGGCACCTCGGCGACGGCAATGTCCATTTCCACGTCCTCGCGCCAAAAGGCACCGCGCGCGGGCCATGGGAGGAGAGCGAGGGCAAGGTCATCTCTCTCGCGGTGCACGATCTGGTCACCGCCTGGGGCGGCTCCATTTCGGCCGAACACGGCATCGGCCAGATGAAGCGCGACGAACTGGCCCGGCTGGCCGATCCGGTGATGCTGGCGATGATGCGGGCGGTGAAACAGGCGCTGGACCCGCAAGGCCTGCTGAACCCCGGTAAGCTTCTGGCCCGGTAAGCTTCTGGCCCGGTAAGCATCTGGATGCAGGCTGAATTCGCTCGCACCCGCCCGCGCCGGCCATAACGCCACAAACTGACACACCCCTGCCAATCAACGCAGGGTCAAGCTTGCTTCGCGCCCCATCACCGCCTAAAGCGCCCGGCGAAAACCCCCAAGGGAGACAATGCCATGGCCTCTGCGCCGCCCAGTGCCAACCTGCCGCTGTTCTATCAGGATCTGGTCCCGCTCAACAGCCAGGACCACGCCAATTTTCACAGCAAGACCACCGATCGCGCCAAATGGCTGATCAACCAGCACGCCGTGCCGCTGACGGTGGAGGAATTCCCCCAGGCCCAGCGCTATTACCCGATCGTGTTCTCGGCCGGTGAAAACCCCGTGCCGCTGGCGCTGATGGGCCTGAACGAGGGCGTGAACGTCTTCGTCAGCGACGATGGCGCCGTGGCCGATGGGATCTATCTGCCCGCCTATGCCCGCCGCTATCCGTTCATGCTGGCCAAGCTGGCGCCGGATGCCGCGGAACTCTCGCTGTGCTTCGACCCGACCAGCGACCTGATCGGCGCCTTTGACGAGGGTTCGCCCCTGTTCGCCGCCGGCGAGGCCACCGAGGCCACCAAGGCCATGCTCGGTTTTTGCGAGCAGTTCGAGCGGGCCGGCCAGCGCACCGCCGCCTTCATCGAGGAACTGAAGAAGCACGACCTGCTGATGGACGGCGAAGTCGGCATCCAGCAGGAAGGCGTCGCCCAGCCCTTCGTCTATCGCGGCTTCCAGATGGTGAATCAGGAAAAGCTGCGCGAAGTGCGCGGCGACGTGCTGCGCGGCTGGAACCAGTCCGGCCTGCTGCCGCTGGTCTTCGCCCATCTGTTCTCGCTGGAACTGGTGCGCGAAATCTTCGCCAAGCAGGTCACGCAGGGCAAGGGCCCGGTCGCCCTCCCCACGGCCTGACAGCCACGCCCAAACGCATCCCGCCCCTGCCCGCCAACCCGCGAAAGCGGCGCGGCAACAGGGGCTTGAAACCGTCATCATCTGGCGGTATCATGGGAAAGGAGCAGTAGGACTTCCCTCATGGTCCGGCTGCCCCGGCGCGCGCGAGCGCGCCTCCTCCCTGAACCTTGGCCACCTCGTGCAGCAATGTGCGAGGTGGTTTTTTATGGGGTGGCGCCGGCCGATGCCGGGCCCTCGCCCCCTGTTGCTGTTGCGAGCCAAAGCCCATTCGCGACCAGAGCGCAGCGGCCCCACCCCCCGAACTATGCGCACTAACAAGCTGACCCGACCGGCTTTCTTCGCGCACCGGTTGCAAGGATGCGTAACGCCCGCCCCGCCGCCTATTCCGCCGCTTGCGACCAGACCCCCGCGCCATCGCCCGCCCCGGCGCCCAGCAGGGCCACCTCGCCGGCCAGGCGCCGCACCATATCCACCAGCATGGCCACCACCGCCTCCAGCCCGTCCCCCGGCTCCAGCAGCCGCGAATCGAGGTAGCAACTGCGGTCGATCTCGACCTGCAACGCGTGAACACCCCGTCCGGGCGCCCCGTGCCGCTCCACGCCATAGCCCCCGGCATAGGGCCGGTTATGCGCCGCCGGCACGCGCGCGTGGGCCAGCGTGGCAAAGGCCGAGGCAACCAGCGATCCGGCGCAACTCGCGCCAAAACGATCCCCCAGCACCACCCGCGCCGGGCCGGCTCGCCCCGCCTGCCCGCTCCGCCCCGCCTGCCCGCTCCACCCCGCCTGCCCGCTCCGCCCCGCCTGCCCGCTCCGCCCCGAGGATGGTGGCGCGGGCAGCGGCGGCATGGAATGCAGGTCGATCAACAGGGCCGCCCCCCACCGGGCGCGCAATGCCGCCAGCGTTTCGGCCAGGCAGGCGTGATAGGGCTGGTGAATCCCCTCGATTCGCGCGATCAGCTCGGCTCTGGCCATCGGCGCCTTCCACAGCTCGCCAACCCCAGGCAACCTGCGCGGAATCAGCCCCAGCCCGGCGCGTGCGCGCCCGGCGGAGGCCTCCCCGCCGTTGAGCGCACCGTTCAGCCCGTCGGCGCCGGTGATCATGCCCCAGTCGATATCCTGCGGCGCGCGGTTGAGGTCGATCACCGCCCGGGGCGCATCGGCCACCAGCAGCGCGGCCCCCGTCTGCCCGGCCACCAGCGCGCCCACCCGGTCGACCAGCCGGTCCTCCAGCCTTGCCGGGGCGAGACCGGGGTGGCGCAGCCCGGCCAGCACCCCGGGAGGATAGGCCCGGCCCGCATGGGGCACCGCGATCAGCACCGGAATGCAGGAGGGCGATGGCGCCGCCAGACGAAACGCCGCCACGGCATTCACGCCAAAGCCCGGTATGCTGCCGCCCGCACGCGTCCGCGCCGCCAGATCCCCACCGGGCCCCGGCTGGCTGTTCGACTCGCTGCTGTCCGTCGCCCCGCGCTCCATGTCCGCTAGGCTGGCCTGAACGACAGGCCCTGTCAAAGGCCCGGGCGAAATAGCCACCCGGGGCATGCCCCCGCCGGTCAAAAATTTCCAAAAAAACCGGTGTCTCAAAGCAGGGCAGCGGGGAATTGAGGCATGAATCTTAACCGCCCCCGCTGTAAGGCCCGATGTAAGAAATCCGTCACACCGTTGGTTGAGGCCCCTCCATGATCCGTATCCTGCTCGCCGAAGACGAAGACGCCATGCGCAGCTATCTGGCGCGCGCGCTGGAAAATGCCGGCTACCACGTGGTTGCGGTGTCTTGCTGAACCGAGGCGTTGCCCCATCTGTCGGCGCAACGATTCGACCTGCTGCTGTCGGATATCGTCATGCCCGAGATGGACGGCATCGAACTGGCCCAGCGCTGCGCCGAGATCTCGCCCGATACCAAGGTGATCTTCATCACCGGCTTTGCCGCCGTGGCGCTGAAGGCCAACCGCGAATCCCCCCAGGCGCGCGTCCTGTCGAAGCCGTTCCACCTGAAAGACCTGGTGCTGGAAGTGCAACGCGTGTTCGACCAACCCAACGAAATGCGGGTTTGAGCCCTATCCGCCGGGGATAACGGGTTTTTGGCCCCGATGCCCCCACCCGAAATTTAACGCCTCGCGGCCTACCAAGCCGCTTGCAACCGGCTGGCCAGCCCGCTAAAGGCCAGCCCCTGCCCCCCACAGGCGTTACGCCTGAACCCGGGGGGCCGGCCGAATGTCGTGGGCGTATAGCTCAGTGGTAGAGCACTGTGTTGACATCGCAGGGGTCGCAAGTTCAATCCTTGCTACGCCCACCATTCGCTAAAGGGCCAAAAAAGGGGCGACGATCCACCGGATCGGGCGCCCTTTTTTACGTCTCCCCCACGCCGCGCCCCACGCCGCCCATTCAAATCGCCACCGTCCGGCCAATTTCCACCGTCTGGTCGGGCGGCAGGTGGAAATAATTGCTCATGCGCGCGGTGTTGCGGATCATGAAGGCGAAGATATTGCGCTGCCACGCCATCATCGCCCGCGCGTCCTCGCGGGCCACCAGCGTTTCGTGGCCGAGGTAATAGGTCAGGTCCATCAAGTCGATGGGCCCCGTCGTGTCGGCACAGCGGCTTACCGCCAGCGGAATGTCCGGCCGCTCCATGAAACCATAGAGCGCGGTGGCCCGCCACAGGCCCGCGCCCAGCCGCTCCACGCTGATCCGCGCCGCGTCGTCGACCCAGGGCACCGCTTGCACGACGACGCGCAGGATGATCACCCTCTCGCGCAGCACCCGGTTCTGCCGCACATGCCACAGCAGCACCGATGGCACGCCACTATCGGCCCGGCTGAGGAACACCGCCGTGCCGGGCACGCGTGGAATCCGGCTGCCGGCCAGTTCGTCCTCCAGCGCAGCCACGGAAATCGCCTTGTCGTCCAGCGACAGCGCCACCGCATCCACCCCGTGGTGCCAGGTCCACATCAGCAGATAGACGCTGCCCGCCAGCAGCAGCGGCACATAGCCCCCTTCCGTGAACTTCATTGCGTTGGCGATGAAGAAGCTCGCATCCACCAGCATCAGCACCCCGGCGATCATGCCGGCCCACGCCAGCGACCAGCCCCAGATCTCGCGCATCGCCATGAACAGCAGCGCCGAGGTCATCAGCATCGTCATCGAAACGGCAATGCCATAGGCGGCGGCCAGATTGTCGGACTTGCGGAAGTATAGCGCCAGCCCTACCGTCACCACCATCAGCAGCCAGTTGACCAGCCCGACATAGATCTGGCCATACCCCTCCGCCGAGGTCTGCCTGATCGTCAGCCGCGGCAACCAGCCGAGCTGGATCGCCTGCCGCGTCATCGAAAATGCCCCGGTGATGATTGCCTGGCTGGCGATGATCGTGGCCAGCGTCGCCAGCACGATCAGCGGCAGCAGCAGCGCGGGTGGGCACAGCGCGTAGAAGATGTTGTCGCCCACCGGCCGCCCACTCACCAGCAGTGCCGCCTGCCCGGCATAGTTGAGGATAAGCGCGGGGAAAATCAGCCCGCTCCACGCCAGCCTGATCGGCCGCGCGCCAAAATGCCCCATGTCGGCATACAGCGCCTCGGCGCCGGTCACGCACAGGAACACCCCGCCCAGCAGCATGAAGCCATGCCAGCCATGCGCCAGCAGATAGCGCAAGCCATACAGCGGGTTCACCGCCGCGATCACCCCGGGGTGCCGCAGCAGATTATAGGCACCCAGCGCGGCGATGGTCGCGAACCACAGCAGCATGATCGGCCCGAACGCCCGCCCGATTCGCGCCGTGCCCAGCGGCTGCACGGCAAACAGCAGCAGCAATATGCCCACCGCCAGACCCAGAACATGGGGCGCCACCGCAGGCGTCGCCACCTTCAGCCCTTCCAGCGCCGAGAGCACCGAGATCGCCGGCGTGATCGCCCCGTCGCCATAGATCAGCGCCGCGCCAAACAGGCCCAGCGCGACAATCGTCGGCCGCTTGTGCCCGCCCTTGATGCCGAGCAGCGCCATCAGCGCCAGAATGCCGCCCTCGCCATCATTGTTGATGCGCATGGCGATGTTCACATATTTGATCGTCGTGATGATGAACAAGGTCCACAGCAGCAACGACAGCACCCCCATCGCCGAGGCCGCATTCACGCCGCCGCCGCCAAGCTGCAGCACGGTTTTCATCGTGTAGAGCGGGCTGGTGCCGATATCGCCAAAGACGATGCCCGCCGCGCCCACCACCAGCGGCGCCAGCCCCGCGCGCGCGCGCGCGCCCGGCTGGAGGGCTGGCGCGCCGGCTGCGGCTATTGTCGGCTCACCCATGCGAAACACACCTCTCGAAGCTGTCCGCCGCAATAGCGCATGCCGGGCAGATCTCTTCCAGCCCTGATCGCGCAGCCGCCCGACAGATCCGCTCCGCCTTTTCCGTCCCCGGTTGAGACAGCCTGAAACCACCGCTTTGCACCATCGTTAACCTTGGTAATTAATCGTTAACGGTAACCTTTGGACCCCGCCCCGGCGCGGCCAACCCGGCCTGTGGCAACACGGTACGGCAACGATGGAGTTTGCGTGATGACCAGCCACGATACCGCGATGCTCAGCGTGATAATGCATGCCGGCCCCGGTGATCAATCCGCCGCGGCCGCGCAAAAGCTCGATGCCGCCATCCGCGCCATCCGCGGGCAAAGCTTCGCCAATTTCGGGTTTCTCATCCTGGTCGATGCCGGCTGCGATGCCACCACCAACGTCGTTCTGGGCCACGCGCTCGACGACAGGCGCATCCGCATCGTGCGCAACGAAGGCCATTCCGCGCTCTCCGGCCTCAACCATCTGCACAATCTGGCCCGCACGCGCTTCATCGCCCGGGCCGATGTCAGCGACATTGCCGCGCCAGACCGTCTGGAACGGCAGATGGACCTCGCCATCGACAATCCCGACCATGGGGTGATCGGCACCGGCTGCATTCAGCTCGGCCCGCAGGATCACACGCTGGTCCGCCGCGATCCGGCCCAGCCGTCGCTGGCCTTCCCCCGCGAAGCCCTCAGCCCCGCGCATCAGCAGCCTGTGGGCGATGACCGCATCCGCGCCGGCCTGCGCGCCGGCCCGCCGATGGACGCCGCCACCCTGCTCTATGCCCGCGAGGCGGTGCTGGCCGTCGGCGGCTACCGCCCGGCGCTGGGCCACGCCGCCGGCTACGACCTGCTGCTGCGCCTTTCCGGCCACACCCGCATGGCCAAGCTGCCCCAGGGTCTGGTCTCGCGCGAGCGAGCCGAAGCCCGCGATGAAAGCGAGACCGTCGCCCGCGCCAGCCAGAACGCCATCGCCTGGCTCTGCCACAGCCAGCGGCTGGCCGGCCGCCTCGATCCGGTGGAGACGCTGGGCCGCCTGCCCACCACCCTCGAACTGGACACACTGTTCGGCCGGGGCGCGGGCGATCTCGTCCGCCGCCGGGTGGTCGAGGCTTCGCTCCACGCGCCACAGGCCTTGGCCGCCGAGGGTTGGGAGATGCTGAAAACCTACGCCAGCCGCCATCAGGACAACCCCCGCATGTGGCGCCTGGCCGCGCGGATGCTGGTCTCCGGCAAGCCGCTGCGCGCCGGCCAGCTGGGCATGACGCTGATGAACGCCTGACCCTCGCCAACCGGCGGAAGATGGAAACAAACGGGCCGTTCCGCGGCCCGTTTGCACGTCCGGCACCGGCACGGGCGGGCGCATCCGCGCAGGCAACAGTGGGGCGACCCGCCTCCGCCGAACGCCCCGGCTCGGCCCCAGACACTGCGTGATCGCCCCCGTCCGACCGCCTGCCCCGCTGCCGCCCAGACGATACGCGTGACGGCATAGGGCGGCCCCAAAGGCGCGAAGACTGTTCATCCGCGCCTTCACCGCACCGCCTCCATCCCCCCGCGTTATCCCGCAAACCACCGGCTCACCCCTTGGCGCCCCCATGGCACCCATGGCGACAGGGCGCAAAGGACGCACAGGGCGCGAGGCGGGCCCACGCCAAAACGCTTCGCCGACCCCGGACTCCCGGCATCGGCGAAGCGCTCTACCTCAAAATTCCGTGTCGCCGTCGGCCTCTACCGCCGCGCGGCCCCGCCCTACCTGTGCGGCCGCTGCGCCAGCCGCGGCGCCACCAGGCTGTGCCAGGCCGGCCCAAATGCAAACCGCTGCCGGCCAAAGCGCCGCGTCGGCTCCTCGATGGTCACGCACACCGCGCTCGCCAGCGCCAGCGCCGTCGTCAGCGTCAGCACACTGGCCACCGCCGACGAAATCGCGCCCGCGCGCTGCAGCACCAGATAGGCGCACATCACCGGGTAATGGGTAATGTAGAGCGAGAACGAAATCCGCCCGAGAAACAGCATCGCCCGATTGGTCAGCATTGCGCCGGCCAGCCGCCCGGGCCGGGTCAGCGCCATCACGATAACCGCCAGCATCGGCGTCACGAACACCGGGCTGGCCACCTCCAGAATCGCGATCGCCCCGGCACAGGCCAGCAGCAAGGCCGCGTCGCCCTCCAGCCGGGCCATCAGCGGATGATCGCGCAGCGTCCACAAAACGCAGCCCAGCCCGCAGCCACCCGCCATCCGCACCAGAGCGCCGGTACCCTCGAACGCGCTCGGCGACAGCGAGAGACCGCCCATGATCGCCACCTGTCCCAGCGCCGTGCCCAGCGCCAGCCAGCGCCGCACGCGCCATTTCTGCAGCGCCACGAACAGCAGCGGCATGCACAGATAGCCGACCCACTCGACATGCAGCGACCACACCGGGCCATTTATCCGGTGGGCAATCGAAGCCTCGTTCCACGTATCCAGCAGCAGCACCGCCCGCAGCAGCGCGGCGCGAGACGGCCATTCGTGCACCACCAGCCCCGAAACCGCCAGCGCCAGCGCCACCGAGGCCAGATGCATCGGCATGGTGCGCCAGAACCGCAAACGGAAGAATTCCACCAGCCTGTCCACCCGCAGGTCCGCCAGATGGCGCCCATGGGCGTGAAACAGGATGAACCCGCTCATCACGAAGAAGATGTCCACCGCCAGATAGCCATACTGGTTTGCCCGGAGAGCGCCGCCGACCAGCCCGATCCTGCCGGGCGTCAGGTGATACAGCACCACCCACAGCGCCAGCGCCCCGCGCAACCCATGCAGCGCGGGGTACGATTGTGGCCTTTCACGCGCCCCGGCGGGGAAGGCGGGAGGGGGTGCCGCAATGTTTGTAGCCATGGCAGAACACTCGCAACAACCGCGCGGAAGGCCGTGCCAACCGCGCAGGGTTAATTTTTCTGGTTAAAGGGAAAATTAACCATATCCGCGTCCGTTCTCAATACGTTCGCACCATCGGCGAGTCCCGTTTTGGGGCATCCGGCGCTCCGCACCCGCCCCGGACGATGCACAAGCCTGACGCCCGCGAGGACGCCCGCGCCGCCCGCGCGACATTTCCACGCCTTGCATAGCCGCTTTGCTGTGCTAAGGCCGGCCGATTAATCCATCCCCGGGGGCAAGAAGAGCGCTATGGCCAAGATCAAGGTAGCCAATCCCGTCGTCGAAATGGACGGCGATGAAATGACCCGCATCATCTGGCAGTGGATCCGCGAAAGGCTGATCCTGCCGTATCTCGACATCGACCTGAAGTATTACGACCTGTCGATCGAGAACCGTGATGCCACCGACGATCAGGTAACGATCGATTCGGCCAATGCCACGAAGCAGTATGGCGTGGCCGTGAAGTGCGCCACCATCACGCCGGACGAAGCCCGCGTGGAGGAATTCAAGCTCAAGAAAATGTGGAAGAGCCCCAACGGCACCATCCGCAACATCCTGGGCGGCGTCGTCTTCCGCGAGCCGATCGTCATCAGCAACGTGCCCCGCCTGGTGCCCGGCTGGACCGACCCGATCGTCGTTGGCCGCCATGCCTTTGGCGACCAGTATCGCGCCACCGACACGCTCATCCCCGGCCCCGGCAAGCTGCGCCTGGTGTGGGATGGCGACAATGGCGAGAAGATCGACCTCGACGTGTTCGACTTCCCCAGCGCCGGCGTGGCGATGGCGATGTACAACCTCGATGATTCGATCCGCGATTTCGCCCGCGCCTCGTTCAACTATGGCCTGCAGGTTGGCTGGCCGGTGTACCTCTCCACCAAGAACACCATCCTGAAGGCCTATGACGGCCGCTTCAAGGATCTGTTCCAGGAAGTGTTCGACACCGAAGGCTTCGCCGGGAAGTTCAAGGAAGCCGGCATCAGCTACGAGCACCGCCTGATCGACGACATGGTCGCCTCCGCCCTGAAGTGGAGCGGCAAGTTCGTC